>JBEKKH010000506.1:0-6009 GCA_050010815.1 Streptosporangiaceae bacterium | reverse complement strand
CGCTGCCGCGAGGCAATCACGCTCGCTGAGCGGTACGGATGGGGGTCGGAGTGGGTGATCGCGCCCGCGCTGCTCACGCTGGCCGCCGCGGTGATCTGGACCGGTGACCTCAACCAGGGCGAGCGATGGCTGCAGCGTGCCGCCCGCGCCCTCCACGCAGACACCGGCCCCGATATCCGGCTGCTTATGCACATCGTGAGCGGCATGCTGCAGGCCGGCCGTGGCCGCCTTCCTGAGGCGCTCGAGGAGTTCAACGCGGCCGAACGCCTGCGACGGCAGTTGGTGGGTTCGCACGCCCTGGCGGGCAAGGTGACCGCCTGGACGCTCGCCACCCAGGCCCGCCTCGGCATGCCCGGCCAAGCTCGCGCGGCGCTCGCGGCGCTCGACGACGAGCGGGCCAGCTCGGGCGAAATCGCTAATGCCGCCGCGGCGATCGCCCTCGCGGAAGGCGACCCGGCCGCAGCCCTCCGCGCGCTGCAGGACGTCCTGGACGGCCGGGCGCCGGTGTTCAGTTACCTCGCGCTCGCCCTGGCCGAGCCCGACCGGCCGGTCCTCGCGTTCTTGATGACCGGCTCCCGGGAGCTGCTTGAGGCGCTGCCGCGGCATGAGACAGCGCACGGCGTGCTGCTCACCGACATCCTCGACGTCATGAGCGGCGCATCCCCGGCTGCCAGCGGCCAGTCCTGTTCGCCGCCCGTGGAGAACCTAAGCCCAGGCGAACTGCGGGTGCTGCGGTATCTCCCGACGAACCTGTCCAGGCCCGAGATCGCGGGCGAACTGTCCGTCTCGGTGAACACCGTCAATACGCAAGTTCGCAGCATTTACGCCAAGCTCCGGGCCCGTGACCGCTCCTCCGCTGTGCAGCGCGCGCGGGAACTGCGGCTGCTGGCCGACCACGCACGCTAGCAGGGCGGTGAACAGCCATGACGACACGTGCGCAAGCTCCGGGCACGCACATGATCGTCCTGCCCGGCGGCGGGTACGCCGCGCATACTCCACACGAAGCCGAGCCGGTGGCCAGGTGGCTCGGCGAGACAGGCGTGCAGGCGAGCGTGTTCCGCTATCCGCTCAACGTCCGGCACCCGGCACCACTGGACGCGCTGCGCGCTGAGATCGGACGTCGCCGGGCCGCAGGCGCCCAGCGCATCGGGCTCATCGGGTTCTCCGCAGGAGGTCACCTGGCCGGGCTGGCCGCTCTCGCGCCAGGCGCCGCGCCCGATCAGACGGTGCAGTTCGCGGTGCTCGGTTACGCCATCACCTCGATGCAAACCGAGACCTACCGTCCGGCCCGGCTGATCCTCCTCGGCGCGGACGCCAGCCCGGACCTGCGCCGCTCGACATCGCTGGATTCGCTGGTCACGCCGGCGTCGCCGCCGTTCTTCACCTGGCATACCGCGGAGGACTCCTACGTCCCTCCCGAACACACCTACCGCTTCGCCTCGGCGCTCGCGGCCAGCCATGTTTCCCACGCGGTGCACGTGTTCGCCCACGGCCCGCACGGCCTTGGCCTGGCCCAGGACGCCGGCGAGGCCGCGAACTGGACCAAGCTGGCGGATGCCTGGATCCAGGAGCAGGCGTCACCGCCGGGATGATCCAGCTAATGGTTGAGTCTGGGACTGCACGCTGGCCAGCCGCGGGATCAGCTTCGTCGCCGTGGCGCCGAGGACGGCCGTTCGTTCGCTGTCGGTGAGTTCGGGACTGGCCTCGATGTGCTCGCGGCAGGAGACGGCCAGGTCACGGCGCAGATAGGGGTAGTCGGAGCCGAACAGGACGTGGTCGAGGCCCGCCACCTCGCGCAGCATGCGCAGCACCGGGTCGCCCCAGGACAGGGCGGTATCCCAGTACAGGCGGCGGAACGTCTCGGCCGCGGATCCCCGGGCCTGCGCTCCGGGGATGACGTTCATCTCGTCGATGATGCCGAACCGCCCGGCCAGGTAGGGCACGGTGCCCCCGGCATGAGCCAAGACGTACTTGACGTCGGGAGTCGGGCAGCCCGGCGCATGGGCGCTGGGGTCGGGCGAGGGGTTGGGGTGAACGAACACGACGGCCCGGCGCCGTTGCAGCTCGTCGAACAGCGGAGCGAACCGCGGGTCACCGAGGTAGCTGCCGCGAGCGTTGCTGAACAGCACGACGCCGTCCAGCCGGAGGTCGTCGAGGGCGTAGGCCAGTTCGGCCAGCGCGCTGTCGACGTCGGGCAGCGGCAGGCAGGCGAAGCCGCCGAACCGGTCGGGACGGCCCCGGGTCAGCTCGGCGGCCAGTTCGTTGCACTGCCGGGCCAGGGCACGGGCCCTGGCGTCGTCGCCGGTGTGCACACCGGGGGTGCTGATCGAGGTGACGGCGACGTCGATGCCCGCGTCGTCGAGGAAGGAGAGCGCGCTCGCGCGTGACCAGGGCGGCGGCGCGATGCCGCCCACCGGGTGGTCACCGGTATTGGTGGCCCGCCAGAAAAAATCGGGCAGTATGTGATGGTGGATATCCACGGTGAAGGTCATGGCAGCCTCCTTGTGGCCGCGGCGTAAACGCGCTGATAAACACGCTCGAGGACGGCGCCAGCGGAACCACCGCCGACGACAATGACGTCGGCGGTCTCGGCCAGGTCGGACATGCCGATCTCCTTTTGCCTGTGGTCATCCAGGTCAGGCTTGCTGCCGGTCAGGTGAGAAGTCCTCACCGGATCGCGGTGATTCGCCCGGCGCGCCCACGCCGACGACAGCCAATTTTTTCCGAACGACGGGTGGTTCGTTGTCCTCGTCAACCGCTACCGACCCGGGCCGAACGCGTCGACCTCGTCAGTGCTGGAGCGCGGCCGCGAGGTTGCCGATGACGCCGAGCTGGGTGAGGACGACCGAGCCTTCCGGGTAGCAGTCAAAGCGCTTGATCAGCCCGTCGGCCAGCTCGAAGACGTCGCAGCACGGCGCGTCCATCCGCTTGCCGGTCGGCGGCAGCGTGCCGTCGGGCAGGTGCAGCGGGCCGAGGTGGGTTCCCTGCAGGGCCAGCTGGACCACCACGATGTCGCCGACGGCGTAGAGCCGGTACAGCTCGCGGTGCATGTCGGGAAAGGCGCGGGCATAGTTCTCGACCTGTTCGGGGAGTTCGCCGGGGCCGGTCCAGGTAACGCCGATGGACATGTCGGTGAAGGGTGCCGTCTGGGGTGAAGGCCGCGGCCCATCCCTCGAGGTCTTTGTCCTCGGCGATCTGGTAGGCCTTCCGGACGATCTGCTCGTTGTCCAGGTTCATGTCGTTCTCCTTTACCTTGCGATCGGACGGGCATAGGCTCGCGTCCAGGCAGGTGAATGTTCATCACCGGAACCCGGTGATTCGTCCGGGGACACGTCCGCCGCAAGGTGTCGTCAGATGACCACTATTCATCGCCCGGCCCAAAGGATTCGCTGGGAACGTGACCGCAGAGCAGGTCGACAGCATGCGTGAGATAGCCATCTGCCAGGTGGTCCCGGGCGAGCTGAGACCCTTCCAGGTCCGTTTCGACGGGCCAGGCGACGCCGCCGCCGACCTGGCGGCGCTCACCGGCGTCACGGCGTTCGGCGGCGAGCCGGAAGCCCCTGATGCTCCCGCCGCTCCTTCCGTCCGGTCCGGGGTCGTTTCTCGCGGCGCGCTATTCGGGCGGCTGGCCGAAGCGGAACGCGTCGCCGCGATATCGGCGCCGGCCGGCAGCGGGAAGACGGTGCTGATGCGGTCCTGGATCGCCGAGGCTGGCCTGGCCACCCGCGCCGCGTGGGTATCGGTGGACAGCGAGCAGCGTGATCCGCAAGGGTTCTGGATCTCGGTGGCCGACGCGCTGCGCGGCACGGCGGCCGGATCGGTCCTGGTCCGGCCGCTGACCGCGGCGCCGGGCGTGGCCGGCTGGGCGGTGGTGGAGCGGCTGCTGACCGACCTGGCGCCGCTGGCAGACCGGCTGTGGCTGGTGATCGACGATGCGCACCTGCTGGGCTCAGGTGAGGTACTGGCGCAGCTGGAGCTGCTGGTGTTGCGCGCGCCGCCGGAGCTGCGGTTCGTCCTGGCGACCCGGCATGATCTGCGGCTGGGGCTGCACCGGCTGCGGGTGGAGGGGGACCTGACCGAGATCCGCGCGGTCGATCTGCGGTTCAGCCTGGCCGAGGCCCGGGCGCTGTTCGGCGCGACCGGGGCGCAGGTGCCGGAGGAGACGCTGGCCCGGTTGCACGGGCGGACCGAGGGGTGGGCGGCCGGGCTGCGACTGGCCGCGCTGTCGCTGGCCGGGCACCCGGACCCGGACCGGTTTGCGATGGAGTTCTCCGGCACGGAACGGACGGTGGCAGAGTTCCTGCTGGCCGAGGTGCTGGACCGGCAGAGCGAGGAGGTGCGGCGACTGCTGCTGCGCACCTCCATGCTGGAGCGGGTGTCCGGCCCGCTGGCGGACCTGCTGACCGGCGGATCGGGCGGGGAACGGATCTTGCAGGATCTGGAGCAGGCCGGCGCGTTCGTGGTCTCGCTGGACGGATGCAGGTCGTGGTTCCGCTACCACCAGCTGTTCGCGGACCTGCTGCAACTGGAGCTGTGCCGCGCTGAGCCGAATCGGGCCGCGCTGCACGCCGCGGCCGCCGGGTGGCTGGCCGGGCACGGGCACCCAGTGGAGGCGGTCCGGCAGGCCCAGGCCGCCGGGGACTGGAGGATGGCCGCCCAACTGCTGTCGGATCACTGGCTCGACCTCTACCTCGGCGGGAGGGGAGCAACGCTGGTCGAGTTGCTGGCCACGTTCCCCCGCCGGGTCGTCGCGGCCAGTCCGGAGCTCACCATCGTGCAGGTGGCCGGGGACCTGGTCCGGGGTGCCCTGGAAGACGCCAGGCGGCACCTGGCCACGGCCACCGGCACGCTGGCGGCCGTGCCCGCGGAACGTCACGGACGCGTGCAGGTCATGCTGGCGGTGCTGCGGCTCTTCCTGGCCCGGCGCTTCGTCGATTTCCCCGTCGTGCTCGAGGAGGCGCAGCGGCTGCTCGCCCTCACCGAGGGTGCCGCCACCACGCGCCTCGGGCTGACCGAGGATGTGCGCGCCGCGGCGTTGATCAGCCTCGGTATCGCCGAAGTCTGGGCGTTCCGGTTCGAAGACGCCGAACGGCACCTGGAGCAGGGCGTGGCCCTGGCGCGCCTGATCGGGCGGCCGTACCTGGAGTTCACCGGCCTGACCCACGGGGCGCACGGGATGGCGCTGTTCCGGGCCCATGCGTCCCAAGCGGAGTGGGGCAGGCAGGCGATCGAGCTGGCGGAACGGCATGGCTGGGCAGACGAGCCGCTCGCCGGGGTGGCCTACGTTCAACTCGGCATCGTGATGCTGTACCAGGGACGCCTGGATGAAGCGGAGTCGTGGCTGGAGCGCGCCGAGCGGACCCTGCGCACCGAGGTAGAACCTGCCGCCGGAATGACCCTGCGCTACGCGCGCGGGGTCCTGGAGCTGGCCCGGGGCCGTTATGCCGACGCGCTGGCTGCTCTGGCCGGCGCTGAGAAGCTGGCCGAGATGCTGGCCAAGCCGCACGCCTTCGTGACGTCGATGCGATCGCGCCTGGTACAGACGCTGGTGCGGCTGGGCCAGACCGGACGGGCCGAGCAGGCTCTCGCCGGACTGAACTCCGGCGAGCGGGCCAGCGCGGAGATGCGCATCGCCGCGGCGGCGCTGCGACTGGCCACCGGCGATCCGCAGGCGGCCGCCGGTGCGCTCGCGCCTGTCCTGGACGGCCCGGTCTCCCGGGTCCTGCGGGTGCAGCTGGTAACGGCGCTCCTGCTAGAAGTGCAAGCCCGCGACGCGCTGGGCGAGGTGGCCACCGCCGGACGTGCCCTGGAGCGGGCGCTGGATGTCACCGAGTCCAACGGCATACTCCTGCCGTTCCTCGTAGACCCCCTCCCGGCACGGCTTGAGCGCCATCGCCGAACCGGCACCGCCCACCCCGCCCTGATTTCCCAGCTCCTCAGCATTTCCCAAATCCTCAGCCGGTCAACCCCCCCGCCCGGGGGGCCCGGGGGGCACGGGGGGCACGGGGG
>JBEKKH010000505.1:0-6011 GCA_050010815.1 Streptosporangiaceae bacterium | reverse complement strand
TCGGCCGCGAGCGCCGTCGACTTGGCGATGAAGGCCGCTTGCGCGTCGGCGTCGAGCGGCGGTGGCGCCTTCGTCCGGGTGGCGACGGGCTGGCCGACCAGGGTGAAGAACTCCTCCTGCCCCGAGGGCGCGCACATGCACAGCAGCCGCGACGGCGTATCTGTGGCGTTGGTGAACGCGTGCGGGGCGTTGGCCGGCACGTTGATGGTCTCGCCGGAGCGGGCGACGAGCGTCTCGCCGCGGAAGGTTACCCGGACTTCGCCGTCAAGCACGGTGAACATCTCCTCGAAGTCGTGCCGGTGCGGCGGCGGGCCGCCGCCCGGAGGTACGTGCATGTCGATGAGCGTGTACTTCCCGGCGGTGTCCTCGCCGGTGACGAGGATCGTGTAGGTGTCACCGACGAGCCCGATGTGCGGAAGGCTCTGGTCGTGGTCCGGCCGGGCGACGGTGAGTTTGCGTGACAGATCGTCGGGCGGGACGGGCGCGGGCTGGCTGGGCATGTGTCTCCTCGCGGATTGACGGGCGCGGACCTACCGGGAACGCCCGCGAAGAAGTCCTCCAGCGAGCGCGCCGCATCCTCCGTTCTCAAAACGGAGCTTTTCGTCCGCTTCAGTGTAACGGTTCCCATGGGGAATCGGAGACGGCTGCAATGAGCGCATGGCCGTGCGCAGTGGCGGGAGAATGCCGGTCCCCGGCCGATGGGCCCGGGACCCAGATCCACGACCAGGTCACGCCGCAGGACAAGGACATCGTCGTCCGCAAGGTCCGGATCGGGCCGTTCGGCACGACCGACCTGCACGAGCAGCTGCAGGCCAGGGGGACCGACACGCTGCTCCTGGCCGGGTTGACTACCTCCAGCGTGGTGCTGTCCGCCGTCCGCGACGGCCACGACCGGGACTACCGCCTCATCGTCATGGAGGATTTGACCACCGACCCGGACCAGGAGGTGCACGACTTCCTCCTGCAGCGGATCTTCCCGCGCCAGGCCGAGGTGATCAGCTCCGCGGACCTGAACGGCCTGCTGCAGTAGGTCCGGGCAGGCTGCTCTCGCCCGGTTCATCATTCGAGGCTGCCCCCGCAATAGTCGTGGTGAAGGCTCTATCCTCATCCAGCCAGCCGCCGAGCCGGTAGTAGAGGTCCTCTCCGAAGCTGGTCGGGAGGGGCTCTTTCACGGCAAGCTTGTAGTTCCGGCGCCCGTCGGGCTGACGCTCAGCTCTGAGGAAGAGACTGGAGTCCCCGTGCTGACGGTAGAAGCCCTCGGCGAAGTCGAACCGGTGGGTAACGAAGAACACCTTGACTTCTGCGTCCAGCAAGGCGCGGACGACCTGGCGGCCGATCTCGGATCCCTCGCGCTCGTTGGTCCCGGCAAAGGATTCGTTGAACAGCATGAGGCAGTGCGGCCTGATCTGGTCGGCGATGGCATTCATGCGCCTGAGCTCGTCGTCCAGCCGCCCGCTGGTCATGCTGGAATCCTCCTCCCGGATGAAGTGGGTGAAGATCCCGCGAGTCACATTCGCCCGATAGGACTCGGCCGCCACGAACAACCCGCACTGCATCATGAGCTGGGCCAAGCCGACGCTGCGCAGGAACGTCGACTTCCCCCCCGAGTTGGCGCCGGTGATGATGACCAGCGACTTCCCGTCGGCCTGCACGTCGTTGCCCACGACCGCGCCCGCTGACTGCAGCTCCAGGCAGGCATCGCGCAGGTTCGTGCACGAGAACGCGAGTGGTGACGGTGGCCTCGGCTCGGGGATCGAGGTCGGCACCCCTTTGGCCGCCAGGCGGTCCGCCAGGTTGAGGCAGCTTACGTAGAAGCCCAGCTCCGCCCGCAGCATGGTGAAGTAGCTCCCGATGTGGTCTGCGGACTGGGCGGCCGCGTTAGCCACGAGATTGATCCCTCGGCCGGTGAGGTCGGCCAGAACCTGGCCTCCCGCGTCGTCGCGGGGCGGCAGGGTGAAAGAGTAGGTGGAACGTGGGCCGATTCCCAGCCGTCCCTTCCACCTTGGCCGGGTGTCGGCGGGGGCGCGGAGCACGAAGTTGACCCCGCTGTTATCCCGGTCAAGCCCCGCGTCGATCAGCACGCCAGCGCGGAAGCGCAGCTGCTTCAGGTGGTCACTGATCTCCTCGAAGTACTCGTCGTCCAGCTCGCGCTGCAGCGTGGCGAAGAGCACCCTCAGCCCGTCGGAGCGGAACTTCTCCGCATGCTCGCCGGCGATCTGCCGCAGTTGCCTGAGGCGAGCCACGTAGGCTTCGAGATGGCTGACCGCACCCGAGAGGTTGGCCGAGGGAGTTTGATACGTGCCCCCGTAACCTCCCCAGAGGTGCCGCCTGTCCTGCAGGGCGCCAACGGCCACCGCGTACGTCTCCCGGATAACCCCGGGCTCGGCGAGACAGTCGGCCAGGACCCGCTGGCGATAGCGGATGGCCTCAGGATCGTGCAGGCAGGCGAACAGCACTCTCCTGGACACGTCGAAGAGGAACTTGTCACCACGGGCCATCGCCCGGAGCAGTGTGGTCAGCTCCAGGTCCTGGATCAGCTCCTCGTGGTGGGCAGGCAGGTCGGCCTCGAAGTCGAAGTCCTGGGCTTGGTAGAGGAGATAGACCTTCACGACACGACTCTCCCGCGCAGCCGCTCGTAGGTGAGGTCGTACTTCTCGGCGATGGCCAGCGCATAGGCCAAGCCGTCAGCTGGCTTCCTGACCACCTTGTAGGTGCGCTCGGCCGGGTTCTCCGGGACGATCGTGCTCGTCATGCTGACGACCGGCTCCCCCAGCGACGCCAGCTCGTCCACGAAGGTGACGTAGACGCACAAGGCGTCAAGCTGCATGACCTTCCTCATCAGTTTCGTCCCCAGGAAACGGGCATCGTGCAGGGTCGTGGAGGTGAAGATCTCGTTCAGGACCACGATGCTGTCAGGCGTGGCCGCCCGCAGGACCGCCCCGATTCTCACCAGGTCGTCCTCCAGCTTCCCGCTCATCTTGGCGAGATCCTCCTCCCGCTCGAAATGGGTGAAGAGGCGGTCGAAGAGGAAAAGGCGGGCGGCACTGCCCGGGACCGGGCAGCCGACGCTGGCCAGGTGGTGGAGCTGGCCGAAGGTCCGGGCAAAGGTAGTCTTGCCTCCCTGGTTGGGGCCGGTCACGACGAAAATGCGCTCGCGACCCTCCAGGCGGAAATCATTGGTGACCACCGGCTTGCGCTCCGAGACGAGCTTCTTCGCCAGGGCCAGGTCGTAGGCGCCGGCGGCGCGGACATCCTTCGAGCTTGCGGAGACCTCGGGATAGCAAAAGCGCAGCCCAGCGACGCGAAGCGGCCTGATGTGGTCGAGGTAAGCGAGATAGAACTGGAGCTCCCGGTCGATGCGCCGGATGTCCTCGTCGAGGAACGCGGCGTGCCGGCGGCAGTACTCGTCCAGGGCGGTGAACTCCTCGGGGAAGAGCCGGGCCACCAGCTCAAGGATCTGCGCGGTGACGTGGCTCATCCCCGGCGAGGTCCGGTAGCGGACCCGGTAGTCCTTCGTCGCGCCCTGCTTGAAGCGCTCGAAGGTCTTAAGCACCGCGGCGCTGTAGTCCGCTTCATCCCGGTAACGGCCGACGTCGACTCGGCCGCCCTTGATGCGGGTGCAGTAGCGGATTCCTTCCAGGGCGCCCTTGCGGTCCCCCGTATCGCTCACCAGAGCGGTGAACTCCGCCGAGGCCAGATAGGAACCGAGGTACTCCCGGACGGCCAGGAGTCCGCGGGAGCTGATCTGCGCCGAGGCGAGCTGCCCGGCCAGGGACTGCACCGCGTCGCAGTAGATGGCCGCCGCGTCCAGGAACCACCCCTCCCGCTGATAGTGATACGGCATCTTCGCCAGCTGATCGAGGTGGGCGCGTACCTGGTGCATGAGGCCGGCGAAGCGCTCGGCCTGAGCGAACAGGGCCGGGTTCTCCAGGTCCTGGAAGACCTCTTGGCGGTAGTGCACGGCGTCGGCATCGCGCAGGTGGCCGTAGAGAACGGTCGTGATGAGGTCACCCTCCTCGCGATCACCCGCGATCGCCGCCACGATCTGGTCGAGGTTCAGATCCGAGGCGAAGGAGCGATCCTCGCCCTGTCCCTCGGCGCCCCGGGCCGCCGGCGCCTCCTCGAACAGCAAGCTGAGTGGCCCGGTCATGTCTCGGCCTGGTCCAGCAGGCACATGACGTGACGCAGCACCGCTGCCCGTTCGGCCAAATCTTTTTTCTTCTCCCCCACTTCGGTTGCAGATGCTTCACGAAGCTCAGCCGCACCTTGCAACGCGGACCGTATCCGGTCGGTGCCATCGGCGTAGCGCTGTCCGACCACCCGCTCCAGGGCCCGGGTCGCTTCGGCCAGCCGGTACTGCAGGTCGCCCCTGGCCCGGCCAACCTGGCTAGCTACCAGGCCCGGGGCCTCACGGCGCAGGTGCTCCCTGGCCGTCCGCCTGCCGAACTCGCCGGGGAGCCTGCGGCGAACCGCGCCGGCCAGCAGCTCGGTCTGGCCGACATCCTCCGCGGTGCGGTAAAAGAACCGTCGGCTTTCGGCCAGCCGGCCTTCCGGCTCGGAGACGGCGAGATCCAGCCCAAGCAATTCCGCGGCGGACTCGCGAAGGCCGCCTAGCTCGGTCTTCAGGTCCGCAGCCAGGTGGGCGTCGACCGCCGCCAGTCTTTGCTCGATGGCCTCCCGCCGCCGCTGGCGCCAGGCCTCTGCGGCGGCCACGGTGAACGCGGCCAGCCGCTCCCGGCCCCGGCGCTCTATCTCGGCCGCCGCCGCTTCGCGCAACTCGTCGTCGAACAGCGCGTCAAGCTGTCCGCCGACCTCGCGGCCCAGCCGCGGGCTATCCGCCTCGGCCGCGTCGTTGAGCGCGAGCAACAGCCGGCCCGACTCGCCAGTGACCACGGTCACGGCATCGCGGCCGTGCCTGGCCACCTCGGCCAGCCGCTCGCTGAACTGCCGCACCCGCCCGGCCGCCTCGCCAGCCCGCATCTCGGCCGCCCGCCGGGTCACGACCACCTCATCCAGCAGCGAGCCGGCGATCCGGCGGCCCTGCGCGATCGCCGATACGCGCAGATCCGACCGCCCCTGAGATCCCAGATAGGCCGTAAAATCGGCTGCGAACGCGGCGAAGCCGGGATCACCGCCGGCCAGGGCGGCACGCGCTGACATCGCGTATACCTTGGCGGGATGGACGGCCTGGCCGACCACCCGCCGGGTGAACTCCAATGCCTCCGCCAGCCCCGGTTCATCGAGGTGATCGGCCTTGTTCAGCGCCGCGAACGTCGTCGCCGACAGCTCGGCGACCCGGTCCAGCAAGTCCCGCTCGCTCGCCGAGACCGGCGGGTCGGCGGTCAGCACGAGCACGGCCGCATCCATCGACCGCAGCGCCTCATGGGCCGTCTCGGTATCCCACTGGAACACCGACCCGGTACCGGGCGTGTCAACCAATTCCACCCCGCCCGCCAGCACCGGCGCCGCCACGTAAACGGTCACGCCAGCGATCAGGCGGCGGTTGCCGGGATTCCCGCGCTCGGTTACCAGGTCGCCGAGCGCGGCCAGGGAATGCTTCTCGTCGTGTCCGTCGAGAAACCTCACTTCCGCCCGCTCGTCGTCGCCGTACCGCACCGTCGTCGTGACAGCAGTCAGCGGAGTCACCCCGGTCGGCAGCACGGCGCGGCCCAGCAGGGCGTTGATCAGCGTGCTCTTGCCCCGCTTAGCCTCACCGACGACCAAGACGCGCAGCCGCGCCGCATCCAGCCGGTCCAGCAGCGCCGCCAGCTGCTCCCGGTCCCGTTGCGTCCCTAGCGCAGCCAGCTCGTCCAGCGCGCTGACCACAGTGCTCCCGCCGTCCGGCATCGGCACCAGCCTCCTACCCGCGTCACGTGACACGCCTGGCAGGGACCGTTGGCGGCATCGCCGCGTTCGTGTCACCCGTGCGTACTGGCGGGTGCCAGCGCGGCGAGCCCCTCCGCCGCACTCATCCCAGGATACCTGGCGGCCGAATCGGGCCGTAAGTCACT
>JBEKKH010000504.1:0-6012 GCA_050010815.1 Streptosporangiaceae bacterium | reverse complement strand
GGCCATGGACGAGACCGGGAAGATCAGCCCGGACAGCAGCACCTGCGGAAGGACGAGCATGAATGCCAGCTGGATCGCCTGCCCCTGATTCTGCGACACCGTCGAGACCAGCACCCCCATGCCAAGGGTCACCAGCAGGAACAGCGCCGCGCCGAGGGCGAACGTGCCGACATTGCCGGCGAACGGCACGTGGAAGACGGCCATGCCGATGACCACGATGACCACGAGGTCCACCGCGGCCACGACCAGGTACGGGGCGATCTTGCCCACGATGACATCCCACGCGCGGAACGGCATCACCGCGAGCTGCTCCAGGGTGCCGGCCTGCCGCTCCCGGACCACGCCGAGGCTGGTGATCAGCGTGCCGATGAACACCAGGATCAGCCCGGCCAGGCCGGGAACCAGCACCCACGAGGTGCTCAGGTCCTTGTTGTAGAGGATCTCGACCCGGGGCGAGACGCCCGCTCCCTGCGCCATCTTGCCCAGGGCGGCCTCCGCCGTCTGCACCGAGAACAGCTGCGACCCGTCCATCAGGATGAGTGGGGCGCCGCTTCCGGTCACCACCGCCACGACCGCCTTGCCGTCCCGCAGCCGCGCCCGGGCGGCAGGCTCGCCCGCGGCAGGATCGACCTCGACGACGCGGAACGTCGGCTCCGGGAGCATGGACGCCGCCTGGGTGGCACCCGGGCCGACCACGACGACGGGGATATCACTGACCTTGAAGTTCGCGGCGTAGCCGAAGACGACCAGCAAAACGATGGGCAAGACGATCATCATCGCCACCGTCCGCCGGTCCCGCCGGAGCTCGCGGAACTCCTTCGAGATCATCGCCCACATGACAGACCACCTTAATTCAACAGTCATTGAATACCATGCGCGTAACTCTACAGACGTTGACTTCTTGCCGTCAACCCTTCCCCTGACATGCTTCGAGTGACCGTGGAACGGCTGACGGCAGCCCAGCCCGTCCTGCCAGCTTGGGAACTAGTCGGCCTTCGGGACGATCAGCGGGACCCCGGTCGGCGGCGAGATCATCGGCGTTGATGACGACGCTGCGCAAGGTCGTCTGAGCCGGCCGCGGTCCGCGCCAGGCCGGCGTGGCTGGCCGGAGGTTAGGGTGGAGAGCATGTTCGATGTGCCGTCGATCGAGGACGTGCCCGAAGACCTGCGGTCTCGCATCAAGGAGATCGCGGAGAAGTCCGGGTTCGTGCCTAACATCTTCCTCACCCTGGCCCGGCGGCCGGCCGAGTGGCGCGCGTTCTTCGCCTACCACGACGCGCTGATGGACAAGGAGACGCCTGCGCTCGGCAGGGGCGACCGGGAGCTGATCGTGGTGGCGACCAGCGCGGAGAACCACTGCCTGTACTGCGTCGTGGCCCACGGTGCGATCGCCCGCATCCGGACCCGCAATCCCCGGATCGCGGACCAGGTGGCCACCGACTGGCGCAGCGCCGAACTCGACCCCCGCCAGCGCGCCATCCTCGAGGTCGCCGTCAAGTTCGCGGTAGAGCCGTGGACCGTCAACGATGAGGTTCTGGGTTCGCTGCGCGCTCACGACCTGACCGACGACGACATCTGGGATGTCGGCTCGATCAGCGCGTTCTTCGCCATGTCGAACCGGCTGGCGCACCTGACCAAGACCATGCCGAACGAGGAGTTTTACCTCCTCGGCCGCGTGCCGCGGGCCCCGTCTGAGTAAGAGGTCACGCGGCAGCTCGCCTATTTTTCCGGAACGAACGGTGGCACCTGCTCCAGCGCACCTAGACCACGCGGGTTCACCTCAGCCGGTCAATCGCGTGGCGCAGGAAGTCGTCGCGGCGCCGTAGCAGATGGCGGCGTCGCAGCGTAGCGACCCGAGGTCGACGCCCGGAGCGCCCGCGCCCGCGCAGTCCCAGTCGACCAGGCCGGTCAGGATGCTGTCATGCCACAGCGTGTTGCCGTGCCACAGGTCGCCGTGCACCAAGACGCTGCGATAGCTGGCCGGCCCGGTCCGGCCAATAAGCTCCTCAGCCTCCGCCAGCAGGTCGCTGACCTGCTGGTCGCGCCGCATCCCGGCGAAGTCCACGCTCGCGATGGGACGGTCGCGGGCGGGCAGCTCAGCGACCGGTTCGAGGGGCACGGCGTGCAGGCGAGCGGCGACGGCGCCCAGGTCCCGCAGGTGTTCCGGGCTGGACTCCGGCGGGATCTGGCTACTGCCAGGCAGGGCCTCGGTCAGCACCAGCGGGACGCCTGCGGCGGCGCCGTCGTCATGAGCCAGCAGCCGCGGGACCGGGATCTCCGCCTGAGCCGCTAGGCGCAGGGCCGCCACCTCGGTGGCGAACGACGCCGCATCGGCCGGCCGGCCGACACGCAGCACAAGCTCGCGGTCCCCGGCGCGGAGCAGCCAGGGAGAGCCACCGTCGCGCAGTCCCCGCACCACCGCTACGGCGCTGCACCCCGTCAGGCCGGCCACCCAGCCCACGACCTCGGCATCCGGATCGGTCACGACGTCACCCTAACGAACCCGGCCCGCGGCCGGAACCGACTAGCGCGGCGCCGGTTTGCAAGCGGCGCCACCTAGGCTGATGAGCGCCGATGTCACCAAGCGAATTGGCACCGTACCCGCGTCACGACCTGGGCGGTCGCCAGAAGAATTCGAGCTGGATGTTGTCTGGATCGCGGAACGTGACCATGGCGTTGGAGGTGTAGGAGGGCTCCTTGACGCCGGAATGGGGGATTCCCAGCTCGTCCAGGCGTGTCATCCAGGCATCAAGATCACCGCGTTGAGGCACCAGGAACTCCAGGTGATCCAGGCCGATCCGGAATTCGTCGAAGGCGCCCTGGCCGGATCGGTGATCGACCAGGCATAGTTCGACGCCGCTGAACCGCTCCGCCAGGCTGACCAGCGCGACGTGGCCGTCCGGCTGGACGTAACGGCCGGTTTCGTCCATGCCGAGGAGATCGCGGTACCAGGCCGCGCTTCGGTCAGCGTCGCTGACGGTCAGGATGACAATCTGGCCGGCCATGCGGGGCATGGGACAACTCTGGCCCTCCCGGCGCTCAGCCGGCAAGCAGCGGTGAGTGAGCCGAGCCTGCTCGACATGCTGACGATGCGGCCGCCGACCGGCGCAGCAGCGGAAGCATGGCATTGGCCACCGCCACCAGGCCGAAGACGTTGCCCGCCGAAGCCCGGTTCCACCGCGGAAATCACGCTGGGCGGGGACGCGAACGCGGCGTGAGAAGGAGTTGATCTTCGTGGCTGGCGTGGCCTGCCGTGCCGTTCTGACCAGCACAGATACACCTCACCCACGGCAGCGGACCTGGTCCGCCGTCAGCTGCGAACATGCAGGTCAGAGACCTGATCGGCAAATAGGCTAAGTGCCATTATGGCGTGAATAACCCTCATTGCCGCCGGGCCGCGCGTTTCGTCACGCGAGCCGATGAGAGTGAATGTTCCTGCCCGCCCAGCTGCCGGGCTATTTCGACGCCGATGCCCTTATTGATCCCGTGATAAGGACATTTTCTGGCCGGGCATTTCATGCCCTTCTTTTCATATGTTCGGTATCCGCCGGCAGAATGACCTGATGTGCTCAAGGCCGAGCGTCGCGGCTCCGGCCTCGGTCAGCGCCAGGTGCTGCTTGCGCTGGTCACCCGGGTCGGCCGAGTACCGTGCGATCCGTCGGCGACGAGTGCAGCGGCTGCACGGCCTGGCGCGAATAGCCCGAGGACCTGGCGATAGCGGCGACGGTGGTCTGGCCGGCGGATATCCGGAGCAGCACCCGCCGCCGGGCGCCGCGCTGGCCGAAGCCCGCGTTGGCCACGTCACCGTGCTTGAGCAGCGCGGTCTGGGCCTCGAAGACCGAACGAGTGAACCTGCGGAACGTCTCCGCGCTCGAGGAAGCCACGGCGCTGGCGCCGCTCCCCGCGCGCCTCGTTGGCGCCGCGCGGCAGGTACTGCTAATATTTGGCCTTTCGCCAAATTCACCACGGAGGTACCGATTTTATGTTGCGCCGAATTTCGACCATTGCCGCGGTTGTGGCGATACTGGGCCTGGGCGCTCTACCGGCTTCTGCGGCCACCGCGAAATCCAACACTCACAGCATTTCCTTCCCCGAGCTGCATGGCATCGTGGCCTGGGGTAATTACACCAAGTCCGGATCAACTGTCCGGATTAATGTGTGTGTGGGAGACACCGTCCGCAGTATCTTCGCTACTGGTGCGGTCACCTTGGCGGAAAATGGCAACAATAGCCGTCGTGGCGAGGTGGGGGCGGTGGACATCGGATACCACCAGGCGGTGTGCCGGAGCGCCACGCTGCACTACACCAACCACCTCCGTGTCTACACGTTCATCGGTACCAGTCACGGGACGATCTCGGCGAAGAGCAAGCTCAAGACCATTTACTGATCGCCGGCTCGGGCCTGGCTAACGGGACCAGATGCACCTGGACCTCTACACCGACGACCAGGCGGCGCAGGTCGAGCGGCTGAGCGGGCTCGGCGCCACGTTCGTCCGTCACGTCTCCGATCCCGGCGACGACTTCGTGGTCATGACGGACCCGGAGGGCAACGAGTTCTGCGTCTGCGCCAAAGCGGAACGGTGACCCGCCCGGGGCGGGCGTGGGTCAGGGGATGGTGATGACGAGACGGCCCTTGACGTGCCCGGCCGCGCTCGCCTCCTGCGCCTGAGCGGCCTGCTCCAGCGGGAAAGCCCGGTCGACCGGGATGCCAAACGCGCCCGCATCGTACAGCCGGGCCGCCTCGGCGAGCGCCCCGCTGGTGTCCGACGACGCGGAGGAGACCTGCGCACCGTATTCGGGTGCAGTGAAGTCGGCGATCGACAGCACCTTCGACGGATCGCCGGTCAGCTCGATCAGCTGCGGGATGACGCCGGAGCCCGCGATGTCCAGCGCTGCATCCACCCCGTCGGGCACGAGCGCGCGAACCCGGTCCACCAGACCGGCGCCGTAACTCGTGGGAACGGCGCCGAGCGAGCGGAGGTAGTCATGATTTGACTGGCTCGCGGTTCCGATGACCGTGATGCCCCGCTGCTTGGCGACCTGGATGACGGCGGAGCCCACGCCGCCAGACGCGCCGCTGACCAGCAGGATCTGGCCCGGCTTGACGCCCACCTGGTCGAGGATCCTGATCGCTGTCTCCGCCGGGACCGGGTAGCCCGCCGCCTCGGCGAAGGACAGCCCGGCCGGTTTGCGGGCCCAGTGGGAGAGCACGGCATACTCCGCGTACGTGCCGGATCCCGACCCGAACACCTCGTCGCCGACGGTCACGCCCGTCACGCCCGGACCGATCTCGTCGATCACGCCTGCCGCGTCCACTCCGGTCCCGGCCGGCAGTGGCAGTGGCATCATCTCCCGCATGAACCCGGCGCGGATCTTCCAGTCGATGCCGTTGACGCCGGCCGCCCGCACCGCGATCCGGACCTGACCGGGCCCGGCGTGCGGTGCCTCGACCTCGACTACCGTCAGCACCTCGGGGCCGCCGTAGACGGCAAACTGCACAGCCTTCATGGGTCTAACCTATTCATCGCGAACATCCAGTTAGGAGGCGGGTCCGAGATGACCGAACCGACCCCCGAGGTCACGGTCCGGGACAACACCGAATCGCTGTGCTACGACGCGCTCGTCGGCGGTGAGGTGATCGGCACGATCGTGTATGACCACGCGGGATCGAGGATGGTGTTCAGGCACACGATTGTCGAACCAGAGTTCCGCGGCCGGGGCGTGGCGACCACGCTGGTGCGGGCGGCGCTGGACGACGTCCGGGCCAAGGGCATGACGCTGACCAACTACTGCGGCTTCGTGGCGGAGTTCATCGCGGCTCGTCCGCAGTACGCCGACCTCATCGACGCCGAGCACCCCGGCCTGCCGCGGCACCGGTGATCCGGCTCCGGGCCGGACAGGCGTACGGGCGGGCTCCGGGCCGGACAGGCGGACGGGGCAGGGCAGCCCCTGACGTCAGTGCGGGATACCGGAGATCAGGTCGCCCGCGCGGGCCAGCACGGAGGTGCGGCCC
>JBEKKH010000503.1:0-6021 GCA_050010815.1 Streptosporangiaceae bacterium | reverse complement strand
TGTGACCGGTTCCGTCCCGGCCCAGGACCAGCCGGAGCTGGTAGATGTAGCTGCGGATCACCTGAGACGAGGTAGCGGGGACCTCATCGCCCCACAAGCCGTCGATCAGCTGTTCCAGCGTGACCTGCGCGCCCTCGCGCACCAGCAGCGCCGCCAGCACCGCACGCTGCCTGGGATGCCCCAGGTCCAGCTCCGCCGCATCCCGCCCGGCGCGCACCGGGCCAAGAACGGCGAACCGCACATCACCCTGCATCGGGATACCCCCAGCCGAGATCTGCAAGAGCTCCTACGCCGCCCTGCCAGCGGCCGCTTCCAGCCGACAGGTCAAGCCCTGCGGCCCGGTGCGCCTCACGGCGAGCCGACGCCTCCTGCCGGGTGCCCAGGCCACGGCCCATGCAGGCAGGCCAGCCAGTCACCCGGCGCACGACCCATCATGACGCCCCACCTGGGAGGGCATCACCCTCCTACCAAATCTACATCAAACATCTATCTCGCTACGCAACGCTGAATCAGTCCCAGAGGGCTCAGGTGACGCAATGCGGTGAGCCGGTTCAGACGCGAGGAGGTGCTGATGTGCCCAGCGCGTGCCACTTGCCCCGCGGAAGCTGGCTGATGTGGATCGCCTCCATCATCGGCACTAACCCCTGCGCTGTGTACATGAGCGCCGACATGACCTACACCCGGACGGGCCAGGGCTGGCGAATCCGGGCCATCGCCATCCACCACGGCATGCGCCTGCTTGGACCGGCGCCTTGAGCAGCTCGGACCACGCGGCACTGGCGCCGCCCGCACCACCGCTTACGTCGCCGCTCAGGTCGCCGATCCTGAGCATCGGCCGTGGCGCGGCCGGGCCGCACCTGCTGGTCGAGACGCACGCCCACTCCGGACCCAAGCTGCTGTGGACCTCGACCGCGACACTGGCTGTTACCATCGCGTCGCGTGACTTGCTGGTCCCGCCCGGCTACGGGCTGTGGGTTCCCGGCGGAGTCGAGCACGCCGTGGCCGTGCTGCACGCAGGTGAGATGTCGATCATCACCTTCGCCGCCGACCACTGCCTGATCACCTGGACCGAGCCCACCGGTGTCTCGGTCGGGCCGCTGCTGCGCGAGCTCATCGCGCACCTGCACCGCATCGGGCCGCAGGACCCGAGCCGGCCGCACGCCGAAACGCTTATGTTCGACTTGCTCACCCCGCTGCCCGCCCGCGACATCCATGTGTCCATGCCGGCCGACCCGCGGGTGCGGGCCATCGCCGACCAGCTCATCGCCAACCCTGCCGACCAACGCGAACTGGCCGCATGGGCCGATCACGTGCATGCGGGAGTCCGTACCCTGTCCCGCCTGTTCCTCAGCGAGACCGGCGTGAGCTTCGCCCAGTGGCGCACCCGCGTGCGCATCCGCGCCGCCATTCAGCACCTCGCTAGCGGGGCATCGGTCAACGCCACCGCCCGCGCCGTCGGGTACCGCAAGCCCAGCGCCTTCATCGCCGCCTTCCGCCGCGCCACCGGGCAGACACCAGCTACCTACACCCACGCAGGCACCCCGCCCGTGCTCACGGAGGCCGGGCCGGCGCGGCCGGGCCCGGTCGGCCGAGTGACACGCCGGCAGCCGGGTCCCGCCCCGGTGCGGCTGGCGCGCTGAAGGCAGCCGGTGCTGCCCACGCGAGTGCCCGGCCGGGCGGCGGCACAGGCACCCTGTGCCCGCCTGGTCACGGCGCCTGCGGGGCGCTCGTTCACGGCTACCACCTCGCCGCCGGCGCGGGTGCCGCCTGCCTGCTGGCCGCCACCGTGACCGCCTTCACCGGATTCAGGACCCGGCCAGGGAGCCAGCCCAGCATGCCAGCGGCGGATGCCCCTGGCTCTTCCCCGAGCCTGGCCGAGGACAGGTTTACAGATTCCGCAGCCCGTCCCCGGTCAGCGGTGAGTAGCCCATGGCGATCATCGGTCCCGTCATGCGGTCACCCGCCGGCATGGCCGTCGCGGGGTACTGGCTGGCCGCCATGGGCACGCTAGCCCTCCTATAGTGAGGAACGCGCCTGGATCCATCTGGACCCCGTGCTTCTGTGGCGCTCACCGTCTTCGCCTTTCTAAGGTCGCGTGAGCCATGCCACCATCAGCCCCCTCAGGCGCGGGATCCCGCGATGCCTGGCGCCCCCGCTGGTGCCGCGGCCGGGGTGCTGCCGGCGGCGTTCACGCCCGGCCGGCGTGCTGCCCGGCGCTCGGCAGGGCCCGTCCGGGCGCGGCGGCGCGGGCGGTCAGCAGGCATCTGCCGATCCGCGTAACGGTATCGCCTTCGGCTCCGCCCTCGGCGCTTCCCGTTCCTGCCGGTCCAGGCCGGAACTGCGACCGCCGGATCCCGCCATCTACGCCGCAGCCAACGCCCGCAGTTGAGCGGCAACACCGTCACGCCGACCCCGAAGATCGTGCGGTTTGCTGACGACCGGGAATTCGTTCCGTTCACGGTCCTTGCCGCCGTCGCGGAACGTCATTGTAAAAGACCACTTCAGGAGGCCCCTATGGATATGTCACCTTCTCCGTCAGAACTATCGATCAATCCGCGAGGAGACAGCATGCCTAGCAAGACAGGAAATTGTGACGTCATAGGATCCAGAAGAAGCCTGCGCGCCCTCGCGCACTAGCAGCGCCGCCAGCTGCTTGGGATGCCTCAGATCCAGCTCGGCCTCACCCCGCCAGGCGCGCACCGGGCCAAGAACGGCACCCCATACCAAATTTACATTAAAAATCTATTTCGTCACGTAACACTAAACCTGTTTCCGCAACTCGGCGTGCATTCCTCACAAGCATCACCGGAGACGAAGCCGTTATTGGACGGGTGCTCCGTACGTGCCTTCGGTGATTGAGGGTCGAGGACCGCTCGAGCGGAGACCAGCGAGAGAATCGGAGCTTGGCTTATGAGAATGATGTGGAAGCCGAATACTGGAGCCGCGATGGCCGAACGGTCGGTCATGTGCTCCGGCGCCCGATGGCACGCTGCCCTCCGCTGCTGGCGGCGTGGAATTGCGGTGCTTGGTGCGACCGCTCTGCTCGCTACGCTGTCGATCGGCGCCGCCTCGGGTTCGGCGGGTGCCGCGACCTCCGTTTCGGCGCAGGCCCCGACCCCGGGTTCCGGCAGCCTCGGCGACCGGCTTTACCCGACCTTGGGTGACGGTGGTTACGACCCCCTGCATTACTTCCTGAATCTTCGGTACGCGACGAAAAGCCCGGCGCAGGCTATCGACGGGACCGTCACGATGACCGCGAAGGCGACTCAGGCGCTCTCCCGGTTCGACCTCGACTTCAGCGGTTCGGGGGTCGGCGCCGTGCAGGTCGACGGCCGCAAGGCACACATGGTCTGGACCGGCGGGAAGTTGGTAATCACTCCTGCTGCGCCGATCGCCCTGGGGCAGCGCTTCACGGTCGTGGTGCACAACTTCACCGCCAAACCGACCACTCCGGTCGCCGGCGAGGAGGGGACCACCGCCTTCTTCATCACGCCGGACGGATCGGCAACTGCCGGTCAGCCGAACCTGATGAACTCCGTCTATCCGTGCAACGACTACCCGAGTGAAAAGGCCACCTTCTCGTTCCGGATGGATGTGCCAGCCGGCGAGACCGCGGTCGCGAACGGTGACCTGACCGGCGACCGGACGGTGGCGGGCCGCAGTATCTGGACCTATTCACAGAACCAGCCGATGGCCACCGAACTGACCCAGCTCGTCGCCGGTGATTTCACAGTCGTTCCCCGCGGGAAGGTGGACGGCGTCACGGTTCGTGATGTGATCCCGACCCGTCTGGTCGGCCAGTACCAGAAGCTGTTGTCGGTCGAGACCAGTCAGATGGCGTGGATGGAAAAGCGGGTCGGGGCATTTCCCTTCGATCAGTTCGGCTCTTTGATCACAGACGCGCCGCTCGGATTCGCGCTCGAGACGCAGACCCTGGCGCTCTACGGCAACACACTGATCACTGACCCGGTGGCCGTCAGCGCTCCGACGATGCTGCACGAACTGTCTCATCAGTGGTTCGGCGACAGCGTTACACCCTCGTCCTGGAGTGACGTCTGGCTCAACGAGGGCCACGCCACCTGGTACACATACACCTACGCGGCCGATAAAGGCTACCTCGAGCAGGCTAGCGGCGAACCTAACTTCACCGCCCTGATGAAGGACTGGTACGCGCAGGGGGACCAGTTCCGGGCCAAGTACGGCCCGGTGGGGCTGCCGCACGCGGGAGGCGGGGCCAGTGAGGTCGAGAACGTCTTCAGCCTCCAGGCCTACTACGGCGGCGCACTCACGCTGTATGCGCTACGGCAGCGGATCGGCACTCCCGACTTCGATCGGCTTGAGCGTGCGTGGGTCAGCAAATTCGCGGGTCGTTCGGCATCGACCGCCGACTTCATAAGCCTGGCGTCGGCGATCTCCGGACATGACCAGAATGCGTTCTTGCGTTCCTGGCTTTACGGCACCAAGACACCGCCGATGCCCGGCCATCCTGATTGGACCGTCACGCCGGTCGGCTGATCCCAGCGCCGGCGTGGTCGCTGGTACCGTCACCGCGGCGTTCACCGCGCCGGACTGACCTAACCGGACGGTCGAAACGAGACCCTCCGTCAGGGCTATCGATCACCCTGCCGCTTCCCGGTAGATCCGCACCCGTCAATCCGCGAGGAGACAGCATGCCTAGCAAGACAGGAAAATCGTGACGTCATTGGACCCAGAAGAAGAAGGCAGCCGCCGGCGGCCGTTCAGCCGACGGAGCCTGCTGCGAAGCGGCGCCCTGGGCGCGGGGGCAGCCGCGGTCCTTGGCACCGGCTTGTCCGGTGCGGCGGCCGCGGCGGTTCCGGGCGCTTCGGCGTCCGCAGCCGCCCCGTTCCAGCTATTCAGCCAGGCTGATCTGGATTTCGAGACCCTCGTCGTCCTCGGGGGCGCCGCTTACGGGGTCTCGGAGCTGGGCGAGGTCGTGACCGCGGTCAACGGCATCAACGCGGCCGGGGCGACCTACCAGGCTTACTACGACCAGTTCCAGGCCCTGGCCCAGCAGGTGAGCCAGCTCGGCGGCCAGGGACTGAAGGCCGGGCACCGGGCCAGTGCCCGCGGCGCCTACCTGCGGGCCGCCGCCTACTACGACCTGTGCCTGTACTTCGTCCTCGCCACCACCGCCCGGGCGCACGAAGCCGACGCGTACGCCGTCGTGCAGGCCTGCTGGGACCAGGCTTCCCAGCTGTTCGACCCGCCCTTCGAGCGGGTCCGCATCCCCTACGAAGGCAGCTGGCTGCCCGGATACCTGCTAAAGCCCGATGCCCGTGACATCCGGCGGCCGACCGTCATTCTCAACGGCGGGAGCGACACCACGAGCATCGACATGTACGTCTTCGGCGGGGCGGCCGCCCTCGAACGCGGATACAACGCCCTGATCTTCGACGGCCCCGGACAGGGCTCGATGCTGTTCCAGCGTCAGGTCCCCTACCGTGCCGACTGGGAGAAAGTCATCATCCCCGTCGTGGACTACCTGCGCTCCCGCCCGGAGGTCGACCAAGACCGCATCGCCCTGCTCGGGCTGTCGATGTGCGGGGAGGCGGCGGTACGCGCCGCGGCCTTCGAGCACCGGCTGGCCGCGGTGGTGCCCGACCCCGGGGTGGTGAACGCCTGGCTGGCCTGGCCCGCGTCCATCCGGGACCTGTTCGCTGACGGCGCCACCAAGGCCAGGGTGAACCGCATCTGGCAGCAGGACATCGTCCCGCACCTTGACCCCGGAAACTGGTTCACCATCGCCAAGCGCGCCGAGCTGTTCGACATCGCGTTCATGCTCGCCAGCCGCGCCGGGAAGACCTCCCCCGATCTGTGGGACCTCGGCCAGGCGATCATGAAGGTCGACTGCAGCACGGTCGCCGGCCAGGTCACCTCCCCCACGCTCGTCACCCAGTACCAGGACGACACCTTCTATCCCGGCCAGGGCACCCAGCTCTACGGGCTGCTGCGCTGCCCTAAGACCCTCCACGAGTTCACCACTGCCGAGAGCGGCAGCGA
>JBEKKH010000502.1:0-6030 GCA_050010815.1 Streptosporangiaceae bacterium | reverse complement strand
CCTACCGCGGGGCGGTCCTGCGGTCCCCACTGTCCCTCGCCGAGCGAACAGACTTCCAGCAGCTGGACGCCGGCCGCCGCGACCCGCTGACGCGGCGGCTCGCCGGGCACAAAGCCGGGCACGTAGGTGGTGCGCAGGCTCTCATGCCGCGCGATCAGCACCGCGGCCGCCTGGGCCACCTCACCGGCCGACACCACCGCCGGCACCGGGAGTTCGGCGCACAAGATCCCGTAAGGGTGGTCGGGTATCCGGCTCAGCCACACGTACATGTTGAGCTGGCCCAAGGTGAGCGGTCCCTCGCGGGCCCGCTCCCCGGTGAACTGGACCGGGATCGGCCGCACCGGGGTCAGCCGCACGCGGCGCCGGCGGCGCTGACCGGTTTCGGTGCCGGTGCTCATCGCTGGTCAGCCGATCAGCTCGCGCAGCGCGCCGGCCAGGCGCCCGTCCGTGCCGCACTCGTGTCTCCGCTGGACAGCGGCCGCCGGCAGGGCCACGTCCCGCGCACCGTGCTCACTTTGCCTCCTCGGGTTCGAAGAACGGGTACATGCCTCCGTGAGCCATCTGCCGCCTGATTAATCCGAACGTACGTGGCCCATAGGCCCGAATGCTTACCCTGAGTTGCGGGAACGCTCTGGGCTCGTCCGCCTTCGCGAACTTGATGCCGCCGAACGCCGCATCGCTCAGCAACGCGCTCACCCGGGCGTGTCGGCGAGGGAGAAGGCAGCATCCGGCCCAGACATCTCGCGGAGGGTACTCAGCACCAAATCGAGGATCCCGGCCTGAAACGGATGCAGCTGGGCGTCGGCTACCTCAAACCTGGCGTTAGTAACGCCAGCAGAGGCGGCGAGCCCGCGCGCTTCGGCTACCTGGATCCGGGAGGAGTCGGCGCCGAGAGCGTGCCCGCTGCGGGTGGCGCGTGCCGCGAGGATGGTCGTATCACCGCAGCTGCACCCGATGTCGAGAACGGTCTCCCCGTCCTGGATCTGCGCGTCGGCGAGCAACCGCGCCGTCAGCCGGCCCAGCATCCGATGATGCCGCTCGCGCTGCTCGATGAAGTGCCGCCCGCTGGCTCCGTTCAAAGTCCCCGGCCTGCTCCGCATTCACCGCCACGAAGGCAACGCTACATCGCCCTACCTCTGCCTGGACCGGTGCCCGATGCGCCGTTCGGTACATCCTGTCGTCCGCTTCAGGCCCGGTTTACCGCGCAGAATAGCGGGTGTTGTGCGCTCGTAAACTTATGCGCTGGTTTGCATGGCGCTATCGGTGCCGAGGCTCGCCATGGCTAGACGGCCTCCCCGTCCCGGATACGTTGTACGAGACTCCGCCACTGGGCGCAACTGAGCTTGAGGACCGTACCCGTCCGGTTGCGTGAGTCTCTGACCTGCACCGAGGAAGCTGATTTTGCTACTTCGACGCAACTGCCGGTCCCGCCGCTCGCCCCGCTTTTGCGCCAGATGAGTGGCGGGTCCTGGTTCGGCTCAGTGGCCATGCAACAAATCCCTCGTTCGACATCCGGTTCGAGGAGCCCCGTATCCGACGCAAGAGCTTCGAACACGAAGTCCTCACGCAGCGTAACAAACCGCCACTCTGTGGCATCCTCTGCCATAAGAGTGTAAACGGCAACGCCTTGTCGGACTACAGCCTCAGCGCGAGATGTGTCCGGTTATGTCGGGATGTGCGCTTGGACGGCTCCTTGATGCGTGCTGGCATGGATGTGAGGTTGGCGGCTCACCCCGGAGGGCCGTGCTACGACATCTCTTCCGCCGCGCTCCGGATAAGCTCGATCGACTTATCGGCGGGCAGGGCGTCCTCGAGCACGGCCTCGAAGTCGTCACGGTAGTCCGCAACCGTTTCCCCGCCTTGTACCATGCTGGCGAACTCACCCCGGCCGGCGTCGATGTAAAGAACGTCGGGCAGTTCTCCCTCAAATTCCAGCAGCGTGAACGGGCCGAGCAGTCCCCGGTGGGCGCCGACCGCGAACGGGATCACCCGCACCGTTACCCGGTCGTCCATCTCCGCCCGGTCGGCGATGCTGCGCAGCTGGTCCGACATGATGGTGGCGCCGCCGAACGTCTCCACGGCGAAAGTCCTGGATCGGCTGCTTCAAGAACTTCCTGGCGCACTTGATCAGCATAATTGCAGCGAGCGTAAATCCGCCCAGTTCCAGCTGCGACTTGCCGTAAACGTGGGACCCGTGGTCAGTGACACCATGGGTGTCTCAGGCGAGGCGATAATAGTCGCAGCACGGCTGGTGGAAGCACCCGACTTCAAGCAGGCTCTCGTCCGGAGTACGGCGGAGCTCGGCGTCATCGTGTCACCGTTCGTGTACGAAACCGTCATCAGGCACGGTCAAGATCCAGACTACGTGGCGGCCTACTCCCCGGTTCCGGTCGAAGTAAAGGAGTCTCGCACCGCGGCCTGGATGACGCTATTTGCCAAACCCTCGCCCTCCCTCGCAATTACCCAAGTCACAGGTTCCCTGTCCTATCCAAGTCCGTAGAGCGCGACACGGCGATGAGCCGGTCGCATGGTTTGGCTGGCGAATCCGGGCCGCACCTCGCGGGATCTTGGAATGATGGCGATATCGCCAGACCCGCAGCCTTCACTGGCCGGGTCTTATGGGACGTGCTGCGGCCGCCGCCCGCAGCCAGGCGCAGAGAACCGGATGCAGCTCACCGCTCTGGCTGCTGCCGACCTGGGGCTGAAACGCGGTCGCGAGAAAGAAGGGATGCTCAGTCAGCTCCAGGGCCTCCGGGCCGGCATCCGCCGCGTGCGCGGAGATGGCGACGCCGGCGTCTTGCAGCTTCGAGGCGAAGTGCTCGTCCAGGCCATAGCCGCAATAGTGAAAGCCCTCGAATGGCGCCTCGCCGCAGATTGACGCCAGCCGGGTGCCGGGCACCGGCGTTACCGTCCGTCGCTCGCCGTACAACGCGCAGTGCAGAGCGACGATGACGTGCTGCCCGGCGTCCGGATCCGATTCAGCGTGCCCGGCCTCGGCAAGTCCGAGCCGGGCCCGGACCAGGGCCACCGCCGCGTACTGAAAGCCGCCGCAGGTGCCCAGAAAGGCAGTGCCGGTGTCCAGGCAGTGGCCGATCGCGGCGTAGGCAGCCCCGTCATCGCGGTACGGGGTGCCGGGCAGCAGCCACACCCCGTCGTAGCTCGCCAGCTCGCGGGCGCGAGGATCATCCGTTGCGACCCAGCGGCAGTCGACGTCAGCCGGCAGAAGCTTCAGCGTCGAATCGATCTCACGGTGGGTCAAGAAGTCCGGGTTGCGATCTCCGAGAGCCAGCAGTCTCATCCGCCCGAGAATACGCGCCGCGAGTTCGGCGGCCACCTGCCTCCACCCCATTCCTGGGGCTGGTCAGGTGAAATAGTGGCCCTGTCCGATGTCCTCGATGAGGCCGGGGTGGGTGGGCTGCCAGCCCAGGAGCTCCTGCGTGATGGTGCTAGAAGCGGGCATGTCCCTGCTGAGCAGGGGTACGAGCATGCCGCCGAATTCTTCGGCGGGCAGGGACCGGGCGGGCAGGTTCAGGTGCCGGCCGATGGCCTCGGCGATCTCGCGGACGGGCACGCCTTCGTCACCGACGGCGTTGAGCACTGCGCCGGCGGGAGCCTGCTCGATGGCAAGCCGGTACAGGCTCGCGGCGTCCTTCACATGGACGGCGGGCCAGCGGCTGGTCCCGTCGCCGATGTAGCCGGAGACGCCCTTGGCCCGGGCCGCGGCGATGAGCTGGGGGATGAAGCCGTGGCGTTCTCCTTGGCCGTGGACCGAGCGGGGCAGCATGACCAGGCAGGAGCGGACGCCCCTGTCTGCGGCAGCGAGGGCGGCGCGCATGTTGGTGATGCGGGCCGCGATGGGCCCGGCGGCGATGAGCTCGTCGCGTTCGGTCGCGGGCCGGCCGGGTGTCACGAGCGTTGCGCCGGAGATCACCAGGGGCTTGCCGGAGCCGGATAGCCCGGCGGCAAGCGTCTCGATGGCCCTGGCATCGGTCCGCGTCGCAGCCTCGCTCACGCTGGGCACGACGAAGGCGAGGTGGATGACGCCGTCGCTGTCGAGGGCCCCGGCGCGCAGCACGCCGGTGTCGTTCAGGTCGCCGCGCAGCACCTCGGCGCCCAGGCCAGCGACTGCCTTGGCGGAGGCGCCCGAACGGGCTAGCCCGAGGACCTGGTGGCCGGCACCGATGAGTTCGGGGACGACGGCCGAGCCGATCCACCCGGAAGCGCCGGTGACGAAGATGCGCATGAAGGTCTCCTTGGTTGTGCTGCCGGTGAACAGGATGTGCGGCGCGGGCGCCGCGACCGGAACGATGCGATCCAGTCGCATTAATCTTACCCTAACGATGCGACTGCGTCGCATAAATTTCCCGAGTGATGCGATCCGATCGCGTCGCTTAGAATGTGACGGTGAGCAGATGGGCACCGAATGCGCGTGAGCGCCTGGAAAACGCCGCACTGGACCTGTTCGCGGAGAACGGCTACGAGGAGACGACCGTCGCGCAGATCGCAGACCGCGCGGGAATGAACCGCGCTACGTTCTTCCGGCACTTCGCGGATAAGCGCGAGGTCCTCTTCGGCGGGGAAGACGTGCTGGCCGGGTTGTTCGCCGCCGCCATCCGGGCCGCGCCCCCGGGGGCGACGCTCACCGAATGCCTGCAGGCGGCGCTCGCGGCGGCCGGGGTCGCGATGACCCCGCAGCTGCGGCCCGCAGCCGCGCGGCGCAGACTGGTGGTCGCGGCGAACAGCGAGCTGCAGGAACGGGGACTGCTCAAGCACGCCCGGATCACCACGTCGATCACCGCTGCCCTGCGCGAGCGAGGCACAGACGAACTTACCGCGCGGTTGGCGGCGGAGACGGGCATGCTCGCTTTCAGCGTCGCGTTCGAGCGCTGGATGAAGGCGAACGATGGCGAACCGTTCCCGCCCTACGCCGATGCGGCCCTGAGTGACCTGCAGGCGCGTGCCGCCGAGCTCGTTCTCCCGTCCCGCCGTTCAGCTTGACTATGTACAGCTAAGCGCCCTGCGCGGCGGGCTGGCCGGACGCCGCACCGTATCCCAGGTTCACGATCAGTTCGGCCATCTGCGTGTACCCGGCCGGGTCTTCGGGCAGCGTGGTCGCCAGCCCGTCCACGTAGCGGTTGTACAGGCAGAACGCGGCGGCGATGAGGACCGTGTCGTGGATCTCCACGTCAGTCGCGCCGGTCTCGCGGGCCGCGGCGACGTCTTGTTCGCGTACGTTCTTCCCGCCCCGCTGCACGGCGCCCGCAATCCGGAGCAGGGCGCGCATCTTCGGCGACACCGGGGCGGCGTCCGGGTCGGAGCGGACCTGGTCGACCAGCACCATTCCTTCCGGCAGCTGGGCGGCGGCGAACGCGGCATGCGAGTCGGTGCAGAAGTTACAGTCGTTGAGCTTGGAAACATAGGCCGCGATCAGCTCCCGTTCCCCGCGGCCGAGGGAGCTGGGGCCGCGCAGCAGCACTTCGGCGAGGTCGCACAGCGGCTTGGCTGTTTCTGGTCGGTAAGCGAACAAAGACACGATACCGGGCGCGTCGTTTCCCAGGCTGATATGCGGCATGATCTCGCTCCCTTGCGGCGGCTGCTCCTGCACCGCCGTTATTACATAACAGTGTAATACTAGAGTACGCCGGACGGGTGCGAGTTATCAATGCCCCGCCTCGATCTTCCGCTAACTCAGCCTAGTTTCCTGTCCCGGCGTGCTACCGGCTGGCCAGGCCCGCATCGTGGGCCAGCAGTCCGGCCTGGGTGCGGTTCTCGAGGCCAAGTTTTTCCAGCATCTTGGAAACGTAGCCCTTGACCGTTGCCTCGGAGAGGTAGAGACGGGCCGCGATCTGGGCATTGGACAGCCCCTCGCCCAGGCAGGTGAGCACCTCCACCTCGCGCTCGGTGAGCGCGCTGGCCAGCTTGCGGGCGCGTTCGGCGGCGGGCTGGCTGTCGGCGGAGGCGGCGATCAGCCGCCGGGCGGCCGCGGGGGAGAGCACCGTGTGGCCTTCGGCCGCTACCCGCACCAGCCCG
>JBEKKH010000501.1:0-6608 GCA_050010815.1 Streptosporangiaceae bacterium | reverse complement strand
GAAGTCGTGCCGCATGATGCGGCCCGCCTCGGCGTAGGCCTGACGCCACATCGCGGGCGGATCGAGCAGGAACCTGGCCCGGCTCCGGTCGATCTCGATCTTGTCGTCGGGATTGTCGCCGTCGGCCTTGCGCTCCGCCGGAATCACGGTGAGCTTGCCGTGATCGCTAGTGACGAGCCTGGTGCCGTCTCCGCTGGCCTCGAACCAGTCCACCTCCCCGGCGAGCTCGCACACCTCGCGTCTGGCCAAGTCGAACCGCTCGAGCGTCGGGCGCGGGGCATCGTCGGCCGGCTGCGCGCCGCCGATGCCGAGGTTGCCCGTCACCGGCTTGCGCAGCCACGCCAGCCCGTTCTTTACCGCGCGCAGGCCCGAGTACCGTGCCTCGGGCACCGGGAGCGCGACGATACGGTCGGCCAGCCCGGTGGTCTCCACCGGCACCGGCGGAACGCGCGGCCTGTCGCCGCCGGCTGCGGCATCGGCCGCGGTGCCGTCAGCGTTCGCCGGTTCGCCGTCAGCGTTCGCCGGTTCGCCGTCAGCCGCCGGGACCGCCGCGCGTTTGTCCGTGGGCTCGCCGATGGGCCGCCCGCCAAGTTCGGGTGCGAAGGGTGACGGAGTCGTCGCGTCGAGGGGCAGCAGGTAAGGCCTGGCCCCGTACGGGAAGGTCAGGTCGAAGAAATGCACGTCGTAGATCGGATCGAAGTTGCGCATCGACAGGAACGCCAGGTACCTGCCGTCCAGGGTGAAGACCGGCTCGGTGTCGGCGAACCGCCCGTCGGTGACGTCGAAAACCTCGCCGTCGGCGGTCCGCGCCAGCCGCAGCCGCCGGAGCGGGTTGAGGTTACTGCCGCCCGGATGCTCGGCCGGCTGCGACCACGCCAGCCAGGCAGAGTCCGGCGACCAGGCAAGTCCGGTCACCACCCCGTTGTCCGACGCGGCGATCTCGCGCACACCGCCGGACTCGACGTCGACGAGCCGCAGCCGCCCGTCTTGCGCCGCGACTGCGACCATGCCGCCGTCCGGCGCCGCCGCCAGCCCGGTGATGCGACCAACCTGGCCGACCGCGATCCGCCGCCGAGCGGCAGCCGGATCGGGTGGACTTGCCGGGTCACCGGAACCGATCTCCAGGGCGTCGCTGCCATCAGCGTCAGTCGCCCAGACGACCTGTCCGCCGGTCCCCAGCACCTGCGGGAACCGCGCCCGGACGCCAGGAACAACCGACACCGCCCGAGCGGGCCCGTCCCGGTGGGTCAGCCAGTGCACGGTTCCGCGAACCTCGATTGAGCTGGCCCGCCCGCCGTGGTCGACGGACAGCGAGCCAACGTGGTCCTCAGCCGTGACGAGGCGGGGGGCCCGGCCGCGCGCGGGCGAGCCGAGGGTGATGTCGAGCCGGACCGGTCCAGCTGCCTGCAGGCCGTCGAGCAGCCACAGCTCGCCGCCGCGCGCGTAGACGATCCGCTGCCCGTCGGTGCTGGCCTGGCGTGCGTACCAGCCCTCGTGATCGGTGTGCCGTCGCAGGTCACTGCCGTCGAGCGCGCAGGAGTAGACGTTGCCCGTGCCTTCGTGGTCGCAGATGAACGCGAGCCGTCCGCCGACGATCATGGGGCCGGCGAACTGGCCCGGCAGGTCCGCGAGCACGCGCCGGAACGGGCCCGGGATCCGGTCAGCCGCGCCCTGTGCCCCGGAAACTATCGCCGTGGCCGGGCCGACCCACAGGCGTCCGGCGGTGCCACCGCGGTAGCGCTTCCAGATGGCCGGATCGTCGAAATCCCCCCAGGTGCCGGTGAGCAGCCCGACCGTGCCCGCACCGCGGCTGCCTGCGGCGGCACTGTCGCCCGCCGTCCCGTCCCCGTTGGTACCCAGCGACAAGTCGGATACCGGGCCGAACGGCAGCACCCGTTCTCCGCCCGGGCGGCCAGACAGCGCGGTCGTCAGCGCGCGGGCCCGGACGTAGTGTCCGAACGGCTGGTTCGCCGAGCTGACGGCCAGTACCTCCCCGGCCGGAGTCCAGCCGCTCACCCGAGCCCACGACGTGCCCCAGTAGGTGAGCCGGGTGCTGGTCCCGTCGGCGAGACTGGCCAGGTAGATCTCCGGGGTGCCGTCCTTGGCGCTGACCCAGGCCACCTGCGTACCGTCCGGGGTCAGCCGCGGCGTCGCCGCCTGTGCCTCATCGGTGGTGAACCGCCAGGCCCGCCCGCCGGCGAGCGGCGCCAGCCAGACGTCGTCGGCAGCAACGAAAACCACGATGTCGTTCGTTATGTGCGGGAATCTCAGGTATCCAGGCGACGTCACCGGGCCATAGTACGGCGCTAGCGGCCGGCGGGCCTGCGGCCCAGGCCTGGAACATGCCGGCCGCGGGCCGCGTCCCTGTGGTGTCCCGTTAGGACCAGCACGTTGTTCGACAAGTCATCGGCGCGGATCGCGGATGATAAACGGACATACGCTAACGGCATGGGGTTTCGGGCCGCGCCATCGCGGACGGAGTTGCCGCATGCGGGGGCGGCGCTTCTCGTGGTTGGCGTGGTGATCTGCGCCGGCTGTACGTCGGGCCGGGCAAGCTCCTCAGCGACGACGCCCGCCGCCGTAAGCACCGGTGTCAGCGGAAGCGGCACCGTAGCGCCGGCACTGCCCGCCCGGGCGCTGGCGTCACCTGCATGCTCAATAGCCACGGTTGCGTCCGCGGAACTCGGCTCGGTGCGGACGGCGATGCTCAGCACGGGGGGAAGCCCGTTCGGGGTCGCGGTGACGCCCGACGGGGATTACGGGTTCGCGACGGTCCAAGACGGAGGGACCGGCCACGGGGTGATCGATGTCCTCCGGATGGCGAAGACCGCTTCCGGTCGGCCGGTCCTGGTCAGGTCGATCCCGGTGGCGGGCCAGCCGCTCGGGGAGACGATCACGCCGGACGGCAAGTACCTGCTTGCGGCGGACGGCAGGGGCGCGGTGGTCATCAGCGTGGCCCGCGCCGAATCCGGGGCGACGAGCGCGGTGCTCGGCATGCTCGCCGCACGCAGCGGTAGCGGCGCAGGTCAAGGCGCGCTGTCGGCCAGTGCCATCGAGGTGGCGACCTCGAGGGACGGGCGGTACGCGTTCGTGACCCTCGAATACGACCACCAGGCCGCCGTGTTCAACCTCGCCGACGCGGTGGGCCGCGGGTTCGGCAGCGCTGATTATGTCGGCAGCATCCCGCTCGGGCAGGCGGCGGTCGGCCTGGCCGTCTCCCCCGGCGACCGTTGGCTGTACGCGACGAGCGAGATCGCAGCCCCCGCCCAGCACCCGGCGGGCCTAAGGGCGCCGGGTGGCGGGCCCGCTGTCCCGGCCGGCCAGGCCGCCCGGGCTGGGATACTGCCCAACGAGCCGCCGGGCACGCTGACGCTGATCGACCTGCAGCGCGCAGAGACCGACCCCGCGCGCTCGGTCGTCGCCACGGTGGATGCCGGCTGCCAGCCGGTCCGCGTGGTTACGGCGGCGAACGGGACGCAGGTCTGGGTGACCGCCCGGGCCAGCGACGACGTGCTCTGCTTCGCGGCGGCCCGGCTGGTCACGAACCCGTCGCACGCGCTGGTCGCGGTGGTACAGGTCGGCGAGGCACCGGTCGGGCTGACCGTAGTGCGCGACGGCGCGCTGGTCGTGGTCGCCGACTCGGACAGGTTCAGCGTGGCCGGTGCGCAGGCCGGCCTGACCGTCATCAACGTTGCTGACGCATTGGACCGTCGTCCCGCGATCGTCGGCGATATCCCGGCCGGCCGGTTCCCCAGGGACATGACGGCTGCTCCCAACGGCACCGTACTCGTCTCGAACTTCAGCTCCGGCCAGGTGGAGGCGGTCGACACGGCGACTATCCCCTGATCACGGCGATCCCGGCCAGCAGTCCGCTGCGTGACCACTGACGCCCTCCCGCCCGGCTCGCGCAAGGTCGTCCGGGGCAATCGACGCCGGTGACGGTACCGGCGGGGTAATGCGGGCAGCCGGCGGAGGGCTGCTGGAAAGGGACGCCGAGCGCTTCGGGATGGGCCCGAGGTCGCATCCAATCGGCGGCAGATAAAGGCGTTCCCGCAGGCACCGGAAGGCCCGGTCCAGGCCGAACGCACCTGACCTTCCGGGCTGGTCACAGGCGCAGGAGGAAGTAGTAGGAGTCGTTTTCGTGGCTGGGGTGCAGGACGTATCCGGCAGCCATCTTCAGGGCGTAGTTCTCGGTGCTCGTCACCGGGCTGCGGGATCGCATCTGGTAGCAGCCGGCGATCCGGCACTGCCGCGCCGCGTGATGCTGGAGCGCGGTTCCGATGCCGCGGCGGCGTAGCCGCGGATCGACGCCGAAGGCCTCGACGTAGCCTTCCCTGAGGCACCCGGGCCGCCGCCTGCCGTTGCCGGGGTATCAGCGGCCTGGCGCGGGCCCGCTTCCTGCTAAGCCGGGAGTGATGGGAGGCTCAGGCGTAGACGGGAAGGGTTTCCTGGTGCAGGTCGCGGGCAGCCGCGAAGTCGCCCATCTCGTGCAGCACCTCACCGAGATCGTTCGCCGTATCCAGGGTGTCTGCATGGTCTTCGCCCAAGATCCTCCGCTGCCGTTGCAGGGTGTCATCATCTATATCCTTGGCCGCCCGGCAGTCGCGTAGAAATACATCACCTCTGCGGCGAAGCCTCGGTCTGTCGCTGTCACTTGGGCGTGACGACGTCAAGCACGACGGCAGAGCCTCCCTTTCTCAGGGCAATCGTTTCCCGGCTCCAGGTGAGCTCCTTGATTGGTGCGTCGAGCCGAAGAACGCTTAGCGCTCCCATTGCCTCGCAGTCCCATAGCCGCACGGTCCAGTCCTCGCCGGCGGAGGCGAGCCACCGCCCGTCCGGGCTGAACGCCACCGCCCACACCTGGCGGTCGTGGCCGGTCAAGACAGTCTGCTCGGTGCCGCTGCCCGGGTCCCACAGCCGCACGATCCCGTTGCCGGCGCCGGTGGCGACCCGCCGACCGTCTCGGCTGAACGCCATCTCGTGCACAGCGCCTCGGTGGCCAGTGAGCGTGGTCAGCACCGTACCGGTGGCTAGATCCCACAGCCGCACGGTCCCATCGTCGGTCCCGCAGGCGAGCCAGCCGTCCGGGCTGAACGCCACCGCGGACACCGGGCGGTCGGAGCCGGGGACCGCATGCACGTCTCCGAAACTTACACGGACCGCGGCTACCGGCCGGGCTCGTCCCTGATCCTCGGCGATGGTCCGGTCCAGCACCCTGAGCAGCCGTTGGATATCAAGGTCGAACCGGGCAGAACTGAGGTCAAGCGCCTGCCGGCGGACCAGTTTGGCCAGGCTCGCTGGCAGCTCGTCGGCTCGGGGCATCTGGGCCGCTTCAACCAGAACGGGGATGACGCGGACGTTACGGGCCAGGGCAGCTTCGATCTCCAGCCGGACGAAATCGTCGGGGCTATCCAGCCGCCGCCGTCCATCCTGGCCAGTGACTGTGAGCCACCGGCGGCCAATCAGGGCCAGCAGCACGTGGCAGGATGCCACCGCGTTGGTGATCACCTCTATAAAGTCGTCACCAAGTTCGATCGAGTCGACGTCCTTGAAGACCTGATCTCTGCCGAAGTGCTTCGCGAGCTCCCTGAACAGCCATGCGGCAGGGTAGTCGGTGTCGTCACGGCGGTAACTCATGAAGATTCGGCCCGGAATGTTACCGGTGGATGCAGTCATGACCCGGTCCTCAAAATGCTGCGCCGACCCTGCTCGGTAGCGAATGTACACGCGGCGGAACGGTTTAGACGAGTCCTTAGGTGCGGACCAGGACCGACGGGGACTCGAGCGACTGCAACGCCTGCTGGCCAGCGGCCAGCTCATCCTGACCGGCCCGACCCTGGGATCCGGTGGTCCTTGGCGGCTACGCACGCGGGGAAGTCCGCCCGTTTCGGGTATCGCTGCTGCGCGGGCGAGACTGACCTCCACGAGATCACCATCTGATTCAGCCAGCTACTGCAGAAGCAACCTGGCCGCGGCCTCGCTGCGGCATGACCGGATGTCCGGAGTCTGGCCCGCGCTCGAAAACTAGCTATACTTATGGCTATGTCACCCGCAGAGCAGATGTCCCTCGCAGACGTAAAGAACCGGCTGTCGGAGGTCGTGGACAGGCTGGAGCGAGAGCATGGCCGCGTGGTGATCACCAAGCATGGCCATCCGGCTGCGGTGGTCATCAGCCTGGACGACCTGGAATCCCTGGAGGAGACCCTCGACGTCATGGACAGCGCGCCGCTCCTCGCCGACATCCGCGAGAGCCTGGCCGAGCCCGGCGCAGACGGAGCACTTGCGCTGACCAGGGAAGAGGCACTGAGCCTCATCGCTGACCGGTGAACGAGGGCGATTTCGCGATCGCCTGGGCAGCACCGGCCCGCCGCGCGCTGGCCCGACTGCCCGAGAAGGTCGCGACCTCAGTAGTGGAGTTCCTGTACGGCTCCCTCGGCGCGAATCCGCACCGGGTCGGCAAGCCGCTGCGGCTCGGCCTCAGCGGGCTTCACAGCGCCTGGCGCGGTGACTACCGGGTGATCTACCGTATCGACGCCGGCATCCGGCAAGTTACCGTCCTTGCTCTCGAACACCGATCTGACGTTTACAGGCCACGGCAATTTTGAGCG
>JBEKKH010000500.1:0-6040 GCA_050010815.1 Streptosporangiaceae bacterium | reverse complement strand
GCTGTGCGCGCGGCTGCCCCTGGCGCTGAGCATCGCCGCCGCTCGCATCGCCAGCCGGCCGGGGCTCTCGCTCGCCGCGCTGGCCGCCGATCTGCGCGATGCCCGCGGGCGGCTGGACGCGCTGGACGCCGGGCACCCAACCGCGAATGTCCGCACCGTTCTGTCCTGGTCCTACCAGCAGCTCGACGCGGCTGCGGCGCGGCTGTTCCGGCTGCTCGGGCTGCACCCCGGCCCTGACATCAGCGCCGCGGCCGCGGCCAGCCTGGCCGGCCTGCCGCGGGACGAAGGACGCCGCAGACTCGGCGAGCTGACCAGGGCCAACCTGCTGGCCGAGCACGCACCCGGCCGGTTCTGGTGCCACGACCTGCTCCGCGCCTACGCTGTCGAGCTGGCGCAGTCGGCCGACAGCGAGGCTGAGCGGCGGGCGGCCACCGGCCGGATGCTCGACCATTACCTGCACACGGCCCACTCGGCCGCGCTGCTGCTGCATCCCACCCGCAAGCCGGTCACGCTGGCCCCGCTCCAGCCGGGCGCGGAGCCGGAGCCCATCGCTGCCGCCGGGCAGGCCCTGGTCTGGCTCGGGGCCGAGGACCGGGTGCTGATGGCCGCCACCGCCCTGGCCCACCAGGCCGGCTTCGATACCCATGCGTGGCAGCTCGCGTGGGCGATTTCACGGTTCCTGGACACGCGGGGCCGCTGGCACGACTGGGCGGACATCGAGCAGATCGCCCTCGTCGCCACGCAGCGGCTGGGCGACCGGGAGGCGCAGGCCTACGCCCACCAGCGATTCGGCTACGTCAGCGGCAGACTCGGCCGCTACCAGGATGCTCATGCCCACCTGGGCCTCGCGCTGGGCATCCACACCGAGCGCGGGGATCACTCCGGGCAGGCCTACGTGCACAACGCCCTGGCCATCACGCTGAACTATCAGGGCCGCTACGGCGAGGCCCTCGTCGAGGCCCAGCAGTCGCTGAGGTCGTATACGGTCGCCGGCGACCGGCCCGGCCGGGCCCTGGCCCTCAACTCGGTCGGCTGGTTTCACGCCGTTGCCGGGGATCACCGGCAGGCGCTCAGCTACTGCGGGCAGTCTTTTGACCTGTTCCGCGACCTCGGCTACCGGGAAGGGATGGCCAGCTCGATGGACAGCCTCGGGTACGCCCACCAGCAGCTCGGCCAGCACGCCGAAGCTACGGCCTGCTACCAGCAGGCACTCGACCTGCATCGCGAGGTCGGCGGTCGCTGGGGCGCGGCCGAGACTCTCGTCCACCTCGGCGACACCCGCCACGCCGCCGGGAATCCGCAGGAGGCTCGCACGGCTTGGGAGGAGGCGCTCGCGATCTTGGACGACCTGCACCATCCGGACGCTGACCAAATCCGCGCCAAGCTCAGTGAGCTTGGCGCGGGCCTTCGTCACTGACCTGCGGCTCGGGTCCGGCGTCTGAAACTACTGTCCGAGAGAGTACTCGTGGAGTATTCTCTCGGTTATGAGTGTTCCGCTGACACTGCTTGGCCTGCTTGAGCGGGGGCCGAGCCACGGGTATGACCTGAAACGAGACTACGACGCGTACTTCGGCCAGGGCAGGCCGCTGCGCTACAGCCAGGTGTACGCGACGCTGTCCCGGCTGGCCCGGGACGGGAAGGCGGTCGCCGGGCCGGTCGAGCAGGAGGCCGGCCCCGAGCGCCGCCGGTACATCATCACCTCCGGCGGCGTCGCCGAGGTGGAGAAGTGGCTGGGCGAGCCGGTCCCGCCCGACCCCGACCTGCAGAGCGAGCTGTTCACCAAGGTCGTGCTCGCGCTGATGCTCGGCAAGCGGGCCGACAGTTACCTCGACACCCAGCGGGCGGCGCACCTGCAGCGGATGCGCGAGCTCACCAGCTTCAAGCAGCGCGGCGGCACCATCGACGTGCTGCTCGCCGACCACGCTCTCTACCGTCTGGAGGCGGACCTGCGGTGGATCGATCACACGGCGGCCCGGCTGGACCAGCTCGCCCGGGCGGTGCGGTCATGACCGGCATCGAGAAGAACGCCGTAACCGGGAACGTCATCGAGGCGCGCGGCCTGTCGCTGTCGTTCGGCAGCACGCCGGCGCTGCGCGGCGCGTCGCTCGCCGTCCGGCACGGCGAGATCGTCGCGGTCATGGGGCCGAGCGGCTCCGGCAAGTCCACGCTGCTGCACTGCCTGGCCGGCATCCTGGTCCCCGACCAGGGCGAGGCCTGGTTCGACGGGCAGCGCCTCGACTCGCTCAGCGACGACCGGCGCAGCGCGCTGCGCCGCGACCGGTTCGGGTTCGTGTTCCAGTCCGGCCAGCTGGTCCCCGAGCTGACCGCGGAAGAGAACGTCGCCCTGCCGCTGCTGCTGTCGGGCACCCGCCGCGGCCCGGCGATGACGGCGGCCCGGAAGTGGTTCCCCGTGCTCGGCCTCGACGGCCTGGAGGGCCGCCGGTCCGGGGAGCTGTCCGGCGGGCAGGCCCAGCGCATCGCACTGGCCCGCGGCCTGGTGGCCGGGCCGCAGGTGCTGTTCGCCGACGAGCCGACCGGATCGCTGGACTCGGTGTCCGGGGAGCTGGTGATGGACCTGCTCACCGCCGCCGTCCGCGAGCAGGGCACCACGGTCGTGCTGGTCACTCACGACGCCCGGGTCGCCGCCTACGCCGACCGCGAGGTCGTCGTGCGGGACGGCAAGGTCGGCACGCTCACCGGGAGCCAGCCGTGATCTCCCTCGGACTGCGCCTGGTGGTCAACGGCGGCCGGGAGGCGATCACCCGGCTGGTGATCCTCACGGTCGCGGTCGGCCTCGGCGTCGGCCTGCTGCTGACCGCCGTGGCCGCGACGAACGCGGCCGTGACCTGGAATAACCGCCACGCCTGGTTCTGGACCGGCACCTCGTCCGTGCCCGCAGGCCCGACCGCGGGCGTCGCTCCGCTGTGGTGGCACCCCAACGGCGACCTCTTCGACGGGCAGACGATCGACCGGTTCGACGTGGCCGCCACCGGTGCCTCGTCGCCGGTGCCGCCGGGCATCCTCCGGGACCCGGCGCCGGGCCAGTATTACGCCTCACCCGCGCTGATCGCGCTGATGCGCGCCACCCCGGCGAACCAGCTCGCCGGCCGCTACCCCGGCCACCTGGCCGGGGTGATCGGCGACGCCGCGCTGCCGTCGCCGAACTCGCTGGTCATCGTGGTCGGGCGCACCCCGGCGCAGCTCGCGCGCACCCGCAATAGCGTGCAGGTGACATCGATCGCCGAGGCGATGCCCGGCGTCCAGAAGATGCCCGGTGCCCAGACCCAGTGTTTCGGTTCAGGCTGCCCGCCGCAGCCGAACCCCAAGGGCCTGGCCTACTTCCCGAACGACGCTGGAGGCGGGTCAAGCTCCGTCGACCTCATCCTGGCCGTCGTGGCCCTGGCGATCCTGACCCCGGTGCTGATCTTCATCGGCACCGCGACCCGGCTGTCGGCCGCCCGCCGCGAGGAGCGGTTCGCGGCGATGCGCCTGGCCGGCGCGACCCGCGGGCAGGTCTCGCTGATCGCGGCCATCGAATCGACGGCGGCGGCGGTGCTGGGGACAGCCATCGGGTTCGGGCTCTTCTTCCTGCTGCGCATCCCGGTCGCGGGCATCCCGTTCATCGGCCAGCCGTTCTTCCCCGCCGAGCTGACGCTCAGCCTGCCCGACATCCTCCTGGTCGCGATCGGCGTGCCGCTCTTCGCCGCCGTGGCGGCGCGGATGGCGCTGCGCCGGGTGAACATCTCCCCGCTCGGCGTCGCCCGCCGGGCGCGGCCCAAGCCGCCGGGCGCCTGGCGGGTCATCCCGCTGCTGGCCGGCCTGGCTGAGCTCGGCTTCTGGACCATCCACGGTCACCCGGCCTCGGGAACCGGGCAGATCCAGGCGTTCGCGTCCAGCTTCCTTATCATCCTCGTCGGCCTGTTCATCGCCGGCCCGTGGCTTACCATGGCCGTGGCCGTGGCCATGGCCCGGTGGACCAGCCGGCCCGCCACGCTGCTCGCCGCCCGGCGCATCGGCGACGACCCCAGGTCCGCCTTCCGCGCGGTCAGCGGCCTGGTGCTCGCGCTGTTCATCACCACCGCGGCCGTCGTGGCGATCACCACCCAGGACGCCAAGGAACCCACCCTGATCGGCACCGTGGCGCAGTCGAACCTGATGACCGACCAGATAGCGACCGTGTCACCAAGCGGCTCAGGCGTGACTGACCCGGGGCCGGCCGCGCCCGCCGCCGCCCTCGCGGCGCGGCTGGAAGCTATCGGTGGGATCCACGGGGTAGTTGTGCTCCGGGCGGACCCGACGCTGACCATCCCCGGCACGTTCCACGACCTGGGCGTCAACGCGTTCGGCGGTAACCCCGGCGGCAGCGTCCCCCCGATCCCGGCCGACGTGGCCTCGTGCGCGCAGCTCGCGACCGTTCCCGGCCTCGGACGTTGCCCGGCCGGAGCGACGGCGGCGGCAATCCCGGCGGGCGTCTTCGGCCCTAACGGCTTCTTCGGCAACCAGGGCATCAGCGGATTCACCTGGCCGGCCGCGAACATCCCGGCCGCCCGGCTAGACGCCCTCGGCGTGGACACCATCGGTGTGGAGACGGACGGCACCACCACGACAATCGAGCAGGCGAGGACCGTGCTGGAGACCGAGCCCGCCTACCCCGTCCTCAACGCGCCGTCCACGCCCGAGGACAATCTCGTGGCCGACGACGCCGCGAACAACGGCTACCAGCAGCTCGCGAACGTGGTGATCCTGGTCAGCCTGCCGATCGCCGGCTGCACCCTCGTCGCGGGCATCGCGGCCGGGCTCGCGGACCGCAAGCGGCCGTTCAGCATGCTCCGCCTCGCCGGCGCCCGGCTGTCCACGCTGCGCGGCGTCGTCGCGCTGGAAGGCGCCGTCCCGCTGCTGTCCGTTGCCGCCGTCGCGATCGGCACCGGCTTCGCCGGCGCCGCGATGTTCGCCCGGGAGGCACAGCAGCACCCGATGGTCGCGCCCGGCGCGGCGTACTACCTCCTCACCGCGGGCGGGATCCTGGTATCCCTCGGCATCATCGCGGCCACCTTCCCGCTGCTGGCACGCATCACCGGACCCGAGGTCGCGAGAAACGAGTAACCGGCACGGGCGTGCGGGAATCGCGGAACCCGCGCGCTTCGATGCGCGGCCACCTCGAGGACCGGATCGTGTGTCCGATGAGGAGAGCCACGGTCCGTTCGGAAGAGGTGCGAGATTCCGTGAGTGACCGGTTGCTCCCTGATTTTCTGCCGAACGGGCCCGCTGAACCCTAAGCGGCCGGCGTGCCTGTCGCCGGGTTTGCCGGTGCCCTGTGGGAGGATCGTCCGCAGGGTCGAAGCCAGGGAGGTCTGCGTCATGGGCAAGGCGAGCCGGCAGCGGCAGCTTAAGCAGGAAAAGGAGCGCAAGCAGCGGCGCATGGCGCAGCCGTCCGGGTCATCGCCGTCTGGCTCGTCGCGACCGCCGCACGAGACCCAGCGGCACGACACTCCGCCCCGGCAGGGGCACGGGACGCGGCGCGGCATCCGGCACGAGCCGCCGCCCCAGGCAGAGCCGCCGTCTCAGCGGGAGCTTGCCGCCGTTGGTGTGGCCGAGGCCCTGCAGGCCCTTGCGCACGGCCTGCCGGACCAGTTCCTGGAGTGGGTGGAGGCGCTGGCCGGCCAGCAGCAGGTACCCGGCTGGGACGCTACCGTCAGCCGTGAGCTGGTCCGTTACCTGCGCGTCTCGGTGTCCGGTGCCTGGCGGCACGGCTGGCAGCCCGCTGAGCTGGTGCGCCATGCGGGCCGGGAGAAGGGTGACCCGCATGCCCGGATGGCCACCGACATGATCGCCGACGAGATGCGCGGTTACGCCGCCGCCACCGTGGACGACCGCTGGCTGGCCCAGCTGTCCGCCCTTCGGACCGAGGTGTGGTGGGGGAGTGACGACGCTTACCTCGGCCGGTGGCGCGGCCGGACGGGGGACAGTCCGCAGGCCGCCGTGATAACGGCGGTGGAGCTGCTCTTCGTGCTCGGCCACCTGCCGGTGCTGCCCCGGCTGT
>JBEKKH010000499.1:0-6051 GCA_050010815.1 Streptosporangiaceae bacterium | reverse complement strand
GCCCCCGTTCCCGTATCCGTCCCCGTTCCCTCCGCTGCCCGAACCGCCGCCGCCTCTTCCGGTCCCAGTTCTGCTCGCGCGTCGAGCCCCCCTGACCAGGCCGCGCAGCTCGGCCATCGTCAGCCGGGCGCCGGACGGCAAGATCACGCTGTGCCCGGCCCGGCGCACGGTGACTCCTCCCCGGCCGCGGATCTCGATGCCGCTGGTTCCTACGTCGATCAGGACGGCGGTGTGCTCGTCGACGCCGAGGATGGCGGTGCCGGCTGGAAGCTCACGCTCCATCACCGCCAGCCTTCGCTCCCCGAGGTAGCAGTACCGGGTGTCGTAGTGGCTGCCCTCGGTGTTGTCGAAGTGCGGGATGACCGCGACCTTCAAGCCGAGCGTGCCCATCAGGTCGAGCCCGGGCAGCCAGCGTGGCGCCCCGCCCGCCTTGTAGATCTCGTACACCGGCAGGGTGAACTGGCCCGCCGTGGCGGCGGCGGCCGAGGCCAGTACGGTCAGCCCGTGGCCAGCCAGGACCCGTTCCCGCAGCGCGCCTGCCACCGGGCCGGCCTGCCAGTGCGCGAGCGCGTACGACGGGCTCCCGGGCCCGGCGAAGACCCAGTCCGCGGCGGAGATGTCAGCCGCTTCCTGGTCCTGCGCCTGCTCCCCGAGCATCGGCGGAGCCATCCCAGGGTCGGCGTCCACGCTTGTGCCTGGCGTGACGCAGACGTCCAGCCCGACGTGGCCGGCGAAGTACCGCTTCGCCCGAGCCGACACCGTGTCCGCATTTTCCTGAAATGCGTACGGCGTGGCGAGTAGCAGCGCCCGCGGCGCACGCACGCCGAGCCGCGCCAGGACATCCTTGTGCACCGTGACCATGGTCGGGCTGGTCTCGCCGGAGCCGATGATCATCAGCATGCGGAGGGCAGGGTAGTCGGCCATCCCTCCTACGGTAACCACCTGCCGCAGATCCCCTGACGCCTGGCCGTGCGTCTCACAAAGGAAACATGCGCCGCAGCCGCCTCATCCGCACCCCCGCCCCGGCGTAACAGCCGATTGCGCGGCTCCCAGCGACCAAGCTGCCGATTTGTTGACACTTTTGGGTGCTAGGACGCCCAAACTGCCGACAAAGCCATAGCCCGGCGCGCCGACGGGTATGCCGCTGTGTTTCCTGGTCCTGGTGTGACGAAACCCTACGTGCGTGCCTACAGCACGGCAGCCCCGGGCAAAAGATCGTGGTGGATCCGGGCTACGTGGAGGATCTGGTGCATCCCCGTGCACCGGATCCACCGCCAAGCCCGGATCCACCACGCAAACTCCGGGCGAACGGCACCCGGGTGGGACAGCCGGGACGGGTGCGGCGGACGGGGACCGCGAGCGGGCGTAGCGGGCCGCCTGGGCCGCCTGGTCTGGACCCACACCTGATAAACGTAACGCGACACCCGCTGAGACATCCAAACTTGCAGGTAAGCCACAAGTCCGGCGCGCCGGGCCAGGCCAGCTTTGGCGCTAGGCGATGGCCTGCGCCCCGGTTCCCTTAGCTGGGCGTCCGAGCCTCAGCGTCCACGGCGCGCCGGGCTTAAGCCCCCAGGCCGCCACCGCGCCCATGGTCAGCACGAATAGCAGGAACGTGATGATGTGCACGCTGGTGCAGTACAGGCAGATGCTGCCGATGATGAAGAGTTCGGCGTAGAGCAGGTAAAGCACGAAGCCGATGCCCACGACCAGCGACGCTACCCGCACCAGGTGGATCTCGCGCCTGGTCGCCCGCCAGGCCCACGGGCTCATGATCGCGACTGCGAACAGGAAGAACGCCAGCCCGAGCACGGCCACCGGGATCCCGAACACGTACGACTGCGCGCTGGTGGTCACCTTGGTGCAGTTCACCAGGCCCGACTCCGAGCATCCCAACAGCGCCGACTCGGTGAAGTGCGCGATCGTCAGGTAGATCGACACGCCCAGGCCGGCCAGCGCGAGCACGAACGTGGTGAGCTGGAGCCACAGTGCCGGTCCGGGGTCGGCCATGCTGGTGCCGAAATCGTCCTGGAGCGCCCGCCCCCGGGCCGCGCCCCCGGTTGTGCCCTTCCGGGCCGCGCCGTTGGTCCTGACCGCAGGGCCGCTCTTGGCCCCGATCCCGGCTCGCCCGGCACCGCCGTTCTTGCCCGCGTTCCCGTCTTTAACGGCCGTTCCCGCCCGGGCTGCCGTTCCCGCCCGGGCCGCGTTCGGGTTCCTGGCCGCGCTGCCGTTCCTGGCCGCGCTGCCATTCCCGGCGGCATTGCCGTTCCTGGCCGCACCGCCCTGGCCGCTACGCGCGTTCCGGGCGCGGCTTGACTTCGACGCTGTCATCCGAGCTTCGCCTCCGGTGGTGTCACGGCTGCTGTCCGCACGGCCCCTGGGTCGGTGAACGTGACCGACCGGCGCCCTGAGGCCAGATTGTACCTCGCCGGCCGCCACCGCCAACCTCAGAGTTAGCTGAGGATTGAAGCGCAGGGTCAGAGCTGGCTCTCCAGCGACTGGACGGCCGAGGTGCAGGCGCTGGCGGGCTGGTTGCCCGTCATCTTGCAGATCGCGGCCGTGATGTAGTTCGCCGTTCCGTCCACGGCCTTGGCCACCGGGCTGGACGAGCTATGCAGGTCCGTCCCGATCTGGGCCCAGCTGAGCCCGGAGAGCACCTGCGGGTTGTAGCTCGCCCCGAGGATCAGGTACTTGTTGCCGAAGTCGACGAACGGGATGGAGCCCGCGTCGGTCGAGGAGATGTAGGGCGGGGCATCGTACTTGGTGATCAGCGCGTTCTGCGCCGCCGTGGGCGTCTGCAGGGTGGTGTACGAGCCGGTGGACTTGTCCGGGATGTTCGTCTCCATCTCGACGTGGCTGAACGTCAGATAGCTGCTGGTGAAGGTGGTATTCAGGAACGTCCAGGTCGGCGTGTTCGGGTAGGGCTCGGCGTTGCCGGCTCCGTCCGCGGCCGCGGAGTGGATGGTGGCCAGCCCGGAGAACGTGCCGAACCGGCTCAGCGCGACGACCATCGACCAGCGCTCGGCCGCGCAGTAGGGGCAGAACTCCGAGCCCATGTAGAGCATCTCGGGCTTGCCGCCTGAGGTCAGGGCGCTCGCGCCCTTGGCGACGGCTAGGGGCTTGGCGGAAACCGCGCCGCCGCCGCTGCCCACCGAGTCCAGGGTGCTCGCGGGCACGCTGGTGACCGAGGACACCGCGCTGGCCAGCGCCGTGCCGGACAGGCTGGTGCCGGTCGCGGTGGCCGGGGGCGTCGTCTTCTTGTTCGCCTTGACCAGGATGAAGGCGACGATGACGATGATCACGACGAGCACGCTGCCGCCCGCGATGAGGATTCCCCGCCGCCGCTCGGCCCGGCGGGCCGCCGCGCGCTGCGCGGCGATCTTTTCACGGCGGCTGGAGTCGACCTTGGTCCTGCTTGCCTTGCCCATGCTCGCTTCGTCCAACCCTTGCTCAGCCAGCCAGCGGTCAGACCGCACGCCTGCTGGTCCCATGCCTGCGCCGGCGCGCAGGAGTAGTCCGTCGTCCCGGGTACCGCGCTCTATGTTAGGGCTTCAACCCGACTAACGCGCACCCCTGCACCGACCTGGGCCGACGGTATCGGCCGCGATCGGGCACCTGCCTGTGCGTTCCGCAGCGGCGGGCAGGCCCGCCCGGCGCGGGCAGCAGCGGACTGCCTCGGGGCCCAGGTAACGGCGGCCGAATACCGGTGTCTCTTTTTCCGTGTGGCCACGCAAAGACCGATAGCTATATGAATAGCCCGCAATAACTAGATAATTCAACTAAAAGAGCTACTAGGCGCGCGCCTCGGCCGGCGCCGAGCCTCGCCAGGCGCAGCACAGCGACCGAGGCCGAGGTGCCGGCCCTCACGGCAGGTAGTGAGGGGGGGTGCCGTGAGGGCCGGCGGCTTCGCGGCGCGCCTGGCCCGGAACTCCGGGCGGCGATGCCAGGTCTGTGCCGTTAACGCAAGGTCAAGGTGCCGAAAAGCAGACGGAGCGACAGTGCAGGCAGGCGAGAAGAGTGCGATGGCCATCCGAACGCGACCGCCGGTCCCCTAGGCGCCCGACCCACTATTAAGTAGCCGTCTCTATATGATCTAGATTTTTTCTGGAGGACTCGCGCAAATCGCTGTAACCTCAATAAGGATGCTCCGCCCGGGGGGTGGGCGCGACTTTAGCGTGGGTTAAGTGAGCGGAAGGTCGGCGATGCCGTGGTGTTGCGCGTCGGCGTGCTTGGTCCGGTAGCCGCCTGGTACGGCGAGCAGGAGCTGCCGGTGGGCCAACCGAGGCAGCAGGCTGTCCTGGGCATCCTGGCGATGCGGGCCAACCGGGTAATTTCGCGCGGTGAGCTCGTCGACGCCGTCTGGGGACAGGAACCGCCGACCAGCGCCGAGGGCGGGATTTACACCTACGTGGCCGGCCTGCGCCGCATCATCGAGCCCAACCGGTCCCTGCGCGGGCCAGGCCGGGTGCTGGTCTCCTCGGGAGCCGGGTACGTCCTCCACCTGGTCCCGGGTCAGCCGGACGCCGTCTCCTTCGAACAGCACCTGACCCGGGCACGCCAGTTGCGCAAGGGCGGCGATCCAGATGGCGCGGTGACCGCCCTGAACTCCGCACTTGGGCTGTGGCGCGGGATCGCCTTCGCCGGGGTGCCCGGACCGTTCGCGGAAACCGAGCGGACCCGGCTCAGCGAGCTGCGTTCGGCCGCTGCGGAAGAACGGGCCGACGTCCTGCTCGCGCTGGGCCGGCACGAGGAGGTCGTACCCGATCTGACGGCCATGGTGACGGATCATCCGCTCCGGGAGCGGATGCGCGGCCTGCTGATGATCGCGCTGTACCGCGGTGGACGGCACGGCGAAGCGCTCCAGGTGTTCACCGAGGGCAGGCGCGTGCTGGCCGAGGAACTCGGCATCGACCCCGGCAGCGAACTGAGCCGCATTCACCAGCAGATCCTGACCGCCGATACCGCGCTGGACCTGGCCCCGCCGACCCTGGAGGGCGCAGAGAACTCCCGCCCGACCGCCCTGCACGTCGGCGTGGCCGGTGCCGCAGGCGCGGCCGGGCGGACCGGCAGGCCGACCGTAGACGGGCCGGCGCACTCGCTAGCCCCGGGCGCGCTGGACGGGTGGTTTGGCGGCCAGCGCGGCACGGCCCTGCCCGTTCCGGCTCAGCTGCCGCTGGAGGCGCCGGGCTTTGCCGGCCGCCACGAAGAGCTCGCCATGCTGCGCGCCATGCTGCCGGCCCGATCCGCGGGCTCGGCCGGAGCTGGCTCGGCGGCAATTGGGCCGAACGACCCTGGCTCGAGCGCACCCGAGCCGGATGAAGCCGACTCGGGGGCCGCCTCCGCCGATTCGGTGCCGATCGTCGTCATCTCGGGTACCGCGGGGATCGGGAAGACCGCTCTTGCCGTCCGCTTCGGCCGTCAGGTGGCCAAACGGTTTCCCGGCGGCCAGCTGTACGCTCACCTGCGCGGCCTGGATCCTGCCGCCACGCCGGTGGCCCCGGGTGACGTGCTGCGGTTTTTCCTGCATGCCCTCGGCGTGCCGCCGCACCGGATCCCGGCCGACACCGAGGAACGGGCCGCCCTGTACCGCAGTCTGCTCGACGGCCAGCGAATGCTGATCGTGCTGGACAACGCGCGCAACGTGGCCCAGGTGCGCCCGCTGCTGCCGGGCTCGCCGGGCTGCCTGGTCGTGGTGACCAGCCGCAACGAGATGACCGGACTTGTGGCCGCCGAGGGGGCGGTGCCGCTCACGCTCGACGTGCTCAGCTACTCGGAAGCACACGAGATGCTGGCCCGCAGGCTGGGCCAGGACCGGGCCGCGGCCGAACCCGAGGCGGCCGACGAGATCATCGAGGCGTGCGCCCGCCTTCCGCTGGCCCTCAGCATCGCCGCCGGCCGTGCCGCCGGGCGGCCCAAGCGCCCGCTGGCCGAGCTCGCCGCCGAGCTGCGAGACGCCAGGCACCGGCTGGACGCGCTTGAGGCGGACGACGCGGCCACCGACGTGCGGGCCGTGCTCTCCTGGTCCTACGACCAGCTCAGCGAGAATGCGGCGCG
>JBEKKH010000498.1:0-6055 GCA_050010815.1 Streptosporangiaceae bacterium | reverse complement strand
GCCGCACCGCGGCAGTTCCTGAACACCCGACTCAACACCTCCTAACGGTCGACGACCTCGCTCGCCTGGGAATGGCAACAGCATCCGAAACGGCACGAAGGCGAGGCCAGATCTTCACCAATTCAGCTGGCAGGTCACACGCCGAACGGGGCTTTCTGCGTGCGCCAACCTGCCGCCGCCGACACCGCCGATGCCAGCACCGATTCGGCGATCTGAAATTGCTCGCGCCGAGCGCGAGCTGTCCGCCTATCACGGAATGCGATCGGCGGCCCACATGTGATCTGGGAATGCGGGCCCATAGGTCCCGCAGAGAGCCGGGCGGCATAGCACGTTGAGGTTGATTCATCGCATAACTCACCAGCGATCACGATCTCGGCTTCGGCGTCAGCGACTGGGGCTGCGCTATCGTTACGAGCGCTTGACTCCCCGCAGCATGTCGTAACTTCAAAAATATGATCGAATTATAATTAATGACCTGCGCCCCGACCGCGACTCGAACGCGGGACCTACTGCTTAGGAGGCAGTCGCTCTATCCGCTGAGCTATCGGGGCCTGCCGAGGTCATAGCTTACCTGGGCCGCCCGGCACAAGCATGCCAAGCGCCGCTGGACGTGGGGACCGGGGCGGGACTAGCGCGCGGTGTGCCCGCCGGGGCGGAAGGCGGCACCGTGGCCAGGCACGATGACCGTGGCGAGGGACAACAGCAGTGCCCGGCTGACGTGCAGGGCGTTCGCATCCGAGCCGAGCGGATCGTCGGCGGGCCCGTCGGCGCCCCACCATGCGTGCGTGCAGGCGAACACCTCACCCGGCGTGGAAGCCACCGTCGAGATGTCCTGCGCGGTGTGGCCGGGCGTGCGTAGCAGCCGGACGGAGGGCGCGAGCTGCGCACCGTCGGCGTCCCGGTCGATCCAGCGGTCGCCTGCGTACACCGCCCAGTGGTCATGAATCCGCGCCGTGGGGAACAACGCCGCGTTGACGGTGTGATCGGGGTGATGATGGCTGAACACGACGTCGGTCACGTCTTCGGCCTGCGGCCCGTGAGCGGCCAGCGCGGCCAGCAGGGCCGCGCGGGAGGCCACCATGCCGGGATCGACGACGATCACCGCGTCGCCGTCGATGATCAGCGTGACGGTCCCGGCTACTCGCTCCTCGTCGCCGTCTCGCCCGACGTACCCCTCATGCAGGACATGAACCGATGCGGACCCGCCGGGAGTGATGGTGAGATCAGGCACCAGGCGACCTTATCGCCCAGACCCTGATCGAGGCCGAACGACGGGTGAGGCGGGTGCACCGAGACCGGGAGGAGCCGGGGTTAAGGGAGGGGGAAGGGGAGGTTGATGCCGTCTAGGGCGTGGGCGCACAGGTCGTCCTCGCGGTCGGCGGGGAGGGCGGCGATGATCGTGGCGACCAGGTCGCGCAGGCGCTTGATGTTGGCCGCGAAGACCTCGAAGACCTCGGCCTGGGTGACACCCTCGCCTGCCTCGAGGCCGGCGTCGAGGTCGGTCACCAGGGCGAGCGGGGTGTAGCACAGGGCCAGCTCGCGGGCCAGGACGGCCTCGGGGTGGCCGGTCATCCCGACCAGCGTCCAGCCCTGGGCGGCGAACCACAGCGACTCGGCGCGGGTGGAGAACCTTTGTCCCTCGATGACGACCAGCGTGCCGGAATCCGCGGGAACCCAGCCGGCCTGGCGGGCGGTCGCGATCGCGACCGGACGGATCGACGGGCAGTACGGATCGGCGAACGGCACGTGGCACGCGCCCTCGTCGAAATACGTCTGGTCCCGGTTCCTGGTCCGGTCCACGAGCTGATCGGGTATGACTAGCGTGCCTGGCCCGTAGCGGTGAGTCAGCGAGCCGACCGCGGTCGGCGCGAGTACTCGCCGGACCCCGAGCGAGCGCAACGCCCACATGTTGGCCCGGTACGGAATCTTGTGCGGCGGGAACCGGTGGTCGCGGCCGTGCCTGGGCAGGAACGCCACACGCCGGCCAGCCAGCTCCCCCACCGTGACCGGGTCGCTCGGCGCTCCGAACGGGGTTTCGAGCTTTACCTCTTCGGCGTCTTCGAGGAACTCGTAAAACCCCGAGCCGCCGACGACGGCAATGCTCGCGACGTCGGCCATGACGGGTCAGGCGACCTTCTCGCTCGACGAGGACGAGGACGCGCTGGCGGTCTCCGCTGGCTTCTTCGCGGCAGGCTTGTCCGCCGACGGGGTGCCGTTCGAACTCGACTCGCTCGAGGTGGACGTGGCCGAGCCGGCCTCGCTCGACGACTTGTCCTTGGCCGCCACGTCAGCCGGAACCGTGCCGTTTTTCCTGCTATCCGTGCGGTAGAAGCCCGACCCCTTGAACACGATGCCGACCGGCGAGAAGACCTTCCTGAGCCTGCCTCCGCAGACGGCACAAACGGTCATCGGCTCGTCGCTGAACTTCTGCACAGCCTCGACCGGCTCGCCGCACTCGGTGCAGGTGTATTGATACGTGGGCACGGACCCTCCTTCACGCAGGCATCCCAGCCTGCGCGGGCACAAACTTTTGGTGGCTCAGATTAGCACTCTCGACATCCGACTGCTAATCATACCTAACCCAAAAGTAAGGTCCCAGATTCCTTACTGTCGGCGGAGCTAGGAGCCAGGCAGCGCGGTAACGCCGTGCGCGGGCCGCACCACGGCGCGCACGGGAGCGTCGTGGGGTTCGGCGGGCAGCCGGTCGATCAGTTCGTCGTCGTAGAGCAGGGCGATCAGGGGGACCATGGGGCCGACCCGGGCCAGGGCCCGGTCGAAAGCGCCGCCGCCGCGACCAAGCCGGTTCCCGGCTCGGTCAACCGCCAAGGCCGGCACGAGCACCGCATCAGCGCGGGCCACGGCCTCCACCCCGCGACGCGTCTCCCCCGGCTCCAGCAACCCGTGCGGCCCGGCCACCAGCGAATCCGGCCCCTCATATGAGGCCCAGTCCAGGTCCCCGTCTCCCCGCAGCACCGGCAGGATCACGTAGGTCCCCCGCTTCCACAACCCAAACACCAGCCCCCGCGTCTCCGGCTCCGCCCCGATGGAGTAGTAGACCGCCACCGTCCCCGCCATCTGCAACTCCGGCATAGAAAGCAACGCGTCCCGGATCGCCCGCCCCCCGGACGTGCGCTCCTCAGCGGTCAACCTGGCCCGCGCCGCCACCACCCCAGAGCGCAACAAGGCCTTCTCACTACGCACGTTCACCCGGCCAAGATAGTGGTGCGGCGGCTGTGAGACGGCCGGCGTTCGGTCCCGCCGGACGACTCACAGCCATCGCACCCCTCGCAGACCACAGCGCAAAGTTCGCTAGTGTGCAGGCATGCCTGCTACCCAGGATGTGACCAAGGCCGTCATTCCCGCCGCTGGCCTGGGCACCAGATTCCTGCCCGCGACCAAGGCGACACCCAAGGAAATGCTCCCGGTGGTCGACAAGCCCGCGATCCAGTATGTCGTGGAGGAGGCCGTCGCGGCCGGCCTGGACGACGTGCTGATGGTCACCGGCCGGAGCAAGCGCTCCATCGAGGATCACTTTGACCGGGCCTACGAACTCGAAGAAGCGCTGGCGGCCAAGGGTGACACCGAACGGCTCGCCCAGGTCCGGGAGTCCAGCGAGCTGGCCACCGTGCACTATGTGCGCCAGGGCGACCCGAGGGGACTCGGCCACGCCGTGCTCTGCGCGGCCCAGCACGTCGGCGACGAGCCGTTCGCCGTCCTGCTCGGCGACGACCTGATCGACAGCCGCGACCCGCTGCTCATGCGGATGATCGAGGTCCGCAAGCAATACGGCGGTAGCGTCGTCGCGCTGATGGAGGTCGACCCGGAGCAGGTCTCCCAGTACGGCTGCGCGGCCATCGCGCCAACCGCGGAAACGGACGTGGTCACGGTCACCGATCTGGTCGAGAAGCCGGTACCCGGCTCAGCGCCGAGCAACTGGATCCTGATCGGCCGGTACGTGTGCGACCCGGCCGTGTTCGGCGTGCTGCGCGACACACAGCCCGGCCGCGGCGGCGAGATCCAGCTCACCGATGCCCTCATGACGCTGGCGTCGGCGAGCCCGGCGGCGGGTGGCAGCGTGCACGGCGTGCTGTTCCACGGCCGCCGCTACGACACGGGCAACAAGCTCGATTACCTCCGCACGCTGGTCCAGTTCGCCTGCGAGCGATCCGACCTGGCCGAGGAGATCGTCCCCTGGCTGCGCAAGTACCTGGACAGCCTGCCATGAGCGAGCCGGAGGGGCGCGGCGACTTCTGGACTGAGGAGCGAGGAACGAGCGACGAGGGAAGAAGCCGCCTTGAAGCGCCCCGCAGGCGAGCGGGGCTAGCACTGTGACCGCGCCAGGGGAGCTGATCTCGGTCGAGGCACATCTGGCGGACATCTTGTCCACCATCCGTCCGCTGGCGCCCACCGAGTTGAGCCTGGGCGACGCCTACGGGCTGGTGCTGGCGCAGGATGTGGCGGCGAGCCACCCGCTGCCGTCCTTCGACAACTCGGCCATGGACGGGTACGCGGTGCTGGTGGAGGACATCGCCGGGGCGAGCGAGGCCGACCCGGTCACGCTGCCGGTGGTGGCCGAGATCGCGGCGGGTGACATCGGCGCGTACTCGCTGTCCCCGGGCACCAGCATCAAGATCATGACCGGCGCGATGCTGCCGCACGGAACCGAGGCGGTCGTGCCGGTGGAGTGGACCGACGGCGGTTCGGCCCGGGTGAGCATCCGCGGCCGCGCGGACCACGGGCACTCGATCCGCCTGGCCGGCGGGGACGCGAAGGCCGGCGAGGTGCTCGTCACCGAGGGCACCCGGCTGCGCCCGATGCACATCGCCGTCGTCGCCGCGGCCGGCCGCGGCACGGTCAAGGTCCGGCCCCGGCCGCGGGTGGTGGTGCTGTCCACCGGCAACGAGCTCGCCGAACCCGGCGCGCCCATCGTCCCGGGGCGGATCTGGGACTCCAACAGCTTCATGCTCGCCGCGGCGGCCCGCGAGGCGGGCGCGGACGCCTACCGGCACGCCATCGTCCCGGACAACCCGGAAAAGGTGCTGCCGGCCATCGAGGACCAGCTGATGCGGGCCGACCTGCTGATCACCACCGGCGGGGTCAGCATGGGCGGCGAGCACGACGTGGTCAAGGCGGCGTTGCACCGGCTCGGCACCGTCGCGTTCCGCAAGGTCGCGATGCAGCCGGGCATGCCGCAGGGGTTCGGCACCATCGCGCTGTCCGCCACCGAGCCCGAGCCAAGCGCCCGTCGCGGCCTCATCGGCAGGCTCGCGGACCGCGGGGAGGTGGCGGAGAGCACGGTTCGCCCGGCGGCAGAGGCCGAACGGGTGCCGATCTTCACGCTGCCCGGCAACCCGGTCAGCGCGTACGTGTCGTTCCAGGTCTTCACCCGGCCCGCCCTCGGCGCCCTGCAGGCCGACGACGGCCTGGGCCTGGAGCGGATCCAGGCCGAGCTGACCGGGCCGCTGCGCTCGCCCGCCGGCCGGCGCTCCTTCCTGCGCGGCGTGCTTGACCGTCCGGCCGGCCTCCTCACCCCGCTCACCGGCCAGGGCTCGCACCAGGTGGCCACGCTGGGCAAGGCCAACGCACTGGTCGTGGTGCCCGAGGATGTCGTCGCTCTGGCCGCGGGCGAGATGGTCGACGTGCTGGTCCTGCCCTGAGCGAGCGGGTGACGGGTGTCCGGCAGGTGAGCCACGGTCCGTTTGGCGGAAATGTAGTGTGAGGCCATGAGCGACGCGCTGACCCATGTGGACGCGGCGGGGCATGCGCGGATGGTGGACGTGTCCGGCAAGGACGTGACGGCGCGGTCGGCGTGCGCCACCGGGCGGGTGCGGCTGTCGGCGCGGGCCGTCGCCGCGCTGCGGGCCGGAGAGGTGCCGAAGGGCGACGCGATCGCGGTGGCCCGGATCGCCGGGATCGCCGGGGCCAAGCGGACGCCCGACCTGATCCCGCTGTGCCACCCGATCGGGCTGCACGGGGTGACCGTGGACCTGGCCGTGACGGACGAGGGCGTGGACATCACCGCCACCACCCGCACCGCGGACCGGACCGGGGTCGA
>JBEKKH010000497.1:0-6069 GCA_050010815.1 Streptosporangiaceae bacterium | reverse complement strand
GCGCGGGCTCCGCAGCGACAAGAACCCCGGCCAGGTGCACCAGGAAAGCTGACCGACGGTAAATATCTCGTTCGCACGAGGTCTTGGCCGTCTTAGGACAGGCCCGGCCGGACCAGGCCGGTCTCGTAGGCGATCACGACCAGCTGGGCCCGGTCTCGTGCGCCGAGCTTGGCCATCATCCGGTTGACGTGGGTCTTGGCGGTCAGCGGGCTCATGAACAGGGCCGCGCCGATCTCGTCGTTGCTCATGCCCGCGGCGACCCTGGCGAGCACCTCCCGCTCCCGGTCGGTGAGCACCGACAGTACGGAGGCGTCAACGGGCCGGGCCGGGCCGCGCCCGGCGATGCTGGAGATCAGCGTCCGGGTGACGCTCGGCGACAGCAGGGCATCGCCACGGGCGACCACCCGGATGGCGCTGATGAGATCCTCAGGCTCGGTGTCCTTGACCAGGAAGCCGCTCGCCCCGGCGCGGATCGCCTCGAAGACGTACTCGTCCGCCTCGAAGGTGGTGAGGATGATGACGTGCACGCCGCTCAGCTCGGGGTCGGCGACGATCTGCCGGGTTGCCTCCAGCCCGTCGGTGCCGGGCATGCGGATGTCCATCAGCACCACCTCGGCCCGCAGCGAGCGGGCCAGATCGACCGCAGCCGCCCCGTCCGCGGCCTCCCCGACGACCTCGATGTCGGGCGCCGAACCGACGATGAACCGGAAGCCGGCCCGGACGAGGGCCTGGTCGTCGGCGAGCAGGACCCTGATCACGGCTGGCTCGCGATCCGGCGGGCACGCTGCCCGCCAGCGCGTTCTGTGCCGCCAGCGCGTTCTGTGCCGCCAGCGTCCTGGCTGACGATGGCAGACTCACGGCCCGCGACCGCGCCGTCCAGGATCGTGGCGGGGCCAGCCGGGCCCACGGCAGCCTCTGGTCCTCGCTCTCTGGGGACTGCGGCAACCGGCAGCCGGGCGTGGACGGCGAACCCGCCGCCGGGACGCGGCCCGGCATCCAGGGTGCCGCCTAGAGCGGCCGCCCGCTCTCGCATTCCGGCCAGGCCCGCCCGGTCCCATCACTGAAGGCCGGGGACGCGGCCCCTGCATCGTTCACCACGTCCACATACAGGTATCCGCCGTCTTGCCGCAAGCCGACGGTCGCGGCGACGCGGCCGGCGTGTCGTACCACGTTGGTGAGCGATTCCTGGACGATGCGGTAGGCGGCTAGGGCGACCGGAGGCGACAGCGGGACCGGCGGCTCGGCTGACTCCAGCATGGTCGGCGTGCCGGCGGCGCTGGTCGCCTCGACGAGGGCCGCGAAGGTGCGCAGATCCGGGCCCGGCACCGCCGGGCTCCCGCCGTCGACTTGCCGCAGCACCTCAAGGATGGCCCGCAGCTCGCGCAGCCCGGACTTGCTGGCCCTGCGGATCGCCTGGATCGCCTCGGCCGCGCTCGCCGGATCGGCGGCCAGCTGCATGCTCGCCGCCGTGGCCTGGACGTTGATCATCGCCATCGAGTGCGCGACCACGTCGTGCAGCTCACGCGCGATCCGCATCCGCTCGGCGTCCACGCGCCTGCGGGTTTCCTCCTCCCGGGCCTGCTCGGCCCGCGCCGCCCGGTCAGACTCGGCGGCCAGCCACTGGCGGCGCGCCGCCACGTACGCGCCGACGGCGCCGGCGGCGAGCAGCTCCGGCCACATCGTGGCGTTCGGGCCTCCGAACCAGCCGAACGGCCCGAGCAGCCCCTCAGTCACGAAGATAGCCGTCGCCCCGATGAGCCCAGCGGCAACTGCAATGCGCCGCGCGCGGGTCAGCGCCATCCAATACATGCCGACGATGACCGGAACGAGCGCGGCACCGTCGATCTGGCCGAGCGCCGCCCACCCGACCGCGCCGCCCACCGCGAGCCCGAGCACCTCGACTGGATGGCTGTTGCGCCAGATCAGGGCGACGGAGGGCACCACCAGCAGCAGGTACGCGGCCAGCGGCGGATGGCTGGTCAGGTGCAGGCCACCGTAGCGGTGCACCGGGTTGGCCTCGACGTAGCCGCCGACCACCGTCAGCGCAGTCACCAGCGCTACGCCCGCAGCGTCCAGCCACCACCGGGGCAGCCTGGCCATGCTTTTGATGCCCATGACCCGGAGCGTATAACGGCAGCGGGCCGGCGCAATCGTCCCTGCGCAGGCAGGCGAGCTACTGCGCTGGGAGTACCCGCTGCTGCCGGTGCAGTAGCTCACCGGACGCCAGCAAGACGATGCCCGATTACCTCAGCCCGGGAGAGCCTCGTGATCAACGGCGCAACCGGGCGCCGCGATTCACATAAGGGGAGAACGCACATGCACACCACCACCACCGTCCTCGCCGTGCCGGACATCAAGCAGGGCCGCGCCCGGGCGCTGTGCGCTGCGGGCGGCGCACTGGCCGCTGCCCTCGCCTGGATCGTGGAAGTCCCTCTGCTGGGCATCCACCTGAACTTCCGCTTCGGCACCGGCCACATCCAGACGATCGCGGTCGGCCAGATCATCGGCGTCACCGTGGCTGCCTCGCTGCTCGGCTGGCTACTGCTCGCCCTGCTCCAGCGGCGCACCGCCCATGCCCGGCTCCTCTGGACCACCACCGCGCTGGCGGTGCTGGCGGCCTCGCTCGCACTGCCGCTAGCCGCAGCGACGACCACCTCAGCCATCGCCGGACTTATCGTGATGCACATGACCGTCGGGGTCGTCGTGATCCCCGCCATGGCGCACACGGCCCGGACGCGCTGACAGCGCCCGGCAAGCCGGAAGTCCTGGCCCGCTCTAGATGATGCTCATAGTTTTCGCGGCTTGGACGCTGCGCGGCTTGATCCGCGATGTCAATTGCGGTGCCGACGACCTGATCGCCCAGTGGGTCGAGCGCACACGCCAAGTGCCATGGAGAACGCTGCCTAGCGGTAAAGCCCGTCCTCCCGAGAAACGATGAAAGCCGAAAATGGGAGCCAACGCGTTCAGACTTCCTCGGACTCAACACGACCCAGTCAGAATGTTCATGCAGGTCAGGGAGTCCCCGTTCGACTCAGTCCGATTGTGACAGTTCGCGCATCGGCTTGGCGCTCCTGCTAACCACTCTTATTAGCTCGCTGCGCTGAGCGGGCGGATTTCATCGAGGGCGGCGCCCAGCCGATCCTTCTCAATTTCGAGGTCGTATCGGGCCTGGAGGTTCATCCAGAACCGCTCGGAGGTACCGAAATATCGAGATAGCCGCAGGGCTGTGTCCGCGGTAATGCGGCGCTGGCCGTGGACGATCTCGTTGATCCGCCGGGCCGGGACAGCCACCGCCTTGGCCAGCTGGTACTGGCTCAGGCCCAGCGGCGTGAGGAACTCCTCCCGCAAGATCTCCCCCGGGTGTACCGGCGGCATGATCGTGTCCGCTGCCACTTTCTCCCTCCTTAGTGATAGTCGACGATTTCTACGTCTTCTGGTCCCGCATCGGACCAGAAGAAGCAGATCCGCCACTGCTTTCCTTGTCTCGGAAAGAGCGCAACATACGTCTATAATAACGCGACACGTTATTAACGCAACACGTTACTAGCAAACGGGGAGAGCCTCGCCACTTCCGGGGCGGCCAGGCGCTGACCATCAGGTCGAATGGAGAGGAGGGACTGCGTGCCCGCGGCAGGCATCCTGGCGGCCGACGGCGCGTTGTTCATTCGCCGGTCCATTGCAACGATCGGTCAGGTGCCGGGCATGCGCTGGAGTTCGGCCGTGACCCGCTCGCGCTGTTTCAGCGGGCGAGGGAGCACGGCGATGTGGTTCGCATCCAGTTCGGGCCGTTCTGCTTTTACGTGCTGAACAGTCCGAGCGTCATCAGGCAGGCGCTGGTCGGCGAGGCCAGGAAGCTGGGCAAGGGCCTGAACTTCGGCCGGGCCAAGCGGCTGATAGGCAACGCACTCGTGATGTCCTCATGCGCGCCCACGACGACGACAGCGGCGCGGGGATGACAAACAAGCAACTGCGACGAAGCGACAACCCTCGTCATCGCGGGCTCCGAAACGACCGGGAACACCATCGCCTGGGCCTGCTACCTGCTGGCTCGGCACCCGCAGATCCAAGAGCGGCTCCAGGAGGAAGCCGACCTCGTGCTGGCCGGCACCGATGCCAGCTACGAGACCCTGAGCAGGCTGCCCTTTACCCGCGCTGTGATCACCGAGGCGCTGCGCCTGTACAGCCCGGTCTGGATACTGCCCCGCCGGGCGCTCGTCGATGTCGAGCTCGGCGGTCACCTGCTCCGGGCGGGAAGCAGGATCTTCTTCAGCCCGTATGCCCTCAACCGCGACGCGCGGCTACACCACGATCCCGACCGCTTCGAGCCTGACCGGTGGGCCACCGACTACAGCAGGAGCGATATGCGGGCGACATTCTTCCCGTTCGGCCAGGGCATCAGGAACTGCATCGGCGAGGGGTTCGCCTGGACCGAGTCAACCCTGTTGCTCAGCGCGATCGCCGCCCGATGGCAGCTACGGCTCGCCGACGGCGCCGACGTACGTGAATGAACTAGCGATGTTGCCACGGGCACGAGTGCGTCAAACTCCCGGAAGCACGAGGTCATACGGCAGGATGTTCCTACGATCGTAGGCGAGATGTAGCATATACGTATGACTGCGAAGCGGCGCCTCTCCGCATCCGTGGACGCCGAGCTAGTGGCGGTGGCGCAGGAAGCTGTAACCGGAGGCCACGCCGAGAGCATAAGCGCCTGGGTCAATGACGCTCTCCGGCTGAAGGCCGATCACGACCGGCGACTGCTGGCCCTGGATGACTTCCTGGCCTCCTACGAGGCCGAGCACGGGGAAATCACTGACGATGAGATGCGTGACGCCGCCCGTCGGGCACGCGAACGAGCCATCGTGGTAAGAGGCGACCCGGAACGACGCTCATCCGGGCCGACGCAGCATGGCCGGGGAGCCGCCTGATGCTCGTGCTGGACGCAGGAGCATTCGTTGCCGTCGAACGCGGCAGCCGGGACGTCGTAGCACTGATCAAGCGCGAACGTCTCGCCGGACGCTCGCCAGTCACCAGCGGCGGCGTGGTCGCCCAGGTCTGGCGCGGTGGCAGCGGACGGCAGGTCCCCATGGCCCGGCTCCTGGCCGGCACTGACGTGGCTCCCATCGACGACAGGCTGGGACGGCGAGCCGGCATGCTCCTTGCCCGCAGCGGCCAGTCCGACGCTATTGATGCCGCCGTGGTGTGCCTGGCAGCCGACGGCGACGACATCCTCACTTCAGATCCCGGCGACCTGCACGCACTCGCGCAAGCAGCCGAGATTCACGTAGAGCTCGTCCCGGTTTAAACCTTGTCGCTCGCCTGCCTTCGGCACACGACATGCGGTACGAGCGCACGTTTCTGTGGACGGCGCTGGCCGCCGGCGGCCGGCTGCTCACCTGACACGATGCATGCTGGTGGCGAGAATCCATCTTTGTCGATAGGTTAACTAGACAATTATCAGCGAACGTGATGGTTCGCCATCACGAAACGTCGTTGGACATCTCCGAGCTTGGCAAACATGCTTGTTGCTATGACGCACTCGCCCTACACGCTAGTTCTTAGGACGAAGCCGACCGCCGTGATGCTCACTTCGTGTCGCTGGCTGGACTTCGCCCGCACCGGCGCTGCGCTCTGTCACTGACGCGTCTCTCGCGCGTGTGACCCGGCCGGCACCGCGGCCGGCAACTTCCACTGTCAAGGATCCGTGGTGCGCAGCATGCGCCCCGGACGACGAGCACCGCCGCCGCTGCCCGTGGGTATGTGCGGGCCTGAACCGGATCCGGTCCGGGCATCGTCCCCGGCTACGAGCACCCGCCATGAGGCCTCTAGCGAGGCTCGAAGGAAGGCAGCATCATGTCCCGTCGCACCCTCAAGCTCGGCGCCATCCTGATCGGCGTCGGCGGGCCCGGGCAGCACAGCACCTGGCTCAACCCCGAGATCCCCGGCAACGCCAGTGTCGATATCCGCTGGTATATCGCCCGTGCGCAGGAGGCCGAGGCGGCCAAGTTCGATCTCGTCTTCATCGTCGACAGCCAGTTCATCACCGCCGACTCGCCGAACCACTACCTCAGC
>JBEKKH010000496.1:0-6076 GCA_050010815.1 Streptosporangiaceae bacterium | reverse complement strand
CCGGCCCCCGCTTCGACGGAGGTCAGCACGAGGAACGTGGCCCCGAGCGACTCCACCTCACCTTTCGAGGCGGGCCTGACGTCGTAGCCGCTTACCACCGCCCCCAGCCGCTTCGCGGTGCCGATCGCCTGCAAGCCGGCCACGCCGGCGCCGAGCACCAGCACCTTGGCGGGCCGGGCCGTCCCCGCCGCCGTGATCAGCATCGGGAAGAACCTGCTGAACGTGGCCGCGGCGACCAGGGCGGCCTTGTAGCCGGCCACGTTCGACTGGGAGCTGAGCGCGTCCATTGGCTGCGCCCGGGACAGGGTGCGCGGCAGCCCGTCCAGGCTGATCGCGGTCACGCCGCTGGCGGCCAGCGCGGCGGCGAGCCGGGGATCGGTGAGCGGGGCCAGCATGCCCACGATCGCCTGGCCCTTCCTGAGCTGGCCCATCATCGCGGCCGTGGGTTTGGTCACGGTGAGGATGACGTCGGCGGTCCGGTAGAGCTCGGCGGAGCTCACGATCGTGGCGCCGGCGTCCGCGTAGACGGCGTCGGCCAGCCACGCTTGCTCGCCCGCTCCGCTTTCCACCAGGACGTCGATCCCGGCGGGCCGCAACCTGGCGATCGCGTCCGGCACCAGGGCCACCCGGCGCTCGCCGGGCGCGGTCTCCTTGACGACAGCTGCCTTCATCCGTGTAACCCCATATCCATTTCCCCCGGCCCTTTCGGTAGCGGGTCCTAACGGGTTCTGACGATATCCATCATGGCCTGTACGGTAATAGCCGTCCGTCCACGGCAGCAGGGTCTTACGTCACAATCTCCATCCGGCCCCCGCCGGTCAGGTCCCGGCGCGGAGCTGCCTACTGATCTTCTCCCCGGCCGCGACCACGGCGGCGGCGTGCATCCGCCCCGGCGACCGGGTCAGGCGCTCGATCGGGCCGGAGACCGAGACCGCGGCCAGCACCCGGCCGGCCGGCCCGCGCACCGGCGCGGACACCGAGGCGACGCCGGCTTCGCGCTCGGCCGCGGTGGCGGCCCAGCCCCGCCTGCGGACCTGGGCCAGCGTGCTCGCGGTGAACTTGGCGCCGCGCAGCCCGCGGTGCATGCGCCCGCCTTCTTCCCAGGCGAGCAAGACCTGGGCGGCCGAACCGGCGGTCATCGGCAGCGCGGCGCCGACCGGGACGGTGTCCCGCAGCCCGCTGGCCCGTTCGGCCGCGGCCACGCAGATGCGCGCGTCGGAGTGCGCCCGGTAGAGCTGGGCGCTCTCGCCGGTGGCGTCCCTGAGCTGAGTCAGGATCGGCTGCGCGATCGCTAGCAGCCGGTCTTCTCCGGCCGCCGCGGCCAGCTCCCCGATCCGCGGGCCGAGCACGAACCGGCCCTGCGCGTCGCGAGCCAGGATGCGATGGCTCTCCAGCGCGACCGCGATCCGGTGCGCCGTCGGCCGGGCCAGGCCCGTCGCCTTGACCAGCTGAGCCAGCGAGGCCGGGCCGCTCTCCAGCGCGGATAGCACGGAAATCGTCTTGTCGAGAACGCCGACTCCGCTAGAGTTGTTCATGTAATGAATACTGCCGTCTCGATATGCGAGACGCAAGTGAAAGGAGAGAGCGTCATGGGCCGTACGCTCGCCGAGAAGATCTGGGACGCCCACGTGGTGCGTAGCGCGGCAGGCGAGCCCGACCTTCTCTATATCGACCTCCATCTCCTGCACGAGGTAACCAGCCCCCAGGCGTTCGACGGGCTGCGCGCGGCCGACCGCAAGGTGCGCCGCCCGGACCTGACCATCGCCACCGAGGACCATAACGTGCCGACCACCGGAATTACCGGCCCCGGCGTCCCCCTGTCGGGCCCGGACAGCCCGGTGACCGACCCGGTGTCCCGCACCCAGGTCGAAGCACTGCGCAAGAACTGCGCGGAGTTCGGCGTCCGGCTTTACCCCATGGGCGATGCCGACCAGGGCATCGTGCACGTCATCGGACCGCAGCTCGGCCTGACCCAGCCGGGCCTGACCATCGTCTGCGGCGACTCTCATACCTCTACCCACGGCGCGCTCGGTGCCCTGGCCTTCGGCATCGGGACCAGCGAGGTCGAGCACGTGCTCGCGACCCAGACGCTGCCGCAACTGCGGCCCAGGACCATGGCGATCACGGTGAACGGCGCGCTGCCCGATGGCGTGACCGCCAAGGACCTGATCCTGGCCATCATCGCGAAGATCGGCACCGGCGGCGGCCAGGGCTACGTGCTCGAGTACCGCGGCCCGGCCGTGCGCGCGCTGTCCATGGCGGGCCGGCTGACCCTGTGCAACATGTCCATCGAGGCCGGCGCCCGGGCCGGACTCGTGGCCCCGGATGAGGTGACGTTCTCCTACCTGCAGGGCAAGCCGCACGCACCGTCCGGCGCCGGGTGGGAGGCCGCGCTTGAGAACTGGCGCTCGCTGCCCAGCGACGCCGACGCGGTCTTCGACCACGAGGTGGTCCTGGACGCCGGGACGCTGACGCCGTACGTGACCTGGGGCACCAACCCGGGGCAGGGGCTGCCGCTGGACTCGTCGGTGCCGGACCCCGCCTCGTTCGCCGACCCGGACGCCCGGGCGGCCGCGGAGCGTGCGCTGACCTACATGGACCTGCGGCCGGGCACCCCGCTGCGCGACGTCGCCGTGGACACGGTCTTCGTCGGTTCCTGCACCAACGGCCGGATCGAGGACCTGCGGGCGGCCGCCGCGGTGCTGCAGGGCCGGCGGGTGGCACCGTCCGTGCGGATGCTGGTCGTCCCCGGGTCGATGGCGGTGCGGGCGCAGGCTCAGGAGGAAGGGCTGGACGCGATCTTCACCGCGGCCGGCGCGGAGTGGCGCTCGGCCGGCTGCTCGATGTGCCTGGGCATGAACCCGGACAAGCTCAGCGCGGGCGAGCGCAGCGCGTCGACCTCCAACCGCAACTTCGAGGGCCGCCAGGGCAAGGGCGGCCGTACCCACCTGGTGTCGCCAGAAGTCGCCGCCGCCACCGCCGTGACCGGCCACCTCGCTGCCCCCGCCGACCTGTAAGGAGAATCTCACGATGGAACCGTTCACTACCCACGGCGGCCGTGCGGTCCCGCTGCGCCGCACCAACGTGGACACCGACCAGATCATCCCGGCCGAGTACCTCAAGCGGGTGAGCCGGGCCGGCTTCGGCGAGGGCCTGTTCGCCGCCTGGCGCGAGGACCCGTCCTTCGTACTCAATCAGCCGCAGTACGAAGGGGCGACGATCCTGGTCGCCGGCACCGACTTCGGCACCGGCTCGTCCCGCGAGCACGCGGTCTGGGCGCTGACCGACTACGGGTTCCGCGCCGTGATCGCACCGAGGTTCGGCGACATCTTCCGCTCGAACTCGACCAAGGCCGGCCTGCTGCCGATCGCGCTGCCCGAGGCCACGGTGACCGCCCTGCAGGACGCCATCGAGGCCGACCCGGCCACCGAGGTCGTCGTCGACCTGGACCGCCGCCTCGTGCTGGCCGACGCGGCCGGGATCAAGGCGTCCTTCGACATCGACGATTACACCCGCTGGCGGCTGATGGAGGGCCTGGACGACATCGGCCTGACCCTGCGCCACGTCGACGACATCACCGCCTTCGAGCGCACCCGTCCCTCCTTCCTCCCCGTCACCGCCTAACCCAGCTCCGGGACCCGCTGACCGGTCATGGACAGCGGGCGGCGGTGGCGGCGACCGTCGTGTAGGACATGGTGAAGGTGCCGCCTGCCTCCTCGACGGCGGCGCCGAGGCCATCGAGGAGCTCGGCCTGGATGGCCTCGGGGTGCTGGGTGAAGCCGCCGGTCGTCAGGACCAGGTCCAGCCACTCGTCCCGGGTGTAGGGGCGCTCCCAGTAGGACAGCCATTCCTCCGGCTCGCCGAACGTCCCCGCCTGCCGTAGCGTGTCGGCCACTTTCGCGTACCCGGCCCGGTAAGCGTCGACGGCGGGCCTGTCCAAGACGTGGCCGAACGGCGATTCCGGGAGCACCCGCCGGAAGACCTGGGCGAACGCCTCGCGCAGGTGCTTCGGCGGGTCGAAGGCGTTCCAGAACACCGCCAGCCGGCCGCCGGGACGCAGCACCGCGGCGGCCTTCGCCGCGCCCGCGATCGGGTCCACCCAGTGCCAGGACTGCGCGGCGACGACCGCGTCGAACGTGCGGCCAGCCGGGTCCCAGTCCTCGAACTTCGCGACCTCTGTCTCGGTACCGCCCTGCCTGGCCAGCTCGGCCATCCGCGGGTCGGGATCCACGCCAAGCACCTGGCAGCCGGCCGCCGCCAGCAGCCGGGAGGAGATGCCGGTGCCGCACCCGACGTCGAGGACGCATGGCCTCGAGCCGGCGCGTCCCGGGCTGGCCGCGATGATGCGGTTCACCAGGTCGGCGGGATAGGTCGGCCTGGCCCGTTCGTAGCGGTCGGCCTCGGCGCCGAACCCCTCGGCGACCTGCCGTTGCAGATGCGCTGCCCGCGTCCGGTCAAGGCCCTCGGTTTTATCCGTTCCCGCAGGTTCTGGCGGTAGAGTGGTCATGCGCCCACTCTAGATGGGCGCGTGCCCATTACCGGGATGCGTTCGCGGACGGCGAAGGAAGGACGGATGACCGGTGCCGACGGGGATGGCCATCCGTGATCCGCGCGGGCAGCTCTTCGGCGCCGCCGAGCGCGTCCTGCTCCGGGACGGCCCCGGCAGCCTGACCAGCCGCGCGGTCACCGCGGAAGCGGGGGTCGCCAAGGGAGTGCTGCACCGGCACTTCGCCGACTTCGACGCGTTCCTCACCGAGCTCGCACTCGACCGCGTCGCCCGGATCGATGCCCAGGCGGCGGCGCTGCACGCCCGGGCGGGAAGCGGCACCGTCGCGGGCCACCTGGCCGCCGCGCTCCCGGACCTCTTCAGTCCGGCCGTCCTGGCGCTCATCCGCCTGGTCATCGCGCGTGACGAACTGCGCGCCCGGCTGAGGGCCGCCACGGGCTCGCGCATCCCGCTCCTGTCCGAGTCCACTGCCATGGTCGCCGGCTACCTCGCCGCCGAGCGTGACCTGGGCCGCGTCGCGCCCGACGCCGAGATCAGCACGCTCGCCCCCACCCTGATCGGCGCCGCGCACCTGCTGTTCACCGAGGCCGACGGCATTCCGGAGCCCACCGCCGTCGCGCGGGTCGTCGCCGCGGTCCTGGCCGCCGCTCGGTCCGTTCCCTGACCCTCGCGATCTCTTCTCCGGCCGCCGCACCACCGGCCCGGAAGGTGCTATCCCGTCCCTCCAGCAGAGCCGCACCCGTGGAGCATCGGGCCGGCTATGTGGTCGGCCAACCATCCATCGTGCCGGCGCCCTTTGGCCGCGCGGCCGTCATCCACGATCGTTTACACCCGGACGTTCCCCCCGCCCCGCGGCGAGATTGCCCCCGCCCCGCGGCAGGTGGCTTTGCGGCGGGTGGTGCGCTTGAGGCTGTGCTTGCGGAGGCGCTGCCCGGGCCGTCCCCGGGCCGTCCCGGGTGCAAAGCGTGGGCGTCCGGGCGCGGACGTCAGGTGCGGGGCGCGGAGCTGCAGAAAGCCGCCAATTGCATACATTGCGTATAGCTGTGGCTGCTGGAACGTGTGATATTGGCCGACACGCCGGCCAATCTGGCCAGGGTTATTGTGCAACGGCGCTGGATCGCCTACTTTCGGGCAGGTCAGAGGTCGCGATCCCGACTACCGGAGCCCACGCGACCTGTGGGGGAAGCGTAGGAGTGTCTATGAACAAACGTGAGCTGATCGACGCGATCTCCGGACGGCTTGGAGACAAGAAATCCGCGACCGAAGCCGTGAACGCGGTCCTCGAAGCGATCCAGTCGGCCGTTGCGAGTGGTGACAAGGTGGCCATCACCGGGTTCGGCGTCTTCGAGAAGAGCGAGCGTCCCGCCCGCACGGCCCGCAATCCGGCCACGGGCGCGACCATCCAGGTGCCCAAGTCCTCGGTGCCCAAGTTTCGCGCCGGCGCCGACTTCAAGGCCCTCGTCAACGGCGACAAGCCCGGGGATAAGTAGGAGCCAGGTGAGAGTCCACGACGGCGGGCGGCATGCGGGGATTCCTGATGCCGCCCGCCGTCGTGTCAACGCCCCGGAC
>JBEKKH010000495.1:0-6119 GCA_050010815.1 Streptosporangiaceae bacterium | reverse complement strand
GTGCTGCTCGACCTGATGCTGCCCGGCCTGCCGGGCAGCGAGGTCTGCCGGTCGCTGCGGGAGAAGTCCAACGTGCCGGTGATCATGCTGACCGCCAAGGACAGCGAGATCGACAAGGTGGTGGGGCTCGAGCTCGGCGCCGACGACTACGTGACCAAGCCGTTCTCCTCCCGCGAGCTCGTCGCCCGGATGCGCGCGGTGCTCCGGCGCCGCGGTGAGCCCGAGGGTGTGGCCGAGTCGGCGCTGGAGTCCGGGCCGGTGCGGATGGACGTGGACCGGCACGTGGTCACCGTCCGCGGCGGCGCGGTGCCGCTGCCGCTGAAGGAGTTCGAGCTACTCCAGGTGCTGCTGCGCAACGCCGACCGGGTACTGACCAGGATGCAGCTGATCGACCGGGTGTGGGGCGCGGACTACGTGGGCGACACCAAGACGCTGGACGTGCACATCAAGCGGCTGCGGGCGAAAATCGAAGCCGACCCGGCCCGCCCGCAGCACATCGTGACCGTACGCGGCCTAGGCTACAAGTTCGAATCAGCGGCCTGAGAAGTAAAACCACGGTCCGTTCCGGAAAGTTATGCCGAACGGCCCGGCCTGCGTGCCCTACGGCGTGGCCGACGCGCTGGCTGATGGGCTGGTGCCCGCCGAGGCCGACGCGCTCCCCGACGCGCCGGGCGAGGACGACGGCGAGGTGAGCACCGTGGGCGTGGCGGTGGGCGTGGGAATCGCCGGCGGGGAGTAGGTCGCGTACTCGTAGGCGTCCGGCATCACCGGCACGTCGAGCGTTATCACTCCCTCGGTGGCGAAGGTCAGGTCCAGCTTGACCGACTGGCCGCCGCTGAGCGGCGCGGTCAGCCCGCTGAGGACGATCTGCGGGGTGGGTCCGCTCAGGTCCACCAGCGACTGCGCCGCCAGGTTGAGCGACCCGCCGGTGATCTGGACCTTGGCCGCGGCGCCAGGAGCGCTGACCGATAGCAGCCGGTCGCCGTTCTCGGCTTCGAGGGAGAGGAAGACCCCGGCCTGGCCGCCGGCCGGCAGCGTGGTGTTCAGGCCGGGTCCGAGCACGAACGCGTCGTCGATGGTGATGCCGCCATCGATGACGCTGACCCCGTAGCTTGCCGGATGGAATTCCAGCGTGGGAGCGTTCAGGCCGGCCTCGCAGCCGGCCAGCACCGGGACCAGCAGGGCTACGGCGCCGGCCAGCAGGCGGCGGTTCCAGCGCGTCACCTTCACGGTCTCCTCGATTCACTCCCGTCGGACGGAAGAAATCGTAGCGGTCACCCGGCGCCGGGTTGACGCGGGGTCTGCGGGACCGCAGGTGTGGAGTCGGAGGACCGCAAGGGGCTGGCAGTGCTGTTCCCGGTCGCGGTCGCGCGGGCGGTGCCGTGCCCCGTCGTGGTCGCCGGGCGCGCCGCGGTCGACGTGCCCGATGCGGTCGCGCTGGCCTGCGGTGTGGCCGGCGGCGAGGTTGACGCCGCCGGGGCCGACGGATGGGTTCGTTGGGTCGGGGCGGTCGGGTTTGTCGCGGGGTTGAACGTGGCCACCGAGAGCATCGCCCCCGCGACCAGGCAGACGGCCAGGATGCTGGCCAGCAGCGGCATCATCGCCCCCTGCCCGGCGAGCGGCCCGGCCAGCCGCCGCAGCCGGCGGCGGCGGCGCTTGGCCCGCAGCTCACGGTGGTAGGCGAGAACGTCGCGGTCGAGTTCCCGCGCGTCATCCGGGATCTGGATATCGAGCGGGGATTCGTCCCACCCAGCTCCGCCGCCAGGATTCACCGTCACCTCCGGCGCGAAAACAACCTTTGCTCTCCAGTATGAGGCCCATGGGGAGTGCGGTGATGACATGGGCCCCCCGGGAGCCTTACGGGTTCGCCCTCCTCGGGGCGGCAGCCTCTCCATCGGCAACATGCGAGGGGCGCTTGGGTAGCTCAGGTAGACTGGTAAACAACTCGCGAGCCGTGAAGGGGCGGTGCTGGCCGTGGTCCGGCCAGCTGAGCGCTATGGGTACGGGTCGGTTGGGGCTGGCTACCACCGTACTGACCTGCATATTTACCGCGACGAGCATTTTATAGACCCCGCTCGGCGTGGTAAGATGGCCTTCAGCGGAAGGGGTACTTGCCACATGTCTTTCAAGGTCGGCGATACCGTCGTCTATCCCCATCACGGGGCTGCTCGCATCGAGGCGGTCGAGACTCGCACTATTAAGGGCGAGGATAGGACCTATCTGGTCCTCAAGGTTGACAAGGGTGACCTCACCGTACGGGTTCCCGCGGACAATGCCGAGTTGGTAGGCGTTCGCGATGTCGTAGGCGCCGAAGGGCTTGAGCGTGTTTTCGAGGTGCTCCGCGCCCCGCACACAGAAGAGCCGACGAACTGGTCCAGGCGCTATAAGGCCAACCTGGAGAAGCTCGCCTCCGGTGACGTGAACAAGGTGGCCGAGGTCGTCAGGGACCTCTGGCGCCGGGACAAGGAACGCGGTCTGTCCGCCGGCGAGAAGCGCATGCTCGCCAAGGCGCGCCAGATCCTGGTGAGCGAGCTCGCCCTGGCCGAGAAGACCAACGAGGACAAGGCCGAGGCCCTGCTCGACGAGGTCCTGGCGACCTGAGCCAGCCGAGTCCGACCGAGTCCGACCGTGCCTGATCCGGCATCCGGGGGCCTGGGCCTAGCCCAGGGCCCTCGCATTCCGCGGGTAGGTCTCGGCGTCGATGTCCATCCGCTGACTTCCGGGCGGCAGCTCTACCTCGCGGGCCTGCTGTGGCCGGGCGAAGCGGGCCTGGATGGTCATTCGGATGGCGACGTGGCCGCGCATGCCGCCTGCACCGCCCTGCTGTCGGCGGCCGGGCTTGGTGACCTGGGCGAGAATTTCGGCACCGCCCGGCCGGAGTGGGCGGGCGCGTCCGGGATCGCCTTGCTGCGCGAGACGGGCCGGCTGATCACCGAGGCCGGGTTCGTCATCGGCAACGTCGTGGTTCAGGTGATCGGGAACCGGCCCCGGGTCGCGCCGCGCCGGGCCGAAGCCGAGAAGGTGATGGCCGAAGCGCTGTCCGGCGCCTCGGTCACCGTGGCCGCCACCACCACCGACGGTCTCGGCCTGACCGGCCGGGGTGAGGGCATCGCCGCGATGGCCACCGCGCTGCTGCTGCCGGCCGGATAGGGTCTGGCCAGCTAGGGTCGGGCCGGGCTTGGTCAGCCGTCCCGCCGGGCCCTGGGGTATACCGTAGCCTGGCAAGGTGACGTTGCACCTTCATGACACCGCGACGCGGGCGGTACGCGAGTTCACGCCGATTACGCCGGGACAGGCGTCGGTGTACCTCTGCGGTGCCACCGTGCAGGCGCCACCGCACATCGGCCACCTGCGGTCGGCGGTGTGCTTCGATGTCCTGGTTCGCTGGCTGGAGGTGAGCGGGTACTCGGTGACCTTCTGCCGCAACGTCACCGATGTGGAGGACAAGATCCTGCGGACCGCCGAGCGGACCGGCGTCGCGCCGCCGATCCTGGCCGAACGTAACCAGCGCGCGTTCACCTGGGCCTACGACGCGGTCGGGTGCCGTCCGCCGGATATCGAGCCGCGCGCCACCGGGCATATCCCGGAGATGATCGTGCTGATGCGTCGCCTGATCGAGCGCGGCAGCGCCTACCCGGGCGGCGGAGACGTGTATTTCGACGTGCGCTCCTACGACGGCTACGGCGCGCTGTCCGGCCAGCGGCTCGATCAGATGCGGGCCGCCGAGGACGCCGGCGCCAGCGCGGCCAAGCGCGACCCGCGCGATTTCACCCTGTGGAAAGCCGCGAAACCGGGCGAGCCCAGCTGGGAAACGCCGTGGGGTCCGGGCCGTCCGGGTTGGCACCTGGAATGCTCGGCCATGGCGACCAAGTACCTCGGGTCGTCCTTCGATATTCACGGCGGCGGGATGGACCTGATCTTCCCGCACCACGAAAACGAGCGCGCGCAATCCCGGTCCGCCGGTGACGGGTTCGCCCGGTACTGGCTGCACAACGGCCTGCTCGGGCTGGCCGGGGAGAAGATGAGCAAGTCCGGCGGCAACTCGTTGCTGGTCACCGACCTGCTGACCCGGGTCAGGCCCGCCGAACTGCGTTACTACCTGGTCCAGGCGCACTACCGGTCGCTGCTCGAGTTTTCCGAGGATGCGCTGGACGAGGCGGTCGCCGCGTACCAGCGGATCGAGCGTTTCGCCGTGCGGGCCAGCGAGGTGCTCGACCGCCTCGGCCTCGACGAGGATTCCGGTGCCCCCGCGGAGCCGGGCGGACGCGAGGCCGACCAGGCGGGCACGCTGCCGGTGTCGTTCCGTTCGGCCATGGACGACGACCTGGGCGTGCCCGCCGCGCTGGCGGCCGTGCACGCCTGCGTCAGGGACGGCAACCAGGCGCTGGCCGCCTCGGACAAGACCGGCGCCCGGCTGAGCCTGGTCAGGCTCAGGGCGATGCTCGACGTGCTCGGCCTCGATCCGCTGGCGCCGCCCTGGGCCGGGGCCCAAGGCGGGTCCGATGAGCGGCTCAGGCAGGTGGTCGGGGCGCTGGTCAAGCTGACCCTGCAGCAGCGGGACGCGGCCCGGGCCCGCCGCGACTACGCGACCTCGGACGCGATAAGGGACGGCCTTGAGCAGATCGGCATCGTCGTCGAGGACACGGGCGAAGGCCCGCGATGGGAGTTGAAGCGTTGAGCGGAACAGGTGGCGCCCGGCCGCGCCGGACCGGAGCCGGCACGGGGCGCGCGGGATCGGGCCGGGCCAAATCGGGCAAGCCACGTCCGGGTACCGGCGGGCTGGGTCGGCGTGCGCTTGAGGGCAAGGGCCCGACCCCGCCCGCGGCCATGCGGCCGGGGCACCCCGCGCAGCGGCGCGCGGCCGCTTCCCCCGACACGTCCCGGCCCGCCCTCCCGCCGGGGCCGGGCGGCCCCTACCGCTCCGGCGCCTCCCACGGGTCCGGCGGGTCTGGCGGCTCTTATGGATCAGGGGGTTCTGGCGAGGCCACCAGGTCCTACGGGTCGGCGGGGTCTTCTGCCCGCGGCGTGCGAGGGGCGGGGGATTCGGCCGAGTTCGTGGCCGGCCGTAACTCGGTGGTCGAGTCGCTCCGGGCCGGCGTCCCGGCCGTGGTGCTGTACGTCGGAACCCGCATCCAGCACGACGACCGGGTCGCCGAGGCCATCAAGCTGGCCGCCGACCGCGGCATCGCGGTGCTCGAGGCCGGCCCCGCCGAACTCGACAGGCACACCGGCGGGGCGCTGCACCAGGGGCTGGCCCTGCGGGTCCGGCCCTACGACTACGCCCACCCCGATGACCTGCTGGCCCGGGCCGCCGAGGCCGGCGAACTACCGCTTATCGTCGCCCTGGACAGCGTCACCGACCCGCGCAACCTCGGTGCCGTGGTGCGTTCCGCGGCGGCGTTCGGCGCGCACGGGGTGGTCGTTCCCGGCCGCCGCGGCGCCGGCGTCACGGCCGGTGCGTGGAAGGCGTCGGCCGGGGCCCTGGCCCGCGTCCCGGTCGCCCGCGCGGTCAACTTGACCCGCGCGCTGCAGTCCTACCGCGACGCCGGGGTCTTCCTGGCCGGCCTGGATGCGGCCGGGGACACCGACATCCGGGAGCTGGAGCTGGCCACGGCTCCGCTGGCCCTGGTCATCGGGTCCGAGGGCCGCGGCCTGTCCCGGATCGTTTCGCAGTCGTGCGACGTCCTGGTCAAGATCCCGATCGCGGCCCGTACCGAGTCGCTGAACGCAGGCGTAGCCGCGGGCATCGCCCTGTACGAGATCGCCGCGGTCCGGTCCCGGCTGCGGTAACCTCGCGCGCGATGGCGGCCCGCAAGCCGTGACCCGGCGCGATCGGCTACCATGCTCAGAGTCTCCCGCCGGTGTAGCTCAGTTGGCAGAGCAGCCGTCTTGTAAACGGCAGGTCAGCGGTTCGATCCCGCTCACCGGCTCCCAGGTCAGAGAGGTTAAGGACCTTCGCGGACCACCTTCCGTGGGACGAGTCGTGGGATGAATGTCGGTCCTCGGCTTTATTCTTACGTCATGCCTAGGGCAGCAAAGGGTTACATAGAGCAACTTCCGAGCGGGTCGTTCCGCGTCACCGTCTACGTCGGAACCGACCCGCTCACCGGGCGTGCCAT
>JBEKKH010000494.1:0-6125 GCA_050010815.1 Streptosporangiaceae bacterium | reverse complement strand
TCGGCGGTCTCCCAGTACAGCATCGTCTCGTACAGCCCTCGTCCCAGCAGGTGGACGCCGACCTCTCGTATCTCGTCGGTGACGAAGCGAAAGACCTCCTCGTCGGGCGCCGTCCAGTCGAAACCGCCGTCCGGCCCGACGATGTAGCCGTCAAGTGAGACGCCCATCGAATAGGTCACGCTGCGCATCAGAAGTCCTCCTCGGTAACGGGCTCGACAGTACGACCGCCGGACGCCGCAGAACTCATCGCGGCTCACGGGACAGGGCAAACGTTGCCGGTTACGGCACGAGGTTCTCTCGCTCTCCCCGTTGTCCAGAGCACCCTCGAGCCACCGTAGGGCCAGCTGGAAGGGAGCCTTATCGTGCTGCGGCCGGTGGAGGCGGCGGGCGAGGGCTCGGGACGGAAGCGGCCAGGCTCGTTATCGGCTATGCGTTCGGGGCGGTGGGGGTGCATCGCATCGGGCTGGAGGTTTACGACTTCAATCCCCGCGCTCGGCATGTGTACGAGAAGCTAGGTTTCGTACACGAGGGGACGATGCGCGATGCGCTCCGGTGGGATGGGCAGTGGGTCGATCGCCACGTCATGGGGCTGCTGGACCGCGATTGGAAGGCGAAGCCCGGTTAGGGACCGCGTGCTGTCGCTGGGGCTGCGGCGGACCCCGCGGTCGCGCGGCCTGCCCCAGCGCTTTCCCGCGCTGTTGCGGTCATGGTCATAGACTCTGGGCAGAAGATCAGCCACTCCGGATTGAGGCTGCCATGACACGGGCACAAAAAGTCAGGCGCGGCTATGAGCAATTCGCCCCGTCGCCGGCGCCGCCGGGGATGTACTTCGATCCTGCGTCCGGGCTTTTCCTGCCGCAGGGCGTACGGCTTGCGAGCCCCGGCCGGGTGGCCGCCGCCTGGTTCCTCGGGCTTCTGCTGTTCAGCGTCACCCTCGGGATCGGCTATGTCGCCTGGAGCTTGTTCGCGTGGGGACAAGGACGATCGCCAGCCCAGCAGATACTCAGCCTGCGGTGCTGGCTGCCGGAACCTCACCGGTTGGCAGGGCGAAAGCAGGTGGCGCTGCGCCAGATCACCGGGTTCTGCCTGAATGGCCAGCTGCTATCTGGAATCTTTATCTGGCTGAACGGCCGGTACCTGCGGTCAGCAGGCGACTTCTTCGCCGGCACAGTAATCCTTTACGACCCAGACGGAGTTCTGCAGTTATCCTCTTGTCACCCGCCGGGACCCGCATCAGGGCAGTGCGTAGAGTCTGGCTCATGCTGGACTCTCTGACGCTACCCCCGCTGCCGACGTTGTACGGCGAGCGGGTCATCTTGCGTGGCCCGCGGGACTCCGATGTTGATGATCGGTTGCGCCATCCCATCGACCCCGAGGAAGAAGACGGCTACGGCTCGTCGTGGCGGCGGGAGTGGGATGGCCGCCGCTACCACACCCGCGAGTATCTGACCGCCCCCAGCTCCCCTTCAGATCCCCGTACCTACACCTGGAAGGTCGAATACGACGGCCATTGCATCGGCAGCGCCGGTCTTGAAGTGAACTCCCAGCAGCACTGCGCGGAATACACGGTGGGCTTGTTCGTCGCGGCCCTGCGCGGCCGGGGGCTCGGTCGTGAGGTCACCCGGTTGGTGCTGGCCTGGGCGTTTGATGTGCTGGGTGTGCACCGCGTCGAGTTGCAGGCGCTGACCAGCAATAGCCGTGCCATCAACTGCTACCTGGTCTGCGGCTTCCGCTGGGAAGGGGTTCGCCGCGAAGCTGAGCTTTACCCTGACGGCTGGAAAGACTTCATCATGATGGGCATCCTGCGCTCCGAATGGGGCGGAGAGTGACGGCATAAGCGCCTCAGCGGTCCGGTCGCAAACTGGTGAGGTTGACCTTGATGCCTACCTGGCTGCTGCGCGCTATGACCTGTTGACCCAGCCATTACCGTGGGCAGCAAGGTCGTGCGGCGGAACCTACCCGACGGGACCCGCCGGAACGTGATGAGCGGCCATCAGGTTCCGGTGGCCATCAGGACATTTCGGACGGGTGGCCGCACCAGCCGGGAAGGCGTCAGCAGGCGGCGCAGCGAGTCGGCCGCTTCCTCGGTGAGGTCGCGGGGTAGTCCGCGCCTGGGCCATACCGACAGGGTGATCGGTTCCGGGGTCGGCAGGTCGTGGCGGGGGATCAAGCCGTCCGGGGTCTGCCCGAGAGTTGCCATCAGGCCGATGCCGAGGCCCGCCCGGACGGCCGCCTGGACTCCTGCCAGGTGGGCAGCCTCGCAGTTCACTTCCACCGGGATGCCATGCGCGGCGAGGGTTTCCAGCGCACGGGAGCGCAGCGCGCACGGATCGTCGAAGGCGACAAGGGGAACGGGCTCATCAGCGCCCGGCGGTGTCCAGTCTGGCGCTGCGTACCAGGTCAGTTCGAGCCTGCCGACCGTTCTGGCATGTAGGTCGTCCGAGGACCCTAGCAGCAGCGCAACGTCGATCCGGCCGTCAGCCAGCGCCTCACGCAATTGCGCGCCGCGGTCGACGCGGAACCGCAGACGGCAATCGGGGAGCGCCTCCGTTAGCGAGCTGGCCAGGCCAGGGAGCAGCTGAGCAGCGGCATGCTCCGTCGAGCCGATCACGAGGGTCTGCTCAGACTCGACACCGAAGTCGCGCAACGTCTCGTCATGCAGAGCCAAGATTCGCCGGGCCTGGCGCAGCAACGTATCACCGTCGGGAGTGAACCGTGATCCGCGGCCCTGCCGTTCGACCAGGGGACGGCCGACCGCCGCCTCTAGTCGGCGAACATGCTGGCTCACCGCACCCTGGCTGAGATGCAGTGAGTTCGCGGCGCGCTGAAAGCCGCCGCAGTCCGCGACAGCCACGAAGCTGCGCAGGGGCGCGACATCCAGGATCCGGAGCATGCACCCTAGCCTAAGCGAAAATGTTGAGTATGTCGATCGGATTACTAGCCTAATCAGGTATTGCGGTTCATGATGGGTGCCCATCATGAACCGTCGTTGGACATTTGCCCACATCCGAACCCATGCTCGAAGGCATGAGCCCGAGAGCTGACGTGTCCGCTGCACAACCCGAGGCTCCGCGCTTCCGGCTCGGCTTTCTCACCCACGTACAGGGCCGAGGCGGCTCCTCCGCCACCTACCGCCACGCTCAGGAGCTATTCGTCGTCGCCGACGAGCTGGGTTTCGACGTCGGCTGGGTTGCCCAGCACCACGTGCCGCTCGGCGGCGGCGGGCTGCCCTCGCCGTGGACGTTCCTCGCCCACGCGGCCGCCCGCACCAAGCGGATCCGGCTGGCCACCGCCATCACGATCCTGCCGCTGGAGCACCCGCTGCGGCTGGCCGAGGACATCTCGGTCGTCGATACCCTCAGCGAGGGGCGAGTCGAACTCGGTGTCGGCAGCGGGTACGGGCCTGTGGAGTACGCGGCGTTCGGCGCCGACTTCGATGACAAGCGTCAGCTGACCACTGACCGGCTGGACATTGTCCGCAAGGCGCTGGCCAACCAGGAGGTAGGCACGGAGGGCTTCACGATCCAGCCGCCAGCGGGCGACTTCACCAGGCGTATCTGGCAGGGCGTCTTCAGCGGCGCAGGGGCGGCCTACGCGGCGGCCGGCGGGTCGAACCTGCTGCTGAACCGCGCCACCTACGGGTATGCCGAACCGACCGACGTCGTGCAACGGCCGTGGGCGGAGGAATTCCTGGCGAAATGGAGCCAGCCGCACCGGCCGCGGATCGGCCTGTCGCGCTTCATCTTCCCGGCCAGGGACAAGCCAGCTGCGCTGGCACAAATCGAGGACGGCGTGCTCCGGGGAGCCGAGGGCTTCGTTCAGCGCGGCCAGTTCCCGGCCGGGCTGACCACCGAGGACTACCTGAAGCGGTTCCACGCCTTCTACGGCCACCCGGACCAGATCATCGAGGCGCTGCGAGCCGAGCAGGCCCTGCCGCTGGCCACCGACCTGATCGCCCAGTTCAACCCGGGCGTTCCCGACCACGACGCCGCCGTCCGTGCCCTGGAACTGATCGCCACTGAGGTGGCACCCGCTCTCGGCTGGAGCCGGGCGTCGGCGGTACAGCCGGTCCGCGCGGCCGAGCCGACCCCGGTCTAACCTGACCTGGTACGAACCCTGACCGAGTATGAACCCTGACCGAGGTCACGGCTCCAGTCGGCGGAACTGACCGGCATGGAAGACCAGCGGGCTGATGCCATGGTCAGCGTCTAGATCGTGGACGCGCAGCACGACGATGTCGTGGTCGCCCGCCCGCACCTGCTGCTCCACGCTCGTCTCCAGCCAGCCGCTGGCTCCGTCCAGTAGTACGGCACCGTCGGCGGTCGCGCGCCAGGAGAGCTCGGCGAAGCGATCGCCGCGTCGGTCCGCCAGCTGTCGCCCGGCACGTTCCTGCGCGGCGGACAGGATGCTGACGCCAAGCCGCGGCACCTCGCGCAGCACCGGCCAGGTGGTGGAGGTGTGCGCGATGCACAAAGACACCAGCGCCGGGTCCAGCGACACGGAGGTGAAGGAGCTGGCCGCGATGCCGACGGGGGTGCCCGCCACGACCGCGGCGACGACCGCGACGCCGGACGGGAAGGCGCCGAACACGTGCCGCAGCCACCTCGGGTCGAAGAGGGTGGTCGTCATCCGCGGCCGCTCGCTTTCACTCGGGTCCGGTCACCACGCACTGGACTCCACCTCGACGATGGGCTCCAGCGACGGCTCGTTGCGCAGCGCTTCGAGGAACGTGACGACCTCGGCGGCCACCGAACGGTGCTGCAGGTCGTTGAGAACGTCGTGGTGCGCGCGGCGCACCACGACCAGGCGCGCAGCCGGCAGCGCCTTCGCGGCCTGGGCCAGGGCGTCCCGGTCGGCCATGGGGTCGGCGTCGCCGACCAGCAGCAACTGCGGCAGGCCGGCGGTGCTGCCGTACGCGGCGTCGAGCAGTGCGCCGGGGACAGCGGCCGACAGCGCCCCTCTCTGTACGGACTCATCGTCGCTGAGTACCGCACGGTGCACGCTGCACTGCGTGCGCACGTCCAGTTCATCGTCCCAGCTGCCCGGCTGGTGCGCCGCGTATCCAGGCAGCCCGGCGAGCACGAGCGCCTGCGGCCACCACGGCAGGTCCGGCGTTCCGGACTCGGTCACCGATCGTGCCACCAGCGCGGCCACGGTGGCGGCGCCGGTGTCCGATCCGACCAGCACCAGCGGGCGCACCGGCCCGTCTGCGTCGGCCCCCGCCACTGCGCCGGTCCCCGCCACGGCGTCGGCCAGTTGCCCGGCGAATCGCTCCAGCGAGCCGGCCAGGTCAGCCTCGGCGATCACCGGGGCGGCCAGCACCCGTACCCGGTAGGAGTCGGCGGCCAGCCGCCTGCCGAAGCGCCGGTAGGTCGCCTCGCCCTCACCCCGGCCGGGCACGACCAGCACGGTGCCCCGGGTGCGCAGCCCCTCCGGGCCGGTGTAGTCGGTGACAAAGGTGGTCTGGTTCAAGTCAGGCTCCTGCCAGTTCGGCCGCGCCCGTCAGCGCGGCAGCGGATTCGGCTGGCTCGGCGGAGTCGGCCGGTGCGGGCCTCCAGCCGAGCGCGGGCGCGACCTGCGTCGCGATGAGCTCCAGCGCGCGGATCGCCGCGTCGTGATCGGGAACGGCCGGGTTGAACTGCGTAATCAGGTCGGTCGCCAACGGCAGCACCTGCTCCTGCCGCAGTTCGGTCACGATCTCCTCCGGGTGGCCGTAGAAGGAGTGGAACCGGTCCAGGTACCCCTCGGTGCTGAGCCCGGCGGGGAACGCGCCGCGTTCGGCCAGCCGCTGGGAGGCGCGCACGACGTCCGCCCCGATCTGTTCCAGCGCGGACCGCTTGTCCTTGGCCGGGAAGACGAACCGGGACAGGCCGATCCGCGGCGCCCGCGGCTGCGTCCAGTGCGCGAGGAACTCGTCGGCCCAGGGCCGCTGCACCTCGTCGGTCGGCTCGCTGTAGCCATAGGCCGCCCGGTTGAGCAGCAGGTTGGAGCCGCCAGACGCGGCGTACGCCGCGCCGGGCCCGCTGAATACGCCCTGCCAGATCCGCTCGGTGAAATCGGCGGCCCGGGGCTGGATGGTAAAGCCGGGCGTACCGACCTCGCCGTTGGCCAGGGCCGTGCGCAGG
>JBEKKH010000493.1:0-6150 GCA_050010815.1 Streptosporangiaceae bacterium | reverse complement strand
ATCAGCGAGTCCGGCGCGATGGGCTCGGTGATCGCGGCCGGGACCTCGTACGCCACCCACGGCACGCACATGATCCCGGTGTACGTGTTCTACTCGATGTTCGGCTGGCAGCGGACCGGCGACGAGATGTGGCTGCTCGGCGACCAGCTCGGGCGAGGCTTCCTGCTCGGGGCGACGGCCGGACGGACGACCTTGGCCGGCGAGGGCCTGCAGCACAACGACGGGCACTCGCTGCTGCTGGCTTCGGTCAGCGAGGCATGCGTATCCTTCGACTGCGGATGGGCATTCGAGCTGGCCTACGTGATGCGGGACGCGCTGCGCCGGATGTACGAGGCCACGCCGGAGCACCCGGACGGTGAGAACATCTTCTACTACCTCACCCTGTACAACGAGCCCTATCCGCAACCCGCCGAGCCGGTGAACTTCCCCGGCGGGACCGCCGCGCTCGAGGAGGGCATCCTGCGCGGGCTGTACCTGTACGCGCCTGCCCTCGGCGCGACCGGGCCCGGTGACGGGAACCCGGCAGCTTCGGGCGACGGCCATGATGAGGCCGAACGGTCCGTGGCCGACGCGCCGCGCGCCCAGATCCTGGCGTCCGGGATAGCGGTGCGGTCGGCTCTGACCGCCCAAGAGATGCTGGCCACGGACTGGGGCGTATCCGCCGATATCTGGTCGGCCACCTCCTGGACCGAGCTGCGCCGGGACGGGCTGGCCTGCGAATCGTGGAACATGCTGCATCCCGGTGAGGAACCGCGGGTGCCGTATGTCACCTCGGCGCTGGCCGACGCGGCCGGCCCGATCGTGGCGGTGTCGGACTGGATCAAGGCGGTGCCTGACCAGATCGCCCGGTGGATGCCGGGCAGGTACACCTCGCTGGGCACCGACGGGTTCGGCTTCTCCGATACCCGGCCGGCCGCGCGGCGGTTCTTCCACGTCGATGCCGAGTCGATCACGGTCGCGGTGCTCTGGGAACTGGCCCGGGCCGGCGCGGTGGACCCCGGTCTTCCGGCCCAGGCCATCACCCGGTACCGCCTCGACCTCCCGGTTAGCGAGGCCCTGGCGTAAACCGCAGGGTGACAGGGTGACAGGGTGACGGCGAAGCAGCAGGTTAGGGGAGCCAGGGGCGCCAGGGGGGCCAGGCCGCGGGTAGACCAGGAGACCGTGCGGCGGCTGGAGCGGGCGGCCGGGGCCCTCAGCACGGCCGCCATCGCCGCTATGGACGAACGGCTGCCCTGGTACCGCAAGATGTCCGCGGAGAACCGGTCCTGGCTAGGCCTGGTCGCCCAGGCGGGGATCGCCGCGTTCCTGGACTGGATCAGGCACCCGGAGCGTAACCGGCCCGCGGTCACCGAGGTGTTCGGCACGGCACCGCGCGAACTGGCCCGCGCGGTCAGCCTGCAGCACGCGGTCGAGATGGTGCGGGTCATCATCGACGCGGTGGAAGCCCAGGTGGACGGGCTGGCCGTGCCCGGCGGCGAGGCGGAGCTACGCGAGGCGGTGCTGACCTACGCCAGGGAGATCGCGTTCAGCGCAGCGCAGGTGTACGCGCGGACGGCGGAGGCGCGCGGCGCCTGGGACGCCAGGCTCGAAGCGCTCGTCGTGGATTCCCTGGTACGCGGGGAAACTGAGGATTCGATGCATTCGTGGGCCTCGGCGCTGAACTGGTCATCCTCCCCCGTGGTGGTCGTCGTCGGGACCATTGCCGACGAGGACGGCTCGACCGGCCCGGGGAGCACGGGGCCCAGCGGGCCTGAGCCGCTCATCGAGGACCTCCGGGCTCAGGCCAAGCGGGCCCGGCTCGATCTGCTCGCCGGCGTGCAGGGAAACCGGCTGATCCTGGTGCTCGGCGGCGCCGACGACCCGATCGCCGCGGCCGAACGCTTCGCTGGCCGGTTCGGACCGGGACCGGTCATCGCCGGGCCGCTGGTCCGGAATTTGCGCGCCGCCTCCGCCTCCGCGCGAGCCGCCCTGGCCGCGTTGCACGCCGCTCCCGCCTGGCCGGATGCGCCCAGGCCCACCGGGGCGGACGAATTGCTGCCCGAACGTGCCCTGGACGGCGACCAGGACGCTCGAGCGGCGCTGATCAGCGACGTGTACCAGCCACTGATCGGCGGCGGGCACGCACTGCTCGAGACCCTGACGACCTATCTGGAGCAGGGCTCGTCCCTGGAGGCCACCGCACGACTGCTGTTCGTGCACCCGAACACGGTCCGTTACCGGCTACGACGCATTGCCGAGCTCACCACGTACACGCCATCGGTCGGCCGTGACGGCTTCACCCTGTGGGTCGCCCTCGTCCTCGGCCGGCTGGCCGCCAGGCGGGCCGAGGGAACGCGGCTCCTCGACTGAGGAGTCCGCCCCGTAGGCGCAAAGAGACAGAGAGCTACTTGGACAGAAGCTACAATTTTTAGATAGGTAACTTCGTAGCGTCCGACATCTAGGTGGCGGACTTCTACAGGGCAGGGTAAGAGGATGCTGATCATCACCGCGCCTGGGCAGGGCGCGCAGACGCCGGGTTTCCTGGCGCCCTGGCTCGAACTGCCCGGCGTCGCTGAGCGTCTCGGCGCCGCCTCCGAGCTAGCGGGCTGCGATCTGATCAAGTACGGCACCACCGCGAGCGCCGATGAGATCAGGGATACCGCGGTCGCCCAGCCCTTGCTGGTGGCGGCCGCCCTCGCCGCGGCCGGCGCCCTGGCGGGCGGTGACGCCAGCGACCTTCCCGCCGACGTGGTGGCCGGGCACAGCGTGGGAGAACTCGCGGCCGGGGTTATCGCCGGCGTCATCGGCGCAGATGACGCGATGCGCCTGGTCCGGGTGCGCGCCCGCGCGATGGCGGCGGCCTCGGCGATCGAGCCGACCGGGATGACAGCCGTGCTCGGTGGTGATCAGGACGAAGTTTTCGCGGCCGTCGCCGAGCACGGTCTGTATCCCGCGAACGTCAATGCCGAGGGCCAGATCGTGGCCGCCGGGCGGATCACCGACCTGGCCGCCTTCGCGGCGGCGGCGCCGGCCAACACGCGGCTGCGCTCGCTGAAAGTCGCGGGGGCCTTTCACACCCGTTACATGGCGGCGGCCGTGGCGGCACTGGGCGGCGCGGCCGCCGGGATCACGGTGGCCGATCCCGCGATCATGCTGCTGTCCAACGCCGACGGCGCGACGATCACCACGGGCAAGGAGTGGCTGGTGCGCATGGTCGCCCAGGTCGCCGCGCCGGTGCGCTGGGACCTGTGCATGCAGACCATGGCCGAACTCGGCGTGACCGCCATCATGGAACTCCCGCCTTCGGGCACGCTGACCGGGCTGGCCCGTCGGGCGCTGCCCGACGTGGTCCGGCTGGCGATCAAGACCCCAGACCAGCTAGACGCGGCCCACCATATGATCAAGGAACACCAAGGCGCATGACATCTATCCATCCGGCCCCAGCCGTCGGCCCGTTCGCACCCGCCGCGGGCGCGCGCCTCTTGTCGTTCGGCGATTATCAGCCCGGCAACGTAGTCACCAACGCTGACCTGGCCGTCACCGTCGATACCAGCGACGAATGGATCCGCAGCCGGGTCGGCATCGTCAGCCGCCGGATCGCCGGGCCTGACGAGAGCGTGACCGACATGGCATTCGTCGCCGGCGGCAAGGCGCTGGCCGCCAGCGGTTTGTCCCCAGGTGACATCGACCTGGTCATCGTGGCCACCTGCAGCACGGAGGCATCGATACCGAACGTCTCCGCGGTAGTCGCGTACCGGCTCGGGATTGTCGCGCCCGGTGCCTACGACCTCAACGCGGCCTGCGCCGGTTTCTGTTACGCGCTGGCGAACGCTTCAGACGCCATCCGGGCCGGCACGGCCCGGCACGTGCTGGTCGTCGGGGCGGAGAAGATGTCGGCATGGATCGACTTCACCGACCGGTCTACCTGCATCATCTTCGCTGACGGCGCAGGAGCCGCGGTGGTCGGCCCGGTCGCAGACGGCGAGGCGCCCGGCATCGGCCCGGTCGTGTGGGGAAGCTCGGGGGACCTGGCCCAGAACATCACGATCGCCGACCGTAACTCCTCGCTGCACCAAGAGGGCCAGGCGGTGTTCCGCTGGGCCACCACCGCGATGCACCCGATCGCGGCGCAGGCGTGCGAGCGGGCCGGCGTCGCGGTGAGCGACCTGGCGGCGTTCGTTCCCCATCAGGCGAACCTGCGGATCATCGAGACCATCGCGCGCAAGCTCGGCGTCCCCCGTGAGCGCCTGGCGGACGACATCGTGAACGCGGGTAACACGTCCTCCGCGTCGATCCCGCTGGCGCTGTCACGGATGATCGAGCGCGGCGACGTGAAGCCGGGGTCGGCGGCACTGCTGCTCGGGTTCGGCGCGGGGCTGTGTTACGCGGCGCAGGTGATCACGGTACCCTAGCCGCGCCTCGTCAGGCGGCTGGCCGCCGGCACGGCACGAGATGTGATAGGACGCAGCCCCGCCAACGGGCGCGGAAACATTTACGACAAGGAGCAAACACCATGAACGACCAGGAGATTCTTGCCGGACTCGGGGAAATCGTCGAAGAGATCGCGGGTGTCCCGGCGGACGAGGTCACGCCGGGCAAGAGCTTCGTGGACGACCTGGACATCGATTCGCTGTCGATGGTCGAGATCGCCGTCGCCGCGCAGGACAAGTTCGGCGTCGAGATTCCCGATGACCAGCTGAAGGACCTCACCACGGTCCAGGATGTGGTGACCTTCGTCGCCAAGAACGCCGGGGGTACAGCGTGACCGTAGAGCGAGAAACGGTCGTCGTCACCGGGCTCGGCGCGACGACCCCGCTCGGCGGGGACGTCGCGTCGACCTGGGCGGGGATGCTGGCTGGGCACAGCGGCGTGCGTCCGCTCACCGAGCCGTGGGCGCAGCAGCTGCCGGTTCGCATCGCGGCCCAGGCGGCCGTCGACCCGGTCGCGATCGTGGGTCGCGTGCAGGCGCGCCGGATGGACCGGTGCGAGCAGCTGGCGATGGTCGCCGCACGTGAGGCGTGGGCGCACGCGGGAGCGCCGGAAACGGACCCGGAGCGGCTCGGGGTCGCGGTCACCAGCGGGATCGGCGGCATTGGGTCAACGCTGACGGCCTACGACATGCTCAGGGAAAAGGGCTGGCAGCGCATCTCGCCCTATACGGTACCGATGCTGATGCCGAACGGCTCGGCCGGCTGGATCAGCATGGAGATCGGGGCCCATGCTGGCGCTCACTCCCTGGTCAGTGCCTGCGCATCCGGTGCGGAGGCGATCGGGTACGGCATCGACATGATCCGTTCCGGGCGGGCCGACGTGGTGCTGGCGGGCGGGACCGAGGCGGCGATCCTGCCGCTGAACATCGGCGCGTTCGCGGTGATGCGCGCCATGTCCACCCGCAACGATGATCCCGAACGGGCGTCACGGCCGTTTGATAAGGCCAGGGACGGGTTCGTGCTCGGCGAGGGGGCCGGAATGCTGGTGCTCGAATCGCTGTCGCACGCCCGGCAGCGCGGCGCGATGGTATATGCGATCGCGGCCGGGGCCGGCTACTCCTCGGACGCTTACCACATCGCCCACCCCGCACCCGACGGAGCCGGGGTGGCCTCGGCGATCAGCCGGGCGCTGGCCGATGCGCGGGTCGACCCGGCTCAGGTGGTGCATGTGAACGCGCACGCCACCTCGACTCCGGAGGGCGACGCGCTCGAGGCCCAGGCGCTGGTCAAGGCGCTGGGATCGGCCGTAGACGGCGTGATCGTCACATCCACAAAATCGATGACCGGGCACCTGCTGGGCGGCGCAGGCGCCATCGAGTCGGTGGCGGCCATCCTCGCGCTGAAGGAGCATGTGGCTCCGCCCACTATTAACCTCGATGACCTCGACGAAAACGTCCCTGTCGATGTCGCCACCGAGCCGAGGCCGCTCAGCAAACGAGGCTCCGAGCCGATGGCGGTGCTGAACAACGCGTTCGGGTTCGGCGGCCACAACGTGTCGTTGGTGTTCACCTCGGCTTAGAGGGCGGGACCACCTAGGCCGCTGCCTCGGTCTGAGCTTGACGGGTCGGGGCCGGTCGGAGGCCCGGAGTCGGCGGGAGCGCCGTCGGCGTGAGCTGCCGGGGCGGCCGGGGCGGCATCCGGGGAGTCGGGGGCCGCGGCGTCAGCGGAGGCGGCGTCAGCG
>JBEKKH010000492.1:0-6158 GCA_050010815.1 Streptosporangiaceae bacterium | reverse complement strand
TGCGTGGCCACCAAGTCGGGTGCGGTGTCGAAGAACTTCTTCACGTAGGGCTGCTTGACGTGCGTGGCGCCCGCCTCGGCATCGGTGAAGCCCTCGATGCAGACGAACTCGCTGTCGTCGGTAAGGCTCCGGGCGAACTGGAAGAACAAGCAGCCCTCCTCGGAGTTGACGTCCTTGGCGTAGGCGTCGGCCACTGCTAGCCACTCGCTCATCTTCTCGGGCCGGATCTGCATCTTGATGTTGATCAGGATCATGGGTCTCCTCCTGGTAAGTGACAGTCGTCATCATCGTGCTGCGATCGCCAGCGGCCGTCAACGGCAGCGCTCGCCCGCCGTGGCTCGTTGCCCCTCGGCTGATGGACTCCTATGGTTGAGCCTGGTCCTGTCGCCCTGTGGGGGTGGAGCAGCCCGATGGTCGCGTTCGGCTTCACCGAGCACTACCGGTACGGGCTTCCCGGCATCCTGAGCGGAGCCCAGCTGTACCTGCGCGATGCCTGGATCATGCTGGAGGCCGCGGACCCCGGCGAGAAGACCCCGGCCGAGCTCGGCTACGGCACCCAGTCCCTCACCGTGTTCGTCCCGGACATCGACGCCCACTTCGAGCGGGCGAAGTCGGCTGGCGCCATGATCGTGGAAGACCTTCACGAGACCGTCTACGGCGAATGCCAGTACGGTGCCGTGACCTTGACGGGCACCACTGGCTCTTCTCTGCCCATGCCCGCGACGTCAGCCCCGCCGAATGGGGCGCGACAGTGACGAGCCAGCCCCACCAGGCACCGCTGGCATTATGAGTATGCCGCGCCGGGACGGACGTGGTCAGAGGGGCTGGAGCCGGGTGTGCAGGAGGCAGAATTCGTTGCCTTCCGGGTCGGCCAGGACGTGCCAGCTCTCGGTGCCGGTCTGGCCGATGTCGGCGGGCCTGGCGCCGAGCGCGAGGAGTCGCGCCAGCTCGGCGTCCTGGTCGCGGTCGGTGGCGTTGACGTCGATGTGCAGTCGGAGCTTCCCGGGCCGCGGGTCGCTGCTGTGACTGAGGATGAGGGTGGGCTGCGGGCCGCCGAAGCCCGCGTCGGGCGGCCCGATCTCGATGCTTCCGTCGTCCTCGCGGCCCAGTTCGACGTAGCCGAGGACCTCGCTCCAGAATGCGGCGAGCCGGTCGGGGTCGGCGGCGTCGATGACCAGCTCACTGATGCGGCATGCCATGCGTGTCAGCGTACCTAGGGGCGTAGGCGTGCAGGCGGTCGGCGAGGCCGGCTGGGTTGCTGAGCGCGACCAGGTGCCCGCCGGGGATCTCATCGGCGTCGATACCGAGCCGCTCGTGGGCGAGGCGGCGCTGGAACCCGGCCGGGAAGAAGCGGTCCTGGGCGCCGATCAGCGCCTTGATCGGGACGTCCGGCCAGTGCTGGAACGCGCACGGCTGCCCGAAAGGGGTGCCGGCCGGCTCGCGTGGCGGCCCGGCGGCGGCCAGCACGGCTCGGGCCTCGGCCGACAGGTCATGCAGGAAATAGGTCTCGGCGTCGAACTCGCCGTCGCGGCCGGCCGCCTCGTCGGCGGCGCGGCGCGCCTTTGCGGATCCGGTGGCGTCCCACCACTGGCCCGGCGTCTCGCCGGGTTCGGGGATCATCGCGTTCAGCAAGACGATCATCGCGACCGGCCGGCTGACCATGGGCGCGGTGAATCCGGCCAGCGACTGGGCCACCAGCACCACGCCGAGCTGGCCGCCGATGGCCCGGTCGACGATCTGGGCGTATTCCGGCAGGCCCAGCGCCGGGTCGTCCTCGGCGATGTCCACCGCGATCGCCGGGTGGCCCCGCCGCCGCAGTTCGGGCACCAGCAGCGCCCAGTACGCGGCCTGACCGCCAGCCCCTGGCACCAGCACGAACGTAGCCACCTACGCCATCCTAGGGTGGGCGCCTGCGTGCACCATCTCATCTTGGGAGAGGGTCAACTCGGCACCGCAGCGCGCCAGCCAGGAGCACAAGGCCTGGTCCTGTGCGTCGACGGTGGTGAGCGCCACCCGCTCCGGTGATGCGTGCTCCAGCGCGGCCGCGAGCAGGGCGCGCCCGATGCCGCGGCCGCGCGCGGCCGGATCGACGGCTAGCTCGGCTAGGTCGCCGCTTGGCGCGAAGAGCACCGCTGACCCGCGCAACACGCTACCCTCGCGCACCACCAGCCAGAGCGGGGGTGACAGCGCGCGACGCTGCGCTTCGCGCCGGTTCTGCCACGCCGCCGGGTAAGTCAGCCATGACTCGGGCGCCAAGGCGGCGGGCATCCATGGCTCGACCACGGCCGGCCACCCGGGCTCGCCGAGCACGGCCTTCGCGCGCGGCAGCTGGTAGTAGTGCAGCACGCGGGCGGGCCGAAACCCCAGCCGCCGATAGGCCCGGGCCGCGCGCTCGTTTCCGCGGATCACCTCCAGCTGGTGCGGCCGCGCGCCGGTGGCCGCCAGCACTGCCGCGAACATGGTTTCAACTCCGCCGCTGCCGCGCGCCTCGGGCAGGATTCCGGCCATGATGCAGTAGGCCTCATTGCGGCCGTCGTCTCGCCCGGTGAGCCAGAACCCCGCCAGCCGTCCCGCGCGGAAAAGGCCGAACGACCATGCTGGTTCCCAGCCGCGGCGGGTGAGCACTGCGTCCAGGCCCGCCGCATCGACCCGCAGCGGGATGACGTAGTCGGCGAACGCCTCGGCGACGACGGCGTGCAGGTCAGCTGCCTGGTAGCCGACCAGGTCACCGACGACGTCCACGTGGCCAATGTAACGCAGGACACAGAAGAGAAGTGTCGGCGAAGGCGGGGCCTTATCCTCCGGCCGAGGTGTACCAGGCGTACCTGGCGCAGGCCGATGTGTTCATCGGCTTGTACTGGCAGCGGTACGGGCAGCTGGTCCCCGGCGCGCAGGTCTCGGGGCTCGAGGAGGAGTTCGACCTGTCAGCCGGGTTGCCGCGGCTGCTGTATGTCAAGGGGCCGGCTCCCGACCGGCAGCCGCGCCTGGCCGCTGGTGGCCAGGCTGCGGGTGTCGCGCGGGCGCCGGAAGGCGGCCGCGGCCCGAGGCGGTGGCGGTAGGCGAGCGGCTGCGTGATCGCTTCGGTGCGGGCACCGTGTTCGTGCCGTTGGAGTCGGTCACAGACCCGAGAGCGGTCCTGGCCGCCGTCGGCCGGATGACAGGAGCCGACCTGACCCGGGCGGGCTCGCCCTTGGATGCCATGGCCGAGACGTTCGGCGAGGGCGCCTGGCTGCTCATCTTGGACAACCTGGAGCAAGTAATCAACGTCGCTCGCGACCTCGGGGAGCTGCTGGCTCGCTGTCCAGGCGTGGCGATCTTGGCCACCAGCCGGACGGTGCTTGAGCTGCGAGCCGAGCGGGAGTATCCGTGCCACCGTTGCCGCTACCCCGTCGCCCGGCTCCGGCGAGATGTCGGCCGGGGAACTGGCCGCCTCGCCGGCGATGGCGCTGTTCGCGGACCGCGCGAGCGCGGTGCGCCCTGGCTTCACGCTGACCGAGGGCAACGCGGCGGCGGTGGCCGAGATCTGCCGCCGGCTCGAGAGCCTGCCGCTGGCGATCGAACTGGCCGCCGACCGCACCCGGCTGCTCGACCCCCAAGCGCTCCTTGACCGGCTCGCGGCCTCGCTGGACGCGCTCGGGACCGGCGCGGTGGACCTGCCCGAGCGCCAGCGCACGCACCGCGCCACGGTGGAGTGGAGCGTGGGCCTGCTGGAGGACGGCGAGCGGTCGCTGCTTGAGGTCGCGGCGGTGTTCACCGGCGGCTGGACCATCGAGGCCGCCGCCCGCGTGGCAGGCGTTGACGAGGATCGGGCGCTGGAACTTTCCGAGGCGCTGGCCCGCCAGAGCCTGGTCTCTGTCGACGGCACTGAGCTGGGGCCCCGGACCCGGATGCTGGAAACCATCCGCGCGTTCGTGGCCGAGCGGCTGGCCGACCGGCCGCTGCGCGGCCCCGGCCGGAACCAGTGGCTGGAACGGCTGGACGCCGAGACGGGCAACCTGGCCGCCGCGGTGCGCTGGTTCCTGGACCATGACCGGGCGTTCACCGCCGGCTCCCTGGAAACCGGTTTGGGCCGCTACGACAAGCGCTGCTGCACCTGCGCGAGGCGCGCGATCTAGCGGAGCGTTGCGGCGACGACTGGCTCGCCGCGGGCTCCAGGGTGCAGCTGGCCATCCTGCACGTCCTCTCGGGCAGGCTCAGTGAGGCCCGGCCGCTACTCGATGCGGCGCTCGATCAGAGCCTGGCCGCCCGCAGCACCCCGTTCGTGATCCTGTGCCTGGCCGCGTACGCCTGGCTGGCGTTCGCCGAGGGCGACCCGGAACGGGCCGCGCTGCTGGAAGGCGCGGCCCAGGGCCTGCGCGGGCGGGTCGGCCTGCCGGCCTGGCCGCACCTGCGGCGGGTGGAGGCTGGGCTGGTGGCCAAGGTCCGCCAGCGGCTCGGCCCGAGCCGGTTCGATCAGGCGTTCGCCGTCGGCTCCGGGTTCACCCAGCGGGAGGCGGTCGCCGTCGTGCGGGACCAGCGCAGCGCCGGGGACCAGGCTCCCTGAGCCCTACCGATGCGGACGAAGCGGCGGTAGGCTGGTTAGGTGCAGTTCGAGCGCGGCAGGCCGCCGCGGAAGGTGCTCAGTGCCGTCAGGCTCATGTACGCCGGGGCGGCGCTCGAGGTGGTCGTCTTGATCATCGCGCTGGTCAGCCGGAGCAGCCTTAAGTCGGTCATTCTCAAGGCGAACCCGCACGACACCGCGGCGCAGCTGCACTTCGGCGAGAACTTCCTGGACGGCATCCTGGTCGTCGGTGCCCTGATCGCGGTGGGCGCCTGGCTCTGGATGGCGTGGGCGAACGGCAGCGGGCGAAGCTGGGCCAGGGGCGTCTCGACCGCGCTCTTCGTTATCGGCACGCTGGGCCTGCCGACCATCTCGTTCCGCGCCGCGCGCAACCCGGCCACGCTGACCGTCGGCGTCGTCGTATGGCTGGTCGGCCTCGCCGTGATCGTGCTCATCTTCAACAAGGACTCCGGGCCCTTCTACCGGCAGGCGAGGCCGCTCAGGCGGTGATGTTGACGATCTGGCGGACGGCGGTGCGGTCCTGGGCCAGGTCCACCAGGGCCGCGGCGAAGGCGGACCGGGCCAGGGAGTAAGGCCCCTGGGCGAACAGCCCGGTGCTGCGGCGAGCCGGCCCGTCGGCTGGTTTGCTGGTGAGCCGGGTGCCCCGCAGGATCGTCCAGTCCAGCTCGCTGGCGGTAATGATCCGGTCGGCGGCGGCCTGGTCGGCGAACTCCTTGGCGAAGATCCTCCGGACCACCCCGGCGACGACGTAGGGCCGGGTGGCCACGATGCCGTAGGCGCTGGTGGCCACGAGCCGGGACACGCCCAGGGACGCCATGGCGGCGGTGATAGTCCCCGCGACACCGGTCAGGGCGCCGGCGTCCCGGGCGAACGCGGTCACCTCATGGCCGCGGCGGATCCCGTCGGCCAGGACGAGCCGTCCGTTGCCGCCGGTCGATCCGAACACTGCGATCCTCATCTGCCCTCCGGTCGGGCCATATTAATCGACACCATATGGATTGGAACCAATCTAACTGGTTCCTAGCTATACTCGGCGGATGAACAGGATCTGTCAAGCGAACTCATCCGGGTTCGCCGCTAGGGGGCTGGCACCGGCGCCCTCAGCGGTGGAAGGCCCGGCGCGTGCCTAGCCCGGAGCCCGGGGCCGAACCGCTGGCCGGCCAGATCCACATCGCGGCCCGCGCCACCCGCGGCCTGCTCGACGCGGTGCTGGCTCAGGCCGGCACCACCTTCTCCAGCTGGGCCGTGCTCGCCGCCCTCAAGGCCCGCGGGCCCGCCATCCAGAAGGATCTCGCGGCGTCCCTCAGCATGATCGGCCCGTCGATCGTCGAGCGGATCGACCAGCTCGAATCGGCCGGCCTGGTCACCCGGTCCCCGGTCCCCGGAGACCGCCGGGCGTCCCTGGTGGACCTGACCGGCGAGGGCCAGGCGCTGATCGCGCGCCTGCAGGGCGTCATGCGCGCCACCGAAGACGCGCTCACTGACGGGCTCGACCCGCACGACGTGCAAGCCACCCGGCGCGTGCTCGCGCAGGTCGCCGACCGCGCCAGGACGCTGCGGGCCGCGCGATCAGGCTGAGGTCGGCCTAGGGTAGGCC
>JBEKKH010000491.1:0-6180 GCA_050010815.1 Streptosporangiaceae bacterium | reverse complement strand
TTGCCGAAGGTGAACCCGCCGGCCCGGGCGGCCAGCGCGGGCAGCTCCTCATCCACCGCGCCCAGGCACAGCTGCCCACCGGACAGCAGGCACCCGTACAGCGCGCTGACGCTCCCATCGAACGACACCGGCGAGACCAGCAGCGTGCGGCCGGCCAGGTCCGGGTAGGTCTCCCGGACCCGGGCCAGGTAATTCACCAGGCTCCCCTGGGTGACCAGCACGCCCTTGGGCCGGCCCGTCGACCCCGAGGTGTAGATCACGTATGCCGGGTGCGCCGGATACAGCGGCCCGCAGCGCTCGGCGGCACCGACGTCCCCGGCGGGGTAACGCGCGATCACCTCCGCGAGCGCGGGATCATCCAGAAAGATCGGGGTGGTCGCGGCCGGCCGGGATCCGGCCAGGCCGCTGGTGGTCAGCGTGATGGCCGCCCCGCTGTCGGTCAGCATGAAGGCCTGGCGGCCAGGCGGGTAGCCGGGGTCGACGGGGACGTAGGCGGCGCCTGACTTGAGCACGGCGAGCAGCGCGACGATCACGTCCGTCGACTGGGGCATGACGATGGCCACGAGCCGCTCGGGGCCCGCACCCAGGGTGATCAGGTGCCGGGCCAGCCGATTAGCCCGCGCGTTCAGCTCACCGTAGGTCAGCTCCCCGTCCGCCGATAGGACAGCCGGAGCGTGCGGGGTACGGGCGGCCTGCTCCTCGAAAAGCTCCGGCAACGTGACCCCCGGCACCGCCCGGACGGTGTCATTCCACTCGAGCAGCAGCCGGCGGCGTTCGGTGGCGGTCAGCAGGTCGAGCTGGCTGATCGGGCGGCCGGGATCACGGGCGGCCTGACGTAGCAGCCGGGTCAGCCGGCCCGCCAGGGCCTGCACGGTGGCCAGATCGAACAGGTCCAGGGCGTATTCCAGGAAGGCGCTGATGCCTGCCGGGGTTCCTTCGGCGTCGCGGTCCTGCTCGAATCCCAGGGTCAGGTCGAATTTGGCGGCCACATCGGGTACCGGCTCCGGCGTCATCCGCAGCCCGGGCAGCTGCCAATGGCCGGCGCCGATGTCCTCGTCGGCGAGCATGACCTGGAACAGCGGGTGCCGAGCCGGCGACCGGGCCGGGTTCAGCACCTCGACCAGCCGCTCGAACGGCACGTCCTGGCGGGCCTGGGCCGACAGCACGGTCTCCCGGACCCGGCCGAGCAGCTCGGCGAAGCTCGGATCGCCGGTCAGGTCGGCGCGCAGCACCAGAGTGTTGACGAAGAACCCGACCAGGTCGTGCACCGCCTCATCGGTCCGACCTGCCACCGGGGCACCCAGCGGGATGTCGGTCCCGGCACCCATCCGGGACAGCAGCGCGGCCAGGCCGGCGTGCAGGGTCATGAAGATGGTGGCCTGATGCTGGCGGGCCAGGCTGGCCAGCGCGGCGTGCAGGGCGGGGTCGGCCAGCTGCCAGCGGATCTGGCCACCGCGCCGGGACGGCTGCGCCGGGCGCGGCCGGTCGAACGGCAGCGCCAGCTCCTCGGGCAGCCCGGCCAGCGCCTGCCGCCAGTACTGCACCTGCCCGGCCAGCAACCCGCCGTCCCCGTCCCCGCCGTCCGCGTCCTGGCTCGCGCCGCTGCCGCTGCCGAGCAGGGCCTGCTGCCACAGCGCGTAGTCGGCGTACTGGACCGGCAGCGGCGCCCACTGCGGTGCCCGGCCATCGCAGCGGGCCTGGTACGCCGCGGCCAGGTCCGACATAAGCACTGGCATGGACCAGCCGTCACTGGCGATGTGATGACACAGCAGCAGCAGCACATGCTCCTGCGCCTGCTCTTGCGCCTGCTCTTGCTTGGGGAGGGTGAACAGCCAGGCCCGGATAGGTAGCTCGCGGGCCAGGTCGAACTCGTGCCGGGCCGCCGCATTGATCAGCTCAGTCAATTCGACCGAACGCGCCGTGCTAATCGTGACCGGGACAGTGGCCTCCCTCGCGGGGATGATGTGCTGGTATGGCTGGCCGCCGTCGACCATGAATATGGTGCGGAGCGATTCGTGCCGGCCCGCCACGTCGGTCAGCGCGGCGGTCAGCGCGGCGGCATCGAGCCGGCCGCCCAGCCGCCACGCGAACGGCAGGTTATAAGCCGTGCTCGGCCCCTCGAACTGCTCAAGGAACCACAGCCGCTGCTGCGCGAACGAGAGCGGCAGCCGTTCGGGCCGCGGCGCCGGCACCAGCGGCGGACGGGCCGTCTCCGCCCCCTCCAGCGCCCCGGCCAGCAACGCCACGGTCGGATACTCGAACACCGCCCGGATCGCTAGCTCCACCCCCAGCACGGCCCGGATCCGGGACACGAGCCTGGTGGCTAGCAGCGAATGCCCGCCTAGATCGAAGAAACTATCCTCCACCCCCACCCGCTGCAGGCCCAGCACCTGCGCGAACACCTCACACAAGATCTTCTCCCGGGCGGTGGCCGGGTCCGGGGTGTGCGGCACTTCGCTGGGCCCGGGGGCCGGCAGCGCCCGGCGGTCCAGCTTGCCGCTCCCGGTCAGCGGCAGCCGGTCCAGCAGCACCACCGCCGCCGGCACCATATATCCCGGCAGGGCCAGGGCCGCGCCGGCGCGCAGCCCGGCCGGGTCCAGCCGGGCCCCGGCCGCTGGTACGGCGTAGCCGACCAGCCTGCCGTCACCCGGGCGGTCCTCCCGCACCGCGACCGCGGCCTGAGCCACCCCCGGCTGGGCCGCCAGCACCGCCTCGATCTCACCCAGCTCGATCCGGAACCCCCGCACCTTGACCTGGTCATCAACCCGGCCCAGGTACTCCAGATCCCCCGCCGTCTTTGACCCGGGGGAACCGTCCCCCCGAACCCCCGCGGCCCACCGGGCCAGGTCCCCCGTCCGGTACATCCGCTGCCCCGGCGCGCCGAACGGGCACGCGACGAACCGCTCCGCGGTCAGACCCGGCCGACCCAGGTACCCCCGCGCTAGCTGCGCGCCCGCCAGGTACAGCTCCCCCGCCACTCCCGGCGGCACCAGACCTAGCCCGGCGTCCAGCACGAACGCCTGCATATTCCACACCGGCCGCCCGATCGGCGGAGCAGCCCCGGCATTCCTGGCGGTCGCCTCCTCGCCGTCCGCATCCGGAGCCCGCCAGGCCGTGGCGTAGACGGTCGCCTCGGTCGGGCCGTAGATATTGCGGATCCCGGCACCGGGCAGCGCCGCGCGGGTAGCCGCGACAGCGCGGGCGGTCAGAGCCTCACCCGCCAGCACCACCGTCCCCGCCCGGGCCTGCGCGCCGTGCACGGACAGCACCTCCGACAACGCCGAAGGCACCGCGCTGATCAGGCTCCCGCGCCAGGGGTCCCCGCCGCTATCGGCCAGCGCCAGCAGGTCATGGACGATCTCGATGCTCCCCCCCGAGATCAGCGGCGCGAAGATCTCGAACACCGAGACGTCGAAGCTGAGCGAGGTCGAGGCCAGCACCCTGGACAGCTCACCCGCGCCGAACTCGTCCCTCGCCCAGGACAGCAGGTTGACGACGCTGCCATGCTCGACCACCACCCCCTTCGGCCGGCCGGTCGACCCCGAGGTGTAAATCACATACGCAGGATGCGACGGCACCAGCGCAGCGAGCCGGTCCCGGTCATCCAGCCGGGCAGCGGACAACCCCGCCACCGCGGCCGCGCAGGCCTCATCATCAACGACCACCCGCGGGATATCCCCCGTCCGCACCTTCCCGGCTGTGGCCTGATCACAGACCACCAGCACCGCCCGGGCATCACCGAGCACGTAGCCGATCCGCTCGGCCGGGTACTGCGGATCGACCGGCAGGTAAGCCGCCCCGGACTTCAGCACCGCGAGCAGCGCGACCACCAGCTCCGCGATGCGATCCATCGCCACAGCCACCAGCCGCTCGGGCCCCGCACCCAGCGACACCAGATACCGCGCCAGCCGGTTCGCCCGCTCATCCAGCTCCGCATACGACAGCGCCCCATCACCACACTCCACCGCCAGCGCCCCCGGCGTCCGCGCCGCCTGCACCTCGAACAACTCCGCCAAGGTGACCCAGGGCACATCCCGCGCCGTGTCATTCCACCCCGCCAGCCGTCCCAGCTCCGCCGGCGTCAGCGCTCGCGGCTCGCTCCCCTCGGACGATGCTGGTCGAAGGGGATTAGTCATGGTTATCCTCATTTCGCCAGGCTCATCACTTTCCGAAGCAGCCTCCCAATCCGAGCCGTCCACCCGCACCTTCGAACTTGCGCACTGGCCTGCGAGTATTAGCCGTCGTAGGCGATGATCCGCAGCTCGGAGCTGTAGCGCCGACCCTGGCGGTCGGTGAGCCAGAGCTGGTCGGGGTCGGGGAGCATCTCGGTGACGCTGTACTGGGTGTGTCCGGCGGCTTTTGTCTGGCGGATGTGCTTGGCGAACAGGTTGACCAGGACGATGCTGCGGAAGTCGGCGGCGGTGGGCTTGAGCTCGTCAGGAACCCGGTAGAACACCCGCTCGGGCAGCTGGTGGTCCTGTCGCCAGCGCCGCGCGAGACGGTAACGTTCCTGCTCGTCCAGGGCGAACGCCCAGGCCGAGTCCGCGACACCGAAGACCCACCGCTCCCGGCTCAGGACGAACTTGTCGATCGTGATCCGCGGCCGGTGCGCGGCCGGAGCCGCCGGTGAGAACGCATCGGCCACGACAGCGGCCATCGTGTCCCCGATGACTTCGAAGAAGTTCAGTTCAGCGCCGGAGGGCGCAAGCTGGACGACCAGATCGTCGCCGCGGCGGGCCACGGTCATCGCGGCGCCGGGCATGACGGTGTCCGATTCCGGAGGATCGAGCGAGTCGTTGATGGCGGCGGACCAGTAGAGCTGGCCTGGCCCCAGTGCGGCTGAGGGCGGGTTGAGGCGGGATGTCACGTTCGGGTGGTCGTTCGCCTGGATGTGGACGATCCGCTGCGGGCGGTCAGCCTGCTCGGCGGCGATGAGCCGGGCCGGGTCGGGGTGCTGCTCGACGAAGAGCCGCTGGTCCAGGGTGTTGATGGCCAGGTGTATTTCGCCGAGGACCAGCAGGAAGTTGCCGCGCTCCACCTCGGCGGAAGAGGCCGCGGCGATCATGATGTCCGGTGAGTGCTGCCGCGCGCCGCTCCAGGCGACCGGACGCTCCGGGAAGTACTCGCCGACCCTGGCGCTGATCGCGTCGGCGCTGACCTGGTGCCTGCTGGCCGTCGACGGCGGACCGAGCACCTGCTGCCAGCGCCGCTGCAGCTCGGCGGTACACGCCGCGGCAATCTCGTTCGGCTCCCGGACCGTCACGTTGAACTTCAGGTCGGGCGATGCCATGGTGAGCAGCCGCTGCAGCGACACGGGCGCGCCGCCGCCCCGGGCGCTCTCGCGGTCCACCAGGTCCGCGAACAGCACGCGGTACCGGTCCGTGATCTCGTTGACCAGCCAGCGGACGCTGTCCAAGACCAAGCCGAGCGGCGCCGCCAGCGCCCCGGTCACCGCCTGGCCCAGCTCCACCCGCACATCCCGGACAGCGTCCTGGTACACCAGTGTCCGGCCGGCGTAGTTCGCGCCCGCCCGGCGGGTCGCAGACGACCCGGTGATCTCCTCGAACGTCGCGGCCAGGCCCGCCAGCGCCGACTGCAGCCCAGCCGGATCCCCCGCCGTGGCGGCCACCGCGTCCCGCGCCCTGACCAGCTGCTCCACCGGCTCCAGCGCCGCCGCCCGGGCCACCGGATCGGCGATCAGCTCCAGCTTGTCCCGCAGCAGCCGCTCCGGCCACGCATCCGCCGGGCCCTCCAGGTCCAGCCGCACCGCCCCGAGCTCAGCCAGCCGGGCCAGCAGACCGCGAGCCTGTGGAGTGCCGGCCTCGGCCAGCACGTCGCTGATCGTCCGGCTGCCATCACACGCCAGCAGCACCCGCAGCTCGGCGTCGGTGAGGGTCACCGGCCTGCGGTGCGGACGGTGCAGCACGTTCCCGGCCAGCAGCGTCGACCGGGTCCGCCGCGGCCGCAGCCAGCCCAGCTCCCGCCCCTGCCGCGCGATCGCGACCGCCACCTTATCGATCGCCCAGACCTCGAAGTAGGTGGTCCGGCGGGCGAGCAGCTGTTCCCCCGGCACCACCACCAGGCCAACGGCACCAGATCCGGCGGACGCCCAGCCGACCGGTCCGAAGAACCCGATCGTGTCGTTCTTCAGGCAGTACCGCTGCAGGTAGTTCGCGATCA
>JBEKKH010000490.1:0-6186 GCA_050010815.1 Streptosporangiaceae bacterium | reverse complement strand
ACGTTCCGCGACGACGCTGAGGCCCTCGCGATCGCCAACGACACCCTGTACGGCCTCGGCGCGGGCGTGTGGACCCGAGATGGCACCCGCGCTTACCAGATGGGGCGCGCGATCAAGGCCGGCCGGGTCTGGACGAACTGCTACCACCAGTATCCAGCCGGCGCGGCGTTCGGCGGCTACAAGATCTCCGGCATCGGCCGCGAGAACCACCGGATGATGCTGGATCACTACAGCCAGACGAAGAACCTGCTCGTCAGCTACAGCACCAAGCCGCTCGGACTGTTCTGAGATCCTGATGTCCCAGACGGCAGAACCTGACCGTGTCACGGCCACCCCGGCGGCACACGAGGCGATCGCTCGCCTGCGCGCCGCCGAGGGCAGGCCGGTGATGTTCGCCCAGTCCGGCGGGTGCTGCGCGGGCAGCACCCCGATGTGCTACCCCGGCGGGGAACTCATCGTCGGGGACGCTGACGTGCTGCTCGGCGAGATCGACGGGTGCCTGTTCTACATCGACCGGCGGCTGGACGAGGCATGGCACCAGGACCAGTTCGTCCTGGACGTCGCAGCCGGCGAGCCCGAGGGCTTCTCCCTTCCAGCCGGCGACAGCCTCCACTTCGTTACCCGCACACCCGCCTGCGCACTGCCCGCGGCTCGCGCAGCGGGCAGTGCGCCGCATCGAGCGCCGTAGCCGGGCGAAGGCACGGCCGCGGCATCCCGGCTGCCGCCCCGCTCAAGACTGCGGCGGCCCGTACTGCGTACCGAGGGTCACGTGACCCTCGGTACAGCACGGGATTGTCAAGCGCAATGCCGGTCCAGGCCGGAAGGAAGGCGATCCGGGAAAGGATCCGGCTGCAGGGCATCCGCACCGGCGCGTCGCGGCACTGCCGCCAGCTGGCCAGCAAAGGTATCAGGCACGCAGCCCGTCAAAGATCACGGCCCGTAACCGTAACCGGAACCGGCGAATCAGAAGCGGCGCGCCACGGCGGGATCCTCAGCAGCGATCACGCTCTTCCACATGGCATTGTGGTGGACCTGGCTGGTCATCGCCGCCTGTGCCCAGCTGCGGCTGGCCCGGAACCTGGCCGCCAGCCCTGCGCCTGCCCTGGCAGCGCCCGGCCCCCGGCGCCCGCCAGGATCGAAAAACTTCCGCCCCGCAGCGCGCCATGACGTGGGCAAGAACCACAAGGAGACCACGCCGAAGAAGAACGCCGTAAGGCAGACAGTGCCGGTGCCGGTGCCGGTGCCGGTGCCCGGGCCAGGGCAGGTGCTGGTGCGGATCGAGGTCTGCGGCCTCTGCCATACCACGTCGAGAATCTGCAGCGGGTCCGTGAACTACGTAACGACAGCAGCTTTCATCGCGTTTACTCCCAACCTCGCCTGGCCGCACTGCCATGCGCTCTGCCGGTAAATCTCCCGGACCTTCGTCCCGGGCGTTAGAGCAATTCGGCCTTGCAGGCCAGGACTTTCGTCCCCCGGGGGCTTATTCATTCATCGCATTTAAGTGAATCTTCGTGCCGAAATCCGTCGGCCGCGCCGACCGCCCCCTGGCACGACCGGTCAACCGCCCCAGGGGTAGCGGACCTTCACGAAACCCGTCGTAGTCGTGCATGTCGGCTCCTTCCACGAGCCAGGTGGACAATGTGTGTCACTATCCTTTGCACAGCGAATCGCGCTTGCACTGGCAGTAGCGCTTCTCACCGTGCCGACGAGGCCGGCGAGGGCGGGGCTTGCGCCGGCTCGACGTTGATGATGCCCGTCTTAGGTACCGTTGCCGTGCTGGGCCGGTAGCTGGCGAACGCGACACCGGCAAGAGCGATGGCGCCGCCGATCAGTTCGATCAGGCTGGGCTTGTCGCCCAGCCATACGTACCCGATGAGGACCGCGATGGGAGGTACGAGGTAGAGGGATCCTGTCGCCACCGTGACAGGAAGGCGCGCGACGCCGTAGCCCCATGCCGCGAATCCCAGCGCCGACGGCGCTAGGCCGAGAAAGACCGTGGCCACGATGGCCTGTTTGCCAGCGTGCGGCCATGCGTGCGCGAGAGCCGGGATCGCCGGGAGCAAGAGCAGCGTCCCGGCCCATGTCGCGTACGCCGTGACTTCGAGACCGGTGTACCGGCTGAGCAGGGGCTTGATGGCTGCGTGATAGGTACCGAGGGCGACGGCCGCCGCCAGGACGATGAGGGCATACCGTTCAAAGCGCAGGCCGCCCTGGCCGGCCGCGATGGCCGCGATGCCGCCGAGAGCTACGACGCCGCCGATCACCTGCCTGCTGGCGATCCGTTCTCCGAGGAAGAGGACGGCGATGATCGCGCTGAAAACAGGATTGGTGACGACGATCAGGCTCGCGGTTCCGCCCGGTACGCGCAGCTCTCCCCAGTTCAGCAGAAGCTGATACACAGCCATCCCCGTGACCGCTCACCCCGATCAGCGGCAGGTCTCGTATCGCCGGACGCCGGACCTTGACCAGCGGGGCGGCGATGGCAAGCGCCGCCGAAGCGATCGCCAGCCGGAACAGCGCTAGCCCGGCCCAGCCGGGCCCGCCACGCTGACCTGGATGGCCGGGAACGCGGATGCCCAGAGCACAACCGTAAGCAGTAGCGCCGCACGTGCGCGATAGGAGCCCATGCATTGAGCCTCGCGCTGGCGACGCACGGAACGGTCGCGGCGGCCGGGCAGTCGCTGCACATGAGCGGTCCCGCCGTGTCGCAGCAACTGGCCGCGCTCGAGCGTGACGCTGGCATCCGGCTCGTCGAACGCGCTGGTCGGCGACTCCGCCTCACCGAGGCCGGACACGTCCTCGTCGCGCACACCCGCATTGTCTTGGATCAGCTGGCCATGGCTGAAGCGGACCTGATCGCGCTCGGTACGGAAGTTACCGGAACCGTACGGATCTGCGCCTTCTCCTCATCGGTCACGACGTTGGTCGCCAGTGCCTGCCAGGCCCTGCGCGCGGAACACGGGACGCGGATCCGGCTTCAGATCATGACCGCAGAACCTGAGAAGAGCATCGCCGAGTTTGACCGCGGCAGCGCCGACGTGGCCATCGCATACAGCCACGAACTCTCCCCGCGTCTGCCGTCGGCCACGGTAGAAAGGCGGGAACTGCTCACAGATCAAGTCGTCGCCGCCCTGCCGGCCGCCGAGCCCGCGGCAGCGTCACCCGGCCCGGTCAGGCTGGACACGCCGGCCGAGGCCGACTGGGTGGCTCCCCATCCGGCCACTACCTGCCACCAGATGATGGAGTGCGCCTGCGGCGGTGCCGGTTTCGTGCCGCACGAAGTCGCTAACTGCACCGATTTCCCAGAGATGCTCGCCCTTGTCGGCGCTGGCGTGGGCGTCGCGCTGGTGCCGCGACTCGCTGCACATCAGCTGCCGGATGGAGTAGTGATCCGGCAGATCGCTCCCCCGACCGCCCGGGACATCTTCGCCCTGATCCGGCCGGGAGGCGACCGCCATCCGGCGGCACGTGTCGTGCTCGACCATCTCGGCGTGGCGGCCAGGGCGGTGGCAGCATGTCATTCGCCCAAAGACGACCTGGTGCCGCGGACGTCCGTGCCGGAGCCCCGGTGAAGGCGACGAACGCGGCCATAGCAGAGGCGGCGCGCTCCTCCCGCGGTGTTCGAAAGTAGTGGCCTCGACCATGGACTCGCCAGGGAATCCGCCGGCGTTGCCGCCCGTGAAACCGGCTCCTTCCGGCAGGAGCTATGCAGGCAACCTGTGTCGTTATAACTTGCATGCCAGACCATCGCCGCATTCACATGTATGGCCGTTGATCTGGGAAAACGGCGGATACATACCGGCTCAGTCAGTCCAAGCCGGTCCGGCTGCGGTGGCGGGCAGCGGGCTGCGGTTTCCGCGTCCGGCTGCCCCCGGTTCCCCTGAGTCCGCTGCGGCGGCGCCGTAGACTCCTGTACAGGCCGAGGGAGGAGCGTGACGCGTGACCTTGGACGAGATAAGGGCGATGGGGCTGCGGCTTGCTGAGCTGTGCGGGAAGTACGGCATAGCAGAGCTGTCGGTCTTCGGGTCGGTCGCACGCGGCGATGCGCGGCCGGACAGTGATGTGGACTTGCTCTACGTGCGCGTTCCCGGCAATGACCTGGGCATGTCGTATTTCGCTCTGCAGGAGGACCTGGAAAAGCTCTTCGGCCGGCGTGTTGACCTCGTCCCGAAGGAGGGCCTGCACCGGGTCATCCGGGATCAGGTCCTCGCCGACGCGCAGGTCCTGTATGCGGCGTGACGAACTGTACGTCGCCGACCTTGTCGACAATACGCGGGCTATCCGGGAGTACCTGGACGGCATAATAAGTCGCGAGCAGTGGGACCAGGACCGGGTGCGGCGGGACGGGACGCAGTCGTCTACCGGCTGCTCCTGCTGGGAGAGACCGCCAGCGCGCTTCCGGATATCCTGCGGGAACGGTACCCGGACGTGGCCTGGCGAACCCTGGGAAATGAGCCCTGGCTCGTGCCGGGCTCCCGGCGCGAGCCGCTAGCGCTCCCGGCAGCGGCCGCAAGGCCCCGCGCCCGTTCCACCTGCCAGGCCCAGTGATTACTCAAGCCGAGCAGGCCGGCCGTGCCGTCGGCAGCCAGTTCCCCGAACGCGGCGACCTGCTCGTCCAGCGGAACCCCGCTCTGATCAGGGACGTGCGCGTAGTAAAGATCGAGCCGCTCTACACCGAGGCGTTCCCGGCTGCGCTCGCTGGCCTCCCGGATCGCCGCACGTGACAGACCTTCGCGAGGGGCGCCGAAGCCGGCCGTCGGCGCGATAGGCCGTGCCCCGGCCTTCGTCGCAATGACAACCTCGTCGCCGGTACCGCGGCTGGCATGCCACCGGCCGGGCAACGCCTCACTCTCGCCGCCCTGCGTGCCGTTCACAAAGAACAAGTAGTTGTTCGAGGTGTCGATGAAATTCCCTCCCGCCGTGACGTACCGGTCCAGGATCGCGTAGGACGTCGCTTTCGTCTGCTGTCGTGCCGAACCGCATCGCGCCGAGGCTAAGCACGCTAACCTTCCGCGCCGGCAACGACTCGCTTCCGATGGTCGTGTATCGCATGGCGCAGCGATCGCGGTTCGCGCGCACTCGAAGTCAAGCTCCGCCCAGCCAGTTGAAGGCCACTCTGCGTGCAGCCCCGGGCGCTACGGGATCTGTTGACGTGGCATCAGGCACACGAGGAGCAGTGCTGCGGGCCAGCAGCCACGGCCCTGTCGAGCGGCCATCTAGCTCTTCCTGCCGGTTGCGCGGGTAACGGAGTTCTACCAGGCTGTCGTGGGAAACCTGCCGTTGTTGTCCTCGTTCATGTCGGCTGCTTCGAGCATGGGAGTAAGAAACTCGACGCCGCCTACGACTCGCAGAAGACCCGCGACGAGCCCGCCGGCCGCGGCAAGACCGGGGAATCGCCTCCGTTGACCAACAGTGTCTTCGGGCAGACAATGCGTGAATGCCCTTTGGATTTCTTGCCAGGGAATGGCAACGTACCTGCGCCGAATGCGGCTACACCTGGCGGGTGCCGCGGTCGATCGCCCGCGGGGTGCGCGGCACGTCCGCGGCGGCGGTGCGGTCCCGGAGCGCCGGGTCCTTCAACTCCGGTCGCGCCATGCGGGGCGACATCGGAGCGCGAGCCGAGCAAATGGAAGGTTTCCGGATCTGTTCGCAATGCGGGACCGACCATTTCACTCAGCGGCCGGTCCCCCGCCGCGGCTGAAAGGGCAGTCGTATCACTCGAGAACACCGGCTGCACCAGACCAGCCTCTCAGTGGCCGGCAAGCCACATTGGTCAGAGCGGGCGGGTCAGAGCGGGCGGGTCAGATCGCGGCTAGGCGCTGCTCGATGCGGGTGATGTCGGCCTGGGCCGCGTCGAGGCGCTGACGGGTCTTGGCTACCACAGCGGCGGGCGCCTTGGCGGTGAAGTCGGCGTTGTCCAGCTTGCGCGCGGCCTGCTCGGCCTCGCTCCTGGCCGCGGCGAGATCCTTCTCCATCCGGCGGCGCTCGGCGGCAACGTCGATGACGCCGGCCACGTCCAGCTCAACCGTGATGCCCTCCACCACCAGCGACGCGGAGGCGGTGAAGCCGTCCGCGGCCGGGGTGAGCCGCAGCAGTGAGCGAATCGACCCCTCGTGCCCGGCCAGCGGCAGTCCTTCGATGCCCACCAGAGCGGCCGCCACCCGCTGGCTCGGCCGCAGTCCCTGA
>JBEKKH010000489.1:0-6190 GCA_050010815.1 Streptosporangiaceae bacterium | reverse complement strand
CTAGCACGAAGGGGGAAATATAACCTGAATCTTGAGCCGTCCGCTTCGCCCGTCTCGATCCCAAGATTGACGAGGCCGGCGGGGCTCACTTGCTCGGGGTAGGCAAATGGCACGAAAGTTTCGGGTTGACGCCCACGTAGTTAAGCGGGCCTGCCAATACGGTGACCAGAATCGTGCCCGCGTGGGCACAGGTCGTGGAGTCCGAGCCGTAATAGCCGCGCTGACCGGCTGCTATAGCTCCAATAATGAGCCAAATAACGATGACGAGCCCTCCGACTCGCATATGTACCTCCGAAAGACGGGCGGCTCCTGCTCTACCGAAGAGCCGGCACTTACTCTCTCTACCCCGCAGGCGACGGATACACATCCGGCCGGGCCCTAAATACCATCCAATCGGGCCGGCCCGACACGAGCGGCATCCCTGCCGCGTCTTTTCCGCTCCGGTGTATCGTGTCTGGTGATGGCCCGGGACGCCGAGACCGCGCAGCGCGACAGCGCGGCAGAAGAAACACCGGCCTGTCCGCCGCTCTCCCGGCCGACGGGCAAGCGACCCGCGCCCGCTGATCCCGTGTCCCATACCTACACCACTGACCTGTCGGCCATCCGCGCCGTCGTGCACCGGTACGCCATTAAGGCGGGGCTAGCCGAGGCACGCGCGATCGACTTGGTGCTCGCGGTCAGCGAGGTGGCGGCCAATACCGTCCGGCACGCCAAGTCCCAGGGACACCTGCAGATCTCTTACGACGATAAGCAGATCGTCTGCGAACTGCACGACGAGGGTGTCATCACCGATCCGCTGGCCGGCCGCCGGCGGCCCTCACTGGAGGCCAGGGGCGGCCACGGCCTCTGGATCGTGAATCAGGTTTGCGACCAGGTGGACATACTCTCCGATGCGACCGGGACGACGATCCGGCTGCATATGGACCTACCCGGGTGAGCGATACCACGGTGGAATCCGCCTTGTGGTAGAACAAGGGCGTGGATCTGCTGACGGTCTCAGTGACGGCCCGGGAGTCCGCTGGCGAGGCTTACACGCTAGTGGAGATCGCCGGCGAGGCCGACGTGACGAATACCGAGGAACTGCGAAGCCTGCTCGACGAGGAGGTAGCGCAGGAGCCGCGCACGCTTATCATCGACCTGTCCGGCTTGCGGTTCATGGATTCCTCGGCCCTGCATGCGCTGCTGCGGGTGAACCGTTCGATGGACCGCCAGGGAGGCATGCTCGCCCTGGTCTCTCCGCAGGCCGCCGTGGCCAAGATCTTGCGGCTGACCACCGCGGACCGGCTGATTCCCGTCTTCGACAGCGTCGCCGAAGCCGCCGCGGGCTGAACCCAGCCGACGGCGACACTCCGTCGGCTGGCGACACGCCGGCGGGGCTAATCGGGGGCGGAGGGTTTACGCACTCCCGGTATGGGATATGGTCTTACCTAGTGGTGCCTACGACGCAGGCACGCTCAATGCGAGACACGGTGTTTCGCTGGAGCGCGCGCTCAAGGCACCGCTTTTTGCGTCTCTGGCTAACGAACACCGTGATCGAGGTTCGTAGCGAGAGAGGCCCTGATGAAAATCGCTCTGGTAGCTCAGAACGCAACGCCGCTGAACCCCCGCACCGGAACCGGTCCGGACAGCGATGATGTCGGCTTGAGCGAGCTCACCCGCAGGCTGGCCGGCCACGGCCACCAGGTGACCGTTTTCGCCCAGAAGAACGACCCCAGCCAGCCCGACCACGCCGAACTCCACGCCGGAGTCCGGGTCGAGCACATCGACGCCGGACCGGCCGCGGCGACCGGGCAGGACGACGCTGGGCTGCTCGAGCGGCTCCCCGCCTTCAGCGGGCCGCTGCGTACCCGCTGGCACCACGACCGCCCGGACGTCGTGCACGCGCTGCGCTGGACGAGCGGGCTGGCCGCACTGTCAGCCGCGCGCGACCTCGACATCCCGGTCGTGCAGGAGTTCAGTTCGCTTGGGGTGGCCGAGCGGCGGGCCGCCGGGCGGCGGGACGGGATCCCGGCGGACGGCGCGGCGGCGGCACGGATCCGGCTCGAGCCCGCCATCGGCCGCAGCGCCACCGCGGTGGTCGCCACCAACTCGGGCGAGGTCGCTGACCTCACCGGTCTGGGCGTGCACCGTTCTTCGATCCGGATGGTGCCCTGGGGCGTGGACACCGAGCTGTTCTCCCCGGATGGCCCGGCCGCCAAGCGGAACGACCGCCCGCGGCTGCTCACCGCGGCCGACCTACGAGAGCGCCAGCCGCTCGAGACGCTGCTCCGGGCGCTGACCCAGGTCCCCACCGCCGAGCTCGTGCTGGTCGGCGGCCCGGCTGAGGCCGAGCTTGACTGGGACGACGCATATGTCAAGCTGGCCAAGTTCGCGGCCAAGCTGGGCATCTCGGACCGGGTTATCTTCACCGGCGGAGTTGAGTACCGCTCGATGCCGGCGCTGCTGCGGTCCGCCGACCTGGTGGTCAGCACCTGCCAGTACGAGCCCGCCGGCACGACCTCGCTACAGGCCATGGCGTGCGGTACTCCGGTGATCGCTCCCCCGGTCGACGGCCACCTGGACGCCATCGTGGACGGGACGACCGGGATCTTGATCCCGCCGGACCGGCCCGCCCTGCTGGCCCAGCGGATCAGGCAACTGCTCGCACACCCGATGATGCTCGAGGCCTACGGAGTGGCGGCCGCCGACCGGGCGCGGTCTCGTTACTGCTGGGACCGGATTGCCGCGGAAACTCTTGCCGTTTACGACCGCGCGACCGCCCTGGCGGCGTAAAACCTATAGACAAGGAGCCCTGTATCCCCCCCGCAGGGCCTCCTGGGCGAAGGCCCGGCCAGCTTCGGCTGACCGGGCCTTCAGTCCTTCTGTCCTCCAGTCCAGGGCGGCGCAGACGTTTGGCGGGGCGCTCACTGGACAGTGTCACAGGGCGGAGCGGCGCAGTCTCGACAAGCGTGGGTCCGGAGTCTGGACACCTCTCCCCGGACCCGGATCCGCTTCCCGGGGGCCGTCGGCCTGATGACGGGCCGACGGCTTCCGGGCCAGCTCAGGTGGTGGTCAGCGGATGCGCACCGCCACCAGGCAGGCGTCGTCTCCGGTATCGGAGAACGCGCTGGCCAGTATCCGGTCGGCCAGCACGGCGGCGGTCACCTCCGGGGCCTGGGCCGGGCCGGCGCCATCGGACCCGCCATCCGGGACCCCCGGGGCCTGCGCGGCAACGACCGCGACGAACTCCTCGAGCACATCGATGATGGACTCGCTGCGACGTTCAATCAGCCCGTCGGTGAACAGCAGCAAGGTGTCACCCGGGAGCAGCGACTGAGTGGCCTCCTCGTAGTCGGCATCCGGATCCATGCCGAGCAGCACCCCGCCGGGCAACGGGAGCTCACGGGCGCTCCGGCCATGCACCAGAACCGGCGGCAGGTGCCCCGCCCGGGCCCACCGCAGCAGGTGCTCCTCCGGGTTGTACAGGCCGCACACCACGGTACCGACCACACCCGAGGTGAGATTGCACATCACGCCGTTGAGCATGCGGAGCAGTTCGGCCGGGCCGGACTCGGTAATGGCCAGGCCGCGCAGCGAGTTGCGGGCCGCGACCATCCCGGTCACCGCGTCGATGCCGTGCCCGGCCACATCGCCGACGACAAGAAGGACCTCCTTGCTCGGCAGCACCAGCGTGTCGTACCAGTCGCCGCCGACGAGGTGACCCTCGCCGACCGGCCGGTACCGGACCGCAACGTCGATCCCGGCGGCCTCGATCGGATGCTCGTCGGGTGGCATGATGGCCTGCTGCAGCCGCAGCGCCAGCAGGTGCTCCTCTGCGACCCGCTGCTCGCTGTCGGCGAGCTGATCGCGGGTGGCGGCCAGCGCCACCTGCGTGTGGTAATGCGCGGAGACGTCCTGGAAGGCCCCGCGAAGCGCCACGACCGTGCCGGCTGCGTCCACCACGGGCTCGGCGAACACACGGATCTGGCGGATCCTGCCGTCCTCGGCGTGGACGACGCGGAAGGTCGCGGTCAGGGCCTCGCGCTGCTCGGGCAGGGCCTGCCGGAAACGCTTGACCACCGCCTTGTCGGCGGCCATCACGTAGCTGGGCAGCTCCGCTAGCGGTATTTCCGCCCCCGGCCGCGGCGTCAGGCCGAACAGGTCGAAGGCCGAGTCAGTCCAGCGCACGGTGCCGGTGACCAGGTTCTCTTCCCACCCGCCGAGACGGCCGAGCCGCTGCGCGTGATCGAGGAGCAGGGCCAGCCGAACCCCAGAGCCCGCCGAACTGTCGCGATGCCAGGTGAAGATCACGCCGTCGAAGAACCTGGCCACGCGCAGGTCCGCGAGCGGAGCCTCGGGCGATCCGGGCTCGTACCCACCGAGCCCGGCGGCCAGCGACTCACGGAGCGGCCCGGGGACATGCTGGGGCGTGCCGTCGTGCAGCACCTGCATCGCCCGGGCGAACAGGCCCGAGCCCACGATGCTCACCGGGTACGCCTCCAGCAGGGTCAGCCTGGTCAGGTCGGCGCCCGCCCGGCCGGCCGGGTCAGCGAAGCCGGGGCTGACGTGCTCGATGCTGAAGTCGGTCACCTGTCCCGCGTTGTCCCTGCTGGCCCGCACGACGAGCACCGAGTCGGCCAGCTCGTCGAGCAGGGTGAAGACCGCCGCCTTCGGCTGCGCGGCGGCCAGATCGCCGTGCGCCACACGGGCGCCCACCACCCGGGCGCAGCCTGCAGACAGGGCCAGCAGATGCTGGCGAACCTCGGTGGTAAACGCCGCGAGCGGCGCCGGCCAGCTGAGCTCGAGCACGCCGAGCAGCTCGCCGTTGCGCTGGCGCAGCCCCAAGATCGCCCTGGCGGCCGCGGGCGTGCTGGTGACTGGCGCGCGATCGCCCGCCGGCCGCCCCGCGGGCCACCACAGGTCGGCGGCACCGTGCGCGACCCGCTGGGCCGGGCAGTCGAACTGAGGGGGAATGTGCTGCCAGCGGCCGGACTCACCCAGGGCCAGGCCCGTCTCACCGAGCAGGGCCAGGGCCCCGTCCGCTTGCAGCAGCCAGAGCGTGACCGTGACCGCGCCGAGCGGGGCCAGCTGGGCGGCCAGCATGGCCACGAGCTCGGTGCCATCGGTGGCCAGCTCGGCGGCCGCCTCGGTCATCAGCGAGCGCGATCCGGGCCTGCCGTCACGCCCCCGAGCCGCGACGGCGGAGCCCGCACCGCCGCCGGCCGAAGGAACCGACGCCGCATCGGGGACGCCGGGGACGCCGGGGCCGTCAGGGCCGCCGGGTTCGGACAGGACGGCGGCGGCCATCTCGGCCGGCGGTATCCCGGTCGCCTCGGAAAGCTTGGCCAGCTGGCTGGCGGCCTCGGCCGAGGACAGGCCGAGCCGCTCCATCAGCGCTCCCCTGGCCATCGTGACGAGGGACTCGCTGGCGGCGGCGGCCCGGAGGCGATCGAGTTCACGCTGCTGGTGGTCGATCACCGTGACCAGCCGCAGCAGGTCGTCGGCGTTATCCGCCACGATCACCCGCCTCCCGCCTCACGTGCCTGTCACAGCTACCCGGCGTCCCGCCCGGCGGGCGGGTCTTTTGGAGCCTGGGCGCTGTCACGCAAGTCCGTTCGGCCCATGATAATTACATCCGGTCTACCATCGGTATAGATTGCACGACGGTGCCGAACGCGTGTCGCGCCGCGTCCGCACGTCTGATGGGAGCACTTGGTGACGGATATGATCCAGTCCGGTCCGCGGCTTGACAAGTCCGGGCTCGAGCAGTTGCTCGCCGGGCTGACGGCGGTACGGGGCGGTGATTTCAGTACCCGGCTGGCGCAGACGGGCGATCCCCTTATGGACGAGATCGCCACCGTCTTCAACGGGATGGCGGACCAGCTCGACCTGTTCACCTCCGAGGTGACCAGGGTGGCCCGCGAGGTCGGCACCGAGGGCAAGCTCGGCGGCCAGGCCTACGTTCCCGGGGTGTCGGGTACCTGGAAGGACCTGACCGAGTCGGTGAACGCCATGGCGGGCAACCTCACCGGGCAGGTGCGCAATATCGCGCAGGTGGCCACCGCGGTGGCCAAGGGCGACCTCAGCCAGAAGATCGACGTTGACGCGCGCGGCGAGATCCTCGAGCTCAAGTCCACCCTGAACACGATGGTGGACCAGCTGTCCTCCTTCGCCGACGAGGTGACCAGGGTGGCCCGCGAGGTCGGCACCG
>JBEKKH010000488.1:0-6205 GCA_050010815.1 Streptosporangiaceae bacterium | reverse complement strand
TTACGAAAAAACTCCGCATCATGACTGGCCAGGCCGGCTGAGGTAGATTTGGTTGGGCCGCAGAGGATCCGGACCGTTCCAGGGTTTGCGAAATCGCAGGCCCAGTCAAGCCATTGTGGAGGTGCGGGTACGCTAAGGAAACCGGCAAGCCTGATCAAGAGTATCCGCGGTGCACTGAGATCCCCGTACCTTGCGCTCGTCCATTTATCCCGAGACAGCTCCTGCAATATGCTTACGCCTGTACGCACGGGGCTGAGGGCTGAGCGCCGACGCGATAGGCAAGAAGAACGCTGCGGAGCCGTCGGCGTGCGGCAGGCACACTAGGCGTTCGGCGGCAGTGCGGGACGGCAGTAACGCCTGCACCACAGGTCATCGTCGGCATGTCCAGCCGGGCATGCCACTCCGGGTTCGTTTGGGACGAATTGATTCATCGTGCTTATCTCATGCCGGCTTTTAACTGCCGAAGTTCCTCAGTTGAACAAGCTTGACGAGATGTTCGGCTTCATCGATCGTAGCCTGACGAGTGTGTATCTGATGTCCTTCCGCGCCTGAGGAGGAGCGGTGACGATTGTGACCGACCTGGACCTGCCTGTCTTCGATTGCACGGCATCCGACCTGGCAGTGGACGTATGCCATCAGCGGCTGGCCAGTGCCGCGCAAGCATGGCTGGCTGGCACGCTCCCCGCTGGGGCTCGTGGTGCTGGATCGCGAGGCAGGAGAATTCTTCCTTCGCTCGACATCGGCAACGCTTCCTGGACGCATGCTTGCCGATCTCGCCTTCGCGGCGGTCGAGCAGAGCTACACCGGCCAGTTCCTGAGGAGGCTTCTTCCCGCATAGCTCAGGGGAAGATCGCGCCTCAGCGGGGAACCGCGTGAGCGCTTCGGCAGCAACTCGTTCCGGATCGACGACCTGGACGCGCTGACGCCAGTCGTGGCGGAACTCGCCGGACAGTGAAGCCCTTCCCCGGCCGCCAGGACCTTTTAGCGGAACCGTCAGTGAGGTGGGGAGGCGCCGGGCGTCCTGGTAGACCGCGGATGAGATTAGGAACTGGACGACCCCAACCCGGCATGCCTAGGGCAGCTCCCGCAGAAATGGAGTCCGAGGTGACGACAGAGATCAGGGATGAGGACCTGCTTGCCCTGCACCGCGATATGGCGTTCTTGCGGGCATTCGACGAGCAAGCTGTCTCGTACCACAGTCAAGGCCGTTTGGGAACGTACGCGATCAGCTGGGGTCATGAGGCTATACAGGCGGGATCGCTGCGGGCACTGGACGCGCCGGACTGGGTCTTCCCGTCATACCGTGAGTCAGCAGTCGGTCTGCTGCGAGGGATGCCGATAGAGACGGTGCTCTCTTGGTGGCGGGGAGAACCATACGGTTGCTGGAATCCGTACGAGTATCGGGTAGCGAACATTTGCGTACCGATAGGCACTCATGTGCCTCACGCCGTCGGGTTCGCGTGGGGTGCGCGGATGAAGGGAGAGAAGGCGTGCGCACTCGTCTTCTTCGGTGACGGCGCCACGTCGGAAGGGGCATTTCACGAGGGCCTCACGTTCGCGAGCGCGGTGCACGCGCCGGTCGTCCTGCTGTGCAACAACAATGGTTGGGCCATCTCGACGCCGGTGTCGGCGCAGAGCGGCGCGCGGCACCTGACCGATAAGGCGGTCGGCTACGGAATACCGGCGATCCGTGTAGACGGCGGCGACGTGCTGGCGGTCTACGAGGCGACGCGGCAGGCAGTACAAAGAGCCCGCACGGGCGGCGGGCCGACGTTCATCGAGGCGGTTACGTACCGGATGATGCCTCATGCGACCGCGGACGAGCCATCGCTGTACTGGGATCCCCAGCGCGTCGAGGCGGAGCGCAAGCGCGAATGCCTCGTACGTTATGAGCAGCACTTGCGGGAACTGGGTGTGCTCGCTGAGGACGAGGCCGAGCAGGTATACGAGCGCTGCCGCTCCGACGTGCTGGCGGCGATGGCGGTTGTCGAGCAGCGTCCCCCGGCGCCCTCGGCCGTGATGTTCGATGTCGCCTATGCCAACCCGCCACCCAGCGTCCTGCGGGACCGCGACGCCGTGGAGCGCGGAGTCTTCGATCGATGAAGACTCTCATCGAGGCAGTCAACGAAGCTCTGCACCAAGAGCTTGAACGCGACCCGAGCGTGCTGGTAATGGGTGAGGACGTTGGCGTGCTCGGAGGCGTCTTCCGGGCTACCGCCGGCCTGCGCGAGCGCTTCGGGCCTGAGCGATGCTTTGACACGCCACTGGCCGAGGCCGGCATCATCGGGACAGCGGTAGGACTCGCGCTGGCGGGGTGGCGGCCGGTTTGCGAGATGCAGTTCGACGCCTTCAGCTATCCGGCGCTCGATCAGCTGATCACGCACGTAGGCCGGTACCGGGCGCGCAGCGGAGGCCGGGTGAATATGAGCCTCGTTGTGCGGATGCCTTACGGCGGAGGGGTGGGAGCACCGGAGCTGCATCAGGACTCGCCCGAGACCTACTACCTCCACCCGGCTGGATTGAAGGTGGCGGTGCCGTCAACGCCAGCCGACGCCAAGGGACTGCTAAGCGCCGCCATCCGTGATCCCGACCCCGTCGTGATATTTGAGCCTAAGCGTCTCTACCGTTCTCTGCGCGGCGAGGTGCCGCCTGGGGACTGGATCGTCCCGCTCGGCCAGGCGCGTGTCGTGGCACCGGGAGACGACATAACGCTGATCGCCTACGGTGCGATGGTAAGCGTCGCGCTCGGCGCCCGGGCCGCCCTGGCCGAGGACAGCATAAGGGCCGAGGTAATCGACCTGCGGACCCTCAAGCCCCTGGACGAGGACACGGTGCTCGACTCGGTGCGCAAGACCGGTCGCGCGGTGGTGGTCCAGGAAGCGGCGCGTACTTGTGGCTTCGGTGCCGAGATCGCCGCCATCCTCGCCGAGAAGGCGATGTTCGATCTGCGCGGGCCGGTCGTCCGAGTGACGGGCTACGACGTCCCGTACCCACCGTACAGTATCGAAAATGCGTTCCTCCCATCCGTGCAACGAGTCGCGGAGGCAGCGCGCCGTATACGGGAGATGGCCTGGTGACATTCCGGTTCGTACTGCCCGACCTCGGTGAAGGCGTTGCTGAGGGAGAGGTCGTGACGTGGCACGTCGAGCTAGGACAGTGGGTGCGAGAGGGCGACCCGCTGGTGGCGATCGAAACGGAGAAGACGGTCGTCGAGGTCTCGTCGCCCGCATCTGGGCAAGTGAGCGCGCTCGAGGTGCACGAGGGTGAGCGCGTGCCGGTGGGTACGACCCTGGTCGTCATCGAAACCGAGTCGGAGCCTCAGCCAGAGGTCGAGTCGGAGCCTCAGCCAGAGGTCGAGTCGGAGCCTCAGCCAGAGGTAGAGCCCCGCCCACAGCGAATGCAAGCGACGCCTCGGGTACGCAGGCTGGCGTACGAACTTGGAGTAGAACTCCAGGCGCTGGCCGAGACCGTGGGAGACCGGCCGGTGACCGAGCAGGACGTGCGTGCTGCGGTCGGGGCCTCCGGCAGTGCACAGGAAAGCGCGGGTGAGCCGTCGGATCGTACGCCTGAGCCAGCGGGCGAGGACCAGCCCGCAGTGCGTACGGCGCGAGGCCCGCTGATCCGTCATCTCACCCGCGTGCAGCAGGAAGTGCCGGCGGTGACCGTGGTGGAGGAGTGCGACTTCACCGTGCTCGATGAGGAACGCTCCGGGTTTGACCGCACCGCCTTCATCCTCAAAGTCGTCTCCGCGGCGCTCGCGGACGTGCCGGAGTTGAACGCGACGTTCGTGGACGGCGAGGTCGTACGGCACGAGCGGCATGATCTCGGCCTGGCCATGCACGGGCAGAACGGCCTGGTCGTGCCGGTAGTCCGTAGCGTGGACCGTCAAGGACTGGAGCAGCTTGCGGCTACCGTCCGCGGGTTGACCGAGGGCATGCAGGCCAATCGGCTCGATCTGGCCGAGGTCGGGGGGTCGACGTTCACCGTGACCGATGCCGGGCCATTCGGCGGGGTGTTCGCGACGCCGCTCGTAAACGCTCCGGAGGTCGCGATTCTCGGGCTGCATCGCGTTCAGGAGCGCCCGGTGGTGCGCGACGGCCAGGTCGTGGTCCGCCGCATAGGGAACCTCTCCTGCACCTTTGACCACCGTGCGGTCGACGGCTTCCACGCCAGCGTATTCCTGCTGCGCTGCGCCGAGCTCATCGAACAGCCCAACCGGGTCCTGTCTGGCGAGGCACCTGACCACGGGCGCGGGTCTGAACTGGCCGGGCGGCTGGCGGGGGTGCCTGAAGCGGACCGGCCCGGCATCGTGCTACAGGTGGTGCGGGAGCATGTGGCGGCGGTCCTGGGTCATGCGGACGCGGAGGCGGTGAGCCCGGGCAGGCCGTTCAAGGAACTCGGGTTGAACTCGCTGACCGCTGTCGAGCTCCGCAACCGGCTGGCGCGTGCGACCGGGCTGCGGCTGCCGTCCACGCTGGTATTTGATTATCCGACCCCGGCGCAGGCAGCGGATTTCCTGGCGGGTGAGGTAGCGGGAGCGGTGCGGCTGCCGGTGCCGGCGCCGGTGCCGCTGTCGGCGGCGGGTGCGGGTGAGCCGGTAGCGGTAGTGGGGGTGGGGTGCCGGCTGCCGGGCGGGGTGGGGTCGGCAGGTGAGCTGTGGGATCTGGTCGCCTCGGGCGGGAATGCGGTGTCGGGGTTCCCTGGGGACCGGGGCTGGGACCTGGAGCGGCTGTTTGATCCCGATCCGGAGCATGCGGGGACGTCGTACGTGCGCGAGGGCGGGTTCGTGGCGGGGGCGGAGTTCGATGCGGAGTTTTTCGGGATCAGCCGGCGTGAAGCGGTGGCGATGGACCCGCAGCAGCGGCTGCTGCTGGAGGTGGGATGGGAGGCGCTGGAGGACGCCGGGATCGACCCCGAGACTCTGCGAGGAACCCCGACGGGGGTGTTCGCGGGGATCGCCATGCATGACTATGCGGTGGGGGATGCGGCGGAGGTGGAGGGGTACCGGCTGACGGGGGGCGCGGGGAGTGTGGCGTCGGGCCGGGTGGCGTACGCGCTGGGTCTGGAGGGCCCGGCGGTGACGGTGGATACGGCGTGCTCGTCGTCGCTGGTGGCGATGCACCTGGCCGGGCAGGCGCTGCGGTCGGGGGACTGCTCGCTGGCGCTGGCGGGGGGCGTGACGGTGATGGCATCCCCGGTGATGTTCGTTGAGTTCTCCCGGCAGCGGGGGCTGGCCGCTGATGGGCGGTGCAAGCCGTTCGCCGCGGCCGCCGATGGCACGGGCTGGTCTGAGGGCGCCGCGCTGCTGGTCCTGGAACGGCTCAGTGACGCGGTCCGCAACGGTCACCGGGTACTGGGGGTGATCCGGGGCAGCGCGGTGAACCAGGACGGCGCGTCTAACGGGCTGACTGCGCCGAACGGCCCGTCCCAGGAACGGGTGATCCGGCGGGCGCTGGCTAGCGCGGGGATCAGCCCGGGCCAGGTGGACGCGGTCGAGGCGCACGGGACGGGGACCGCGCTGGGAGACCCGATCGAGGCCGGTGCCCTGCTGGCCACCTACGGCCGGGGCCGGCCTGACGGCCAGCCGCTGTGGCTGGGGTCGGTCAAGTCGAACATCGGGCATACCTCGGCTGCGGCCGGCGCGGCCGGGGTGATCAAGATGCTGATGGCGCTGCGGCATGAGGTGCTGCCCCGGACGCTGCACGTGGATGCGCCGTCTCCGCACGTGGACTGGTCGGCGGGATCGGTGGAGCTGCTCACCGAGCCGCGGCCCTGGCCCAGGGGAGACCAGCCGCGGCGGGCCGGCATATCCGCGTTCGGGGTCAGCGGCACCAACGCCCACCTGATCCTCGAAGAACCCCCCGCACTCCCCGAGCCTCGTGCGGAGGATGCCCCGGGCCTGCTGGGCGGGGTGGCGTGGCCGGTGTCGGCGAAGACGCCCGCCGCGCTGGCCGGGCAGGCCGCCCGGCTGGCCGGGTGGGTAGCCGCCCGGCCCGAGCTTGAGCCCGCCGCGGTCGCCGCGGGCCTAGCCTCCCGGTCGCGGTTCGAGCACCGGGCGGTGGTGATCGGCCGGGACCGGGAGGGGCTGGCGGCCGGGCTGGCCGCGGTGGCGGGCGGGCTGCCGGCGGCGGGGGTGGTCACCGGGACCGCCGGGGGCGCCGGGCGGGTGGTGTTCGTGTTCCCCGGCCAGGGCGCCCAGTGGGCG
>JBEKKH010000487.1:0-6215 GCA_050010815.1 Streptosporangiaceae bacterium | reverse complement strand
GAGGTGCGACGGCTGGTGCTGACCGCGAGCGGCGGCCCGTTCCGCGGCTGGGCCTCCGGCCGGCTGGAGGCGGTCACGCCGCAGCAGGCGCTCGCCCACCCCACCTGGAACATGGGCCCCCTGGTCACCGTCAATTCCGCGACGCTGGTGAACAAGGGCCTCGAGGTGATCGAGGCCCACCTGCTGTTCGGCTTCTCCCTGGACCGGGTCGACGTGGTGGTGCATCCCCAGTCGATCGTGCACTCCATGGTGGAGTTCGCCGACGGCGCGACCATCATCCAGGCCTCGCCGCCGGACATGCGCCTGCCGATCTCGCTGGGGCTGGCCTGGCCAGACCGGGTCGCCGACGCCGCGCCCGGTCTGGACTGGTCCACCGCGACCTCGTGGACGTTCGAGCCGCTCGATGACGCGGCGTTTCCCGCGGTCGCGCTGGCCCGCGAGGCGGCCACGGCGGGCGGCACCGCGCCGGCCGTCTACAACGCCGCGAACGAGGTGTGCGTGGCGGACTTTCTGAGCGGGAGGATCAGCTTCCCTCGGATCGTCGACACCGTGGCCCGGATAGTCTCTGAACATGACGCCGCGCGCGCGGCCGTGACGACGGTGGCCGAGGTGCTGGCTACCGACGACTGGGCCAGGCGGCGGGCCCGGGAGTTGAATTCCCGGTAACGGACCACAGAAAGGGACGGCTGGATGGACCTGATCGGCTGGGTCATCTTCATCGTCGCCCTGCTTTTCTCCGTCATGCTGCACGAGACCGGGCACTTCGTGATGGCGAAGCGGTTCGGCATGAAGTGCACCCGCTACTTCGTCGGCTTCGGGCCGACGCTGTGGTCCACCTGGCGGGGTGACACCGAGTACGGGATCAAGGCCATACCGCTCGGCGGTTTCGTCAAGATCATCGGAATGCACTCCCTCGACGACGTCGATGACCCGGCCGACGAACCGAGGTCGTTCCGCAGGCAGTCGGCCTGGCAGCGGATCGTGGTGCTCTGCGCGGGCTCGTTCATGCACTTCGTGCTGGCCTTCCTGCTCATCGCCGGGCTGGCGCTCGGCATCGGCATCGAGAACGACAACACCACCCAGCTGGGCACGATCAGCCCCTGCGTGGCCTCCAGCACCGCCCAGCTGAACAATGGCACCTGCACCGCCTCGGATAAGGCATCCCCGGCCAAGCTGGCCGGCCTGCGGGTCGGCGATCAGGTGACCGCCTTCGACGGCACGCCGGTGGCCAACTGGACCCAGCTCGGCAACCTGATCCGCGGCAAGCCCGCCGGGTCGGCGTCGACCATCACCGTGCGCCGGAACGGCAAGACGCTGACCCTGCACACCACGCTGGCCGCCGTCAGCGGCCGCAGCGGCGCCTACCTGGGCATCGCGCCCGCCGTGGTGTTCTCACCGGCCAGCCCGTTCCGCGCCGTCACGTACGCGGGCTCGTCGTTCGAGCAGGTTATCGTCGGGTCGGCCAAGGCGGTGGCGGCCCTGCCGGCCGCGCTGCCCAAGGACTTCGGCAAGAACCGGGCGGATTCGACCGGCGGCCAGGTCACCAGCGTGATCGGCGCGGCCGATGCCACCGGCCAGGCGGTGGCCGCCAATGTCGGCTGGCAGTACAAGGTCAGCTTCGTGCTGCTGCTGATCGCGTCGCTGAACATCTTCGTGGGCGTGTTCAACATGCTGCCGCTGCTGCCGCTGGATGGCGGTCACGTCGCGGTGGTCATCTGGGAGCGGATCCGGGCCTGGTTCGCGCATCTGCGCGGACGCCCCGACCCCGGCATGGTGAACATGGCCAAGCTGCTGCCGGTCAGCTTCAGCATCTTCATGGTGGTGATGGTCTTCGCCTTGATCCTGGTCGCGGCGGACATCGTGAACCCGTTGAATATCGCAGGTTAATTTTCGGGGGTAACCGACGCGTCCGTCAGCGTCGGTCCGCGTCCAGTGCGCGGGTGATGGAAGAATGACCACGAGGCTCAACCGATCAGATGGGGGCTATGAGTCCATGAGCATTGACCTGGGAATGCCTGCGGCGCCACCCGCGCCGACCCAAAAACTGGCCGAGCGCAGGTTGTCTCGGCAGATCATGGTGGGTTCGGTGCCGGTTGGCGGGGGAGCGCCCGTATCGGTTCAGTCGATGACCACGACGCTGACCGCCAACGTGAACGCCACGTTGCAGCAGATCGCCGAGCTCACCGCGTCGGGCTGCCAGATCGTCCGGGTCGCGGTCCCGTCGCAGGACGACGCGGACGCGCTGCCCGCCATCGCGAAGAAGTCGCAGATCCCGGTCATCGCCGACATCCACTTCCAGCCCAAGTACGTGTTCGCCGCGATCGACGCGGGCTGCGCGGCGGTCCGGGTCAACCCGGGCAACATCAAGCAGTTCGATGACAAGGTGGCCGAGATCGCCCACGCGGCCAGCGACGCCGGGATCCCGATCAGGATCGGCGTCAACGCGGGCTCGCTTGATGCGCGACAGCTGGCCAAGTACGGCAAGGCCACCCCGGAGGCGCTGGTCGCCTCGGCGCTGTGGGAGTGCTCCCTGTTCGAAGAGCACGGGTTCCGCGACATCAAGATCTCGGTCAAGCACCACGACCCGGTGGTCATGATCAACGCCTACCGGCAGCTCGCCCGCCAGTGCGACTACCCGCTGCACCTCGGCGTGACCGAGGCCGGCCCGACCTTCCAGGGTACGGTCAAGTCCGCGGTCGCGTTCGGCGCGCTGCTGGCCGAGGGCATCGGCGACACGATCAGGGTCTCGCTGTCCGCGCCGCCGGTGGAGGAAGTCAAGGTCGGCATCTCGATCCTGGAATCGCTCGGCATGCGCCAGCGCAGGCTGGAGATCGTGTCCTGCCCGTCCTGCGGCCGGGCCCAGGTGGACGTGTACAAGCTGGCCGAAGAGGTGACCGCCGGCCTGGAGGGCATGGAGGTGCCGCTGCGGGTCGCGGTCATGGGCTGCGTGGTCAACGGCCCGGGCGAGGCCCGTGAGGCCGACCTGGGCGTCGCCTCGGGCAACGGCAAGGGCCAGATCTTCGTCCGCGGCAAGGTGATCGCCACCGTGCCTGAGTCCCAGATCGTGGAGACCCTGATCGAGGAGGCCATGCGCCTCGCCGAGGCCGGCGCCGTCGCCGAAGGCGACGAGGGCAAGCCCATCGTCACCACCTACTGACGAGGCCGTCTTAACACCCGGCTGGCTGCCATGCTCTCGGCGAAGATCACCTGGCCGACCTGATCGACGGCCTGGGCCCGGGCGTCGGGCGGCAGCATATCGTCGGTGATCAGCACGTCTATCTCGTTCAGGCGCGCGAAGGAGCTCAGGCTGACCAGGCCCCACTTGGTGTGGTCGGCGAGCACCACGACGCGACGCGCGACCCGGATGAAGGCCCGGTTAGTCTCGGCCTCCGCCAGGTTGGGCGTGGTCAGCCCGGCCTCGGCGTCGAAGCCGTGGCAGCCGAGGAAGAGCAAGTCGAAGTGCAGCGACCGAACGGTCAGGTCGGCAACCGGCCCGACCAGCGCGTCTGAGGGGGTGCGGACGCCGCCGGTCAGCACCACCGAGTCGGCGGTGCCGTCTAGGCCACGGGTGCCGCTGAACATGTTGGTCACCCGCAGCGAGTTCGTGACGATGGTCAGTCCCGGTACGTCGAGCAGGCACTGGGCCAGCGCGAACGTGGTCGTCCCCGCGGCCAGCGCGATAGCGGTGCCCGGCCTGACCAGCTTCGCCGCCGCGCGGGCGATCGCGGTCTTCTCCGGTTGCTCGAGCACAAGCTTGGCCTCGAAGCCCGGCTCGTGGCTGGCCGCGGCCCCCGGCAGCACCGCGCCGCCGTGGACCTTCTCCACCAGGCCATCGCGGGCGAGGACCTCGAGGTCTCTGCGGATGGTCATGTCCGAAACGCCGAGTCGATGGGTGAGATCGCTGACCCGGGCGCTGCCATCGCTCCGGACGGCCTGCAGGATAAGCGACTGGCGATGTCTGGCTAGCATCCGTGCCTTTCCTCCTTCGGGCGGACAGCGCCGAGGCCAGGCGGGGACCCTAGTGTGCGCAGTCCGTCAAATGGTGAGACGCTCGCCCGCCGTGTTCGGTTCCGCGTGCCCCTGTCGGGACCAGCCCAATTTCACCCACCAAAGCCACCCTTACGAGGCCGAGCCGCCGGCAGGGGCCGGAGCGTCGCCACTGGCCTCTCCGATGTCCGTGTCGATGGTGTTTCGCGTTCGTTGCCGTTTAGTGACTTGTTAGCGCTAACATCGTCGGACGTGTCTATGTCCGTTATGGGCTGATCCCTGCGATGCGGATGAGGTCGTGGTTGCGTTGAGGTGTCGGTGAGGCAAGAATCGGTGAGGCCATGGGGAAAGACGGGACTGGACCGTCCGGCCCGAGTGGCGAGGGAGGATGCGGCAAACTGAGGCTCACCCAGGCGATTGGACCCTATTGTTCCGCGGCATGTATGTGTACATGTCGTGGCGCATATCGAAACGGGCTCATTTCACAATCGCACCTGCGTGGAACCTTGACACTGATCATGAACAGTCTTAGCGTCGGCGGCGTGTCGTCAGCCGCGCCGAATTTCCGTCGTTTATGACATCGGCGCGGCCGTGCGGCCGCATGTACAGGGCTGATATACGACTAAGAGCGTCTTTAAGATTATCTCTCTCGCGACGAAACCGACGGGACTCGCCGCGCAGGCTGCGGGCTTGGCTCGGGAGAGTACCCCGTCCCGGGAAAAACTCCATGGAGGTCCTTAGATGAGGAAAAAGATCAACCCGGTAGTCGACGAAGCGATTGAGACCCTGAACATGAAGGACGGGCCTTCTCGTCGTCGGCTGCTCGAGGGGGCCGGCCTGTTCAGTGCGACGGCCGCCGCCTCGGCGCTCATCGCCGCGTGCAGCAGCTCAACGTCAAGCTCGGCCGGCACGTCGGGAGTGGCGAAGGCGGCCGCGGGCAACTTCCCCACCACGCCCAAGTGGCAGTTCACCTTCGTGAACCACGTCACGGACAACTCCTTCTTCACCCCGACCCAGTACGGCTTCGCGGACGCCGCCGCCATCCTCGGCCTCCCGACCCCGCACTGGACCGGTGCCCTGTCCACCCAGCCGACGGTGTCAACCATGCTGTCGGCCTTCAACGACGCGGTCACCGCCAGCTCTCCCGGCATCGCCACTACCGTGGTCGCGGCCACTTCGTTCGTCAGCCCGATCGCATCCGCGGAGGCCGCGGGCGTCCCGGTGGTCACGTACAACGCGAACGGCTCCACCGCCAGCCCCACGAACGGCCTGGCCTACATCGGCCAGGACCTGTACGCGTCCGGCCAGGAAGTCGGTACCCGGCTCGCCTCGCTGATGAAGAAGGGCGACACGGCGGTCGGCGTCATCGCGCAGCCCGGCTCGCTGAACATCCAGCCGCGCCTCGACGGCGCGGCGGCAGCGCTGCAGGCCGCGGGCATGACCGTCATGTTCGGGACCGCGGGCTTCGACGGGGGCGCCTCGGCCTCGGCCGAAGCCACCGCGGTCCCCGAGTTCATCCAGTCCCACGGATCCAAGATCCAGGGCATCTTCGCGGTCGACGGCGGCGACACCGCCCTGCTCGGCTCCTCGCTGCAGAAGTACGGCCTGGTGGGCAAGGTGGCGGCGGGCGGCTTCGACCTCGAGCCGCAGACCCTGACCGCGGTCGCGGCAGGCCAGATCAGCTTCACCATCGACCAGTCGCCGTACCTACAGGGCTTCCTGCCCACGATCTACCTCTACCTGTGGCAGCTGTCCGGCGGACTGGTGAACCCGGCCACCACCGACACCGGCCTGAAGTTCGTCACCAAGAGCAACGCCGGCGCGTACACCTCGCCGACCACCCGGTTCGAGGGCTCGACCAGCGCGCAGAAGTACATTAAGCACAGCGGCGCGATCTCGACCTGATCGCCTGAGCGCGCGACACTGGGAAGTGCAGGTCCGCGGCGATTCACGGACAGCGATGTGACGTGAATCGCCGCGGCACCTGGGTATGACTCCCTGCACGCAGGCATCGGGCGAAGTAGCACGATTGGGATGAGTGACGTGAGTGACACTGTAGAACGCAGCCCGGAGATCCTCGGTGCCGCACCAGGCGGGCGAGGCCGCTCCAGGGCTCTCAGCCGAGTCAGCGCCATCTTCCTGAATCAGCGCGAGGCCAGCATCACGGTGATCGCCGTGATCCTGTTCATCTACTTCTGGGCGTCCGGTACCTCGAACTTCTTCAGCCA
>JBEKKH010000486.1:0-6216 GCA_050010815.1 Streptosporangiaceae bacterium | reverse complement strand
TGACCGCCGTGGAGCTGCGGAACCGGCTGGGCACCGCGACCGGCCTGGTCCTGCCGGCCACGGTGGTCTTCGACAGCAAAACGTCGGCCGGGCTGGCCAGGTGGCTGGACGCCGAATTCTCCGCGCAACCAGGGACGACCGGGTCCGCCGGGCCGGAGGTCGACTCGCTGGAGCGGATGTTCCTGGACGCGCTCAGTGCCAGCAAGACCCTCGAGGTGCGGGCCATGCTGAAGGCTGTCGCCGGCCTGCGTCCCACCTTCGAGATGACCGCCGAGCTTGAGGACCTGCCGTGGCCGGTCATGCTGGCCGAAGGGCCCGACCGGCCCCGGCTGATCTGCGTCAGCGCCCCGACCGCCAACGGCGGAGTTCACCAGTACGCGGCCCTGGCCGCGCACTTCCGGGGCAGCCGGGACGTGGGGGCGTTGCCCCTGGTCGGCTTCGCCTCAGGCGAGCGCTTGCCCGCCACCCCGGAGGCCGCCGCCAGGTCCATCGTGGAGAGCGCGCTGCGCGCCGCCGACGGCCACCCGTTCGTGCTGCTCGGGCACTCCTCCGGCGGATCGCTCGCCTACGCCGCCGCGGGAGTAATGGAAAGCACCTGGGGGATTATCCCGGCGGCCGTGATCATGCTGGACACCCTGAGCTTCAGGCACGGTGACGACGAAGGCGTCGACTACACCGAGATGATGCGGATCAATTTCGCCCGAGTCGACGAGAGCCCGGTCCGCCTCACCAATTCCCGGCTGTCGGCCATGGGCCGCTGGATGGTCCTGCTGAACGCCCTGGAGGTGGCGCCGACCAGCGCGCCGGTGCTGCTGGTCCGGTGCACCAAGCCGCTGTTCGAGGGTCAGGTCACTCCCGGCCACGAACAGGACAGGGAACCTCTGCTCGAAGCAGCCACGGTGCGCCTGGTCGACGCCGATCACCTCTCACTGGCGCAGGCGGACTCCGCCGCCACGGCCGAGATCATCGATGAGTGGCTAAAGTCCGCCGAATTCACCACCCAGGTGAAAAACACGGGAAACCCCTTGCCAGGACTGCGCTGAGACCTGGACGCCCACGCCCGGAGACCGGCCGCGTTCGTACAGGTTGGACAGCGGGACCCGGCCCGAGACCGCGCTGTAGCCGTCGGCGGCCTGGGCTTCGGCGACGGGCCGCGGCAGGTCGCGCCAGTCCTGGCCCGGCTTGATATGAGCCAGCCTGGTCAGACTGAGCCGCGAGCAGTTCCGCGCAGGCCGCCTCTTATCCTGCCGCGCCGAGCCCCGCCCCCTGCTGTCATCGTGGATCGTTACTACCTCCATAGGGCAGCTAAATATCCACGATAATTCGAATTCCTGGACTAGGGATCCGGATTGCCGCTTTTGTCCGGCGGACGGGGTGGCCGGGGCCGGCTCACGTCGCGGTGATAGCCCGGTGGCCGGCCTGGTTCGGATCTGGTGGCCGGACGCGGAATCCGGCTCCGAAGCCACTACCAGCGCGAACTCGCTGGGCACTACATAACTGTCGCGACCCCCGTTCTGAGCCTCACGTGTCCCCAAGAATTAGGGTTTCGTCGCGCCGCATGGGGGCCATCAGGGGCAGGTACCGGACCAGGGCCACGATGGTCTGCCGGGCGGGCTGCGGCGCTCGATGAGCAGCACGTCGCGCCAAGCGGCCACGGTGCGCATGGTCGACGCCGATCACCTCTCGCTGGCGCAGGCGGACTCCGCCGCCACGGCGGAGATCATCGCGAAAGATCGAGGCTAAAGCTGCCGAATTCACTGTCCAGGTGAAAAACACGGGAAATTCCTAGTCTTTATTAGCGCCGCCAATTGGCATCAGGATGGCACGTCGAACCCGTAGGTGGCTTGTAGGGAATTCCTGGTAGCTGGCGTTTTAGCCTTGCCCAGATATCCAGGTCCTCTGCCGGAGGTTCCAATATGGCCGGTTCCGAAGAAAAGCTCCGCGAATACCTGAAGCTGGTCACGGCCGACCTGCAGCGGACCAGGCAGCGGCTGGAGCAGGTCGAGGCCAGGGATGCCGAGCCGATCGCGATCGTCGGGATGGCCTGCCGCTTTCCCGGGGACGTTCGGTCGCCCGAGGACCTCTGGCGGTTGGTGTCGACCGGCACGGACGCCATCACCGGCCTGCCGGAGGACCGCGGGTGGGACCTCGAGTCGCTCTACGATCCGGATCCGGAGAAGCCGGGCAAGAGCTACGTGCGGCACGGCGGCTTCGTGGACGGCATGAGCCACTTCGACGCGGAGCTCTTCGGGATCTCCCCGCGTGAGGCTCTGGCCATGGACCCGCAGCAGCGGTGGCTGCTGGAATCGGCCTGGGAGGCGATCGAGCGGGCCCACCTGGACCCGGTGTCGCTGCGCGGCAGCCAGACCGGCGTCTTCGTCGGCGGCGCGGACGTGGGCTACGGCGTGCTGGCCGGCCAGGCCGAAGGCACCGAGGGTCACGTCCTCACCGGCGGCGCGGTCAGCGTGATGTCCGGTCGCGTCGCCTACACGCTCGGCCTGCAGGGCCCGGCCATGTCGGTCGACACCGCGTGCTCGTCCTCGCTGGTCGCGCTGCACCTGGCCGTCCGTGCCCTGCGTTCGGGTGAGTGCTCCCTGGCGCTCGCCGGCGGTGTCGCCGTCATGCCGACCACCAGGCTGTTCGTTCAGTTCTCCCGCCAGCGCGGGCTCGCCCCCGACGGGCGGTCCAAGGCGTTCGCCGAAGCGGCGGACGGGACCTCCTGGGCGGAGGGCATCGGTGTCCTGCTGCTCGCCCGGCTCGGCGACGCCCGCCGCGACGGGTATCCGATCCTTGCGGTGGTGCGTGGCTCGGCGGTGAACCAGGACGGGGCCAGCAGCGGCCTGACCGCGCCGAACGGCCCGGCCCAGCAGCGCGTGATCAACGCCGCGCTGGCCGACGCCCGGCTGCCGGCCGAATACGTCGACGCGGTGGAGGCGCACGGCACCGGCACGAAGCTGGGTGACCCGATCGAGGCGCAGGCGCTGCTGGCGACCTACGGGCAGGACCGGGAACGACCGCTCCTGCTCGGCAGCATCAAGTCCAACATCGGTCACACCCAGGCCGCCGCGGGCATGGCGGGCGTGATCAAGATGGTCATGGCCACCCGGCACGGTGTGCTGCCCCCCACCTTGCACATCGACCAGCCGTCCTCGCACGTGAACTGGTCCGCCGGTGCGGTCGACCTGCTGACCGAGCCGGTCGATTGGCCAGACACGGGGCGACCCCGTCGCTCTGCCGTCTCGGCGTTCGGCATCAGCGGCACCAACGCTCACGTCGTCCTGGAGGAGGCGCCGCCGGCCACCGCTCCGGCCGAGCCACCCGCCGGGCTGGGCGTGGTGCCCTGGCTGCTGTCGGGCAAGACCAGCGCCGCCTTGCGGGCTCAGGCCGAGCGGCTGCGGCCGCAGGCGGCCAGCCCCGACGTGAGCCTGGCCGACATCGGGCTCTCGCTGGCGACCAGCCGGGCGAGCCTCGCCCACCGGGCCGTCGTCCTGGCCGCCAGCCGGGATGCGGCGGTGCACGGGCTATCCGCCCTGGCGTCCGGTGAGCCGGTCCCCGAGGTGATCGAGGGCGTGGTCCATCCGGGTCGGCTGGCGTTCCTGTTCCCCGGGCAGGGTTCACAGCGGCTGGGCATGGGCCAGGAATTGGCCGAACGGCTTCCGGTGTTCTCCGATGCCCTGCAAGAGGCGTGCGGTGAGCTGGATAGCCGTCTGGACCGGCCGTTGCGGCAGGTGATGTGGGGCGCCGATCAGGGCCTGCTGAACCACACCGCCTACGCGCAGCCGGCCCTGTTCGCGGTCGGGGTGGCGCTGGCCCGGCTGCTCGGCTCGTGGGGGATCACCCCGGACCTGGTCGCCGGGCACTCGGTCGGGGAGATCACCGCGGCGCACGTGGCCGGGGTGCTGTCGCTGGCTGATGCGTGCGCGCTGGTGGCGGCGCGGGGCCAGCTGATGGGCGCGCTGCCGTCCGGCGGGGCGATGCTCGCCCTGGAGGCGACGGAGGAGGAGGTCACCCCGCTGCTGGGGGACGGGGTGTGGCTGGCCGCGGTGAACGGCCCGGGCTCGGTGGTGCTATCGGGAGAGAAGGAGGCGGTCACCGCGGCCGCGGCCCGGCTGGCGGGGCGTAAGACGCGGTGGCTGCGGGTCTCGCACGCGTTCCATTCCGGGCTGATGGACCCGATGCTGGCCGGGTTCGGGCAGGTCGCGTCCAGACTGTCGTTCGGGCCGCCGCGGATCGCGCTGGTGTCGAACGTGACGGGCGGGGTGGCGGGGCAGGAGCTGGTGGGCGCGGCGGATTACTGGGTGCGTCATGTCCGGGAGCCGGTCCGGTTCGGGGCCGGGGTCGCGGCGCTGGACGGGCTGGGGGTGACCCGGTTCCTGGAGCTTGGTCCCGATGCGGTGCTGTCCGGGATGGCCGCGCAGACCGCGCCGCAGACCGCGGAGCTGATCCCGGTGCTGCGCCAGGACCAGCCGGAGGAGATCGCGGTGCTGACCGCGGCCGCCCGGCTGCACGTCGGCGGCGCCACCGTGGACTGGGCGGCGCTCTTCGCCGGCACCGGGGCCCGGGCCGTCGACCTGCCGACGTACCCCTTCCAGCGGGAGCGGTACTGGCCGTCTCCCGCCGCGGACCTGGACGCGAGCGCCGTCGGCCTAACCGTCACCGGGCATCCGCTGCTGACCGCGGTGGTGGAGCTGGACGACACCGATGAGCTGGTCTTTACGGGCCGGCTGTCGGTGTCGGCGTATCCGTGGCTGGCCGATCATGTGGTGCTTGGCTCGGTGCTGTTCCCGGGGACGGGGTTCGTGGAGCTGGCCGTCCGGGCCGGCGACGAGGTGGGTTGCAGCCAGGTGGAGGAGCTGACACTGGCTGGCCCGCTGGTGCTGTCCGCCCAGGGTCACGTTCAGCTGCACGTCCGGGTGGGTGCGGCGGATGAGGCCGGCCGCCGTTCGGTCAGTATCAGCTCCCGGATCGACCGAACGGACGCCTGGACCTTGCATGCCTCCGGGACGCTGGCCGCGGCGGCGCGGTCGGCCGGCTTCGATAACTCGGCCTGGCCGCCCGCGGGGGCGGAAGCCGTCGACCTGACCGGCGTCTATGACCAGATGGCCGAGGGTGGTTTCGCGTACGGGCCTGTGTTCCGGGGGTTGCGGGCGGCGTGGCGGCGCGGTGATGAGGTGTTCGCTGAGGTGGCGCTGCCGGGTGAGGTTGACGTGGCGGGTTACGGGCTGCACCCGGCCCTGCTGGACGCGGCCCTGCACCTGACCGCGGTCAACGGTATGGCCACCGGACTGGTGCCGTTCTCCTGGAACGGCGTGTCCGTGCACGCGTCCGGCGCCTCGAGCGTCCGCGTCCAGGTCACCCGGATCGGCGCCGACGCGGTCGAACTCGTCGCCGCGGACGTGGCGGGCGCCCCGGTCGCCTCGGTGGGAAAGCTGGTGCTGCGCCCGGCGGCCGCGGACGAGCCGAGCGGCATCGATCGCGATTCGCTGTACCGGATTGAGTGGGCTCCGGCTCAGCCGGTCCCGGCGGAGGAGCTGGGCGCGGTGGTAGTCCTGAGCTCGCCGCCCGCACCGCCGGCAACCCAGCTTTCGCCGGCCCACTCAGACCCCGATCCCCTGGCGGTGGGGGGCGAGTTCGGGGTGCCGGTGGAGGTGTGCCCGGATCTGGGGTCGGTGGCAGGGGTGCCGGCGGTGGTGGTGGCTCCGGTGGGCGGGCTGGGGGATGGGCCGGGGGCGGCTCATGAGCTGGTGGGGCGGGTGCTCGGGCTGGTGCAGGAATGGCTGGCGGCCGAGCGGTTCGCGGGGTCGCGGCTGGTTTTCCTCACGCGGGGTGCGGTGGCGGGCGCGGACCTGGCCGGTGCGGCGGCGTGGGGTCTGGTGCGGGCGGCGCAGGCGGAGCATCCGGGGTGTTTCGGGCTGGTGGATGTCGAAGAGGGGTCGGCGGAGATGCCGGCCGGGGCGCTGGCGGGTGTGGAGCCGCAGGTGCTGGTCCGGGAGGGGCAGGTGCTGGCGGCGCGGCTGGCCCGGGTCCGGCCGTCCGCGCCGGAGGCGGGGGTACCTGGGTCTGGGCCGAGGTGGGACGCCGGCGGGCTGGTGCTGATCACGGGCGGCACGGGCGGGCTCGGCGCGGTCATAGCGCGGCATCTGGTGACCTCGCGGGGTGCCCGGGAGCTGCTGCTGGTGAGCCGGCGGGGGCGGGCGGCCGAGGGCGCAGCGGAGC
>JBEKKH010000485.1:0-6217 GCA_050010815.1 Streptosporangiaceae bacterium | reverse complement strand
CCGAGGCCGTGATCCTGTCGATCTTCGGCGCCGTCCTCGGGGTCGTCATCGGCACCCCGATGGGACTCGCCCTGGTGGCGTCGCTGCGGCAGGATGGGCTGACCGAGACGTCCGTCCCGTACTTCACTCTGGTCATTTTCTTGATCGTGGCCGCTGTGCTCGGCCTGATCGCGGCCGGCTGGCCTGCCCGCCGGGCGGCGAAGCTGGACGTGCTGGCCGCCATCGCGACCGAGTAACGATTAACCCCGCTCCCTACACCAATTTCTCCGCCTGCGTTCCTGAGCACTTACGACCAGCGGGCCCGCGACGCCGACCCCGGCCTGCCAGCCAGCGACGTGCTGATGATGCAGGCCGACGGCAAGGGCATCACACCCCACCCGGTCACGTCCGCGCAGGAATCGGGCGACGGTGAACTGGCCCCGGCCAGCTGGAGTGGCCAGGGCATCGCCGGGCATCATGGTTTCCCAGGTGTGCTGTCGATGGTGAGTGATTCTGGCGGGTAGGCATCTGGGTGCTCGTGCCGGAGGTGGGGAGGGGTCGGTGGCTGAGGACACGCGGTCTGGGCCTGGTGCGCTGCCGGGCGTCCCCGGGGGGCAGGCGGGCCGGCGTGCGGGGCTGGTGGAGAAAGCGGCCGGGGACTGGAAGAACGCGCTGGTTGATCTGGGCGGCCGGAACAACTTGCTGCATTACCGGGACCTGAAGCTCGGCACGGTCGATCTGACGGCGGCGGATCGTAAGGTACTCAGCGGCTTGCTGCTGGGCAAGGCGACCAGGGTTTCGGCGTTGTTCGCTGATCCGCTGCAGCGGGAGCAGGTGCTGCGGAGGGCCCGCACGGTGCATAACAAGGCCAAGGAGAATTTCGAGGAACGCGGCCTGGAGACGCTCTCGATCGGGTGCGGCCTGGCGACGTGGGAGAACAAGCGGGCGGCCTGGACGCCGTCCGCGCCGGTCCTGCTGCTGCGCGCCGCGCTGCGTCCGGTGGGCGCGGCGCAGGATGAGTTCGAGTTGTCGCTGACGGGTGAGCTGGAGGTGAACCCGACTTTCTTGCATGTGCTGCGGGCCGATTTCGGCTGCGAGGTCGATCAGGCGGCGCTGGCCGCGCGGATCCCGGACGGCAGGATCGATGAGCCGGGGGAACTGCGGGAAACCTATCAGTGGGTCTGCGAGCAGGCCCGCCAGGTCCCGGGGTTCGGGGTCGATGAGCGGATCGTGCTGGCGAATTTCGCCTACGCCAAGCTCGCGATGGTCAGCGATCTGGACGGCGCGCTGGACGAGCTGGTCGCCCATGACCTGATCGCGGCGCTGGCCGGTGATGAGCAGGCCCGTGCGGCGATCCGCGGCCAGGGGCCCGGGCCGGAGGCGATCCCCGGGCCCGATCAGGTGCCGCTGGCGGATGAGTTCCTGGTGCTGGATGCCGATTGGAGCCAGAACTACGCGATCAACGCGGTGCTCGCCGGGCGGAGCCTGATCGTTAAGGGGCCGCCGGGGACGGGGAAGAGCCAGACGATCGCGAACCTGATCGCGTCGCTGATCGCCCGCGGCCGCAAGGTGCTGTTCGTGGCCGAGAAGCGCGCGGCGATCGATGCGGTGACCAAGCGGCTGACGCAGCAGGATCTCGGCGAGCCGGTGCTGGACTTGCATGATGGCGTGGCCTCGCGGCGGGCTTTCGCCCAGCTGATCGGACGGGCCCTAGACGCCAGCCGGAACGCTCCGCGCCTGGATAACGCCGCGGAGTTGCAGCGGGTCGAACGCCGGCGCGATCAGCTCAACGGCTACGTCCGCGCCCTGCACGACGCCCGGGAGCCATGGGGGCTGTCGGTCTACGACATGTGGGCCCGGCTGCTCGGGCTGGAGCCGGCCCCGACGGAGTTCCGGCTCCGCGGGGCGGCGCTGGAGGGTCTGGGCGGGGCGGCAGCCCGGCAGGCCGCGGAAGACCTCGCGCAGTACGCGCGGCTGGGCGGACTGACCCTGGTGTCGCGGGCCAGCCCGTGGGCAGCGTCCCCGATCATCAGCGCCGGGGAAGCCCAGCGGGCCGATGAGGTGCTCGACGAGGTCCGCCGCCGAACGCTGCCGGGAACGCTCGCCACGCTCGGACGCGCGAGCGCCGAGACCGGCCTGCCCGGACCGCCGCGCACATCTATGCCCGGACACTGGTCACCTTCCCGGGGGCTGACAGCGGCAGTGTCCTGTCCTGCGTGCCCGCGCCGTGGCGCCCGGGCGCCGACACCAACAGTCCGGCACCCGAAGTCGACGCGGTCGTGGACCTTATCCTGCGGCACGCCCGGGAACGGCCCGCCGAATCGCTGGGCGTGATCACGATGGGGATCAGGCACCGGGACCGGATCGAGGAACGCCTCCGCGATCGCCTCCGCCAGGACCCCGGCCTCGCCGCAGAGCTCGCCGGGTTCTTCGACGAGAACCGGGACGAGCGGTTCTTCGTCAAGAACCTGGAACGTGTCCAGGGCGATGAGCGCGACGCGATCATCGCCTCGATCGGCTACGGCAAGAACGACCGCGGCGAGCTCGTCTACCGGTTCGGGCCCCTGCTGACCGAGAGCGGGGAACGCCGCCTCAACGTCGCCGTCACCCGGGCCAAGAACCGGATCACGCTCGTCGCCTCGTTCTCCTCCCGCGACATGGACCCGGAACGGTCCACCGCCGCAGGCGTCCAACTCCTCCGGCAGTACCTGCAATACGTCGAATCCGGCGGCGCCAACCTCGGCGACCATGTCCTGGACAAGCCCGCGCTGAACCCGTTCGAGGTCGGCAAGGCTGGCGCTTCCACCGGATCTGGTCAACCGAATGGTTCCAGGACAAAGACGCCTGCACCGAGAAGGCCGTCGCCGCCTACCACGATGCCCTACGCGACGCCGACGCCGAACCAGCCGCTGACGACATCCGGCGGCAACCACTAGCCACGGTGATGCCGCAACCATCCGCACCCGGGCCACGCAAAGGCCCGCGTCCCTGGGTCACCCCTGGATACCCGATCGAGACCTACTCAGACGGCGACCTGGTCAACCTGGCGCGGTGGATCAGATCCGATGACGCGCTCCGGACCCAAGACGAACTACTCCAGGAGATGATGCAGGCACTCGGCTTCCAGCGGCGCGGCAAGAACGTGGTCACCCGGCTCACCGCCGCGATCATCCGCTCAACGCCAAGTTGACTGGGAACCGCGAACAACGTGAACGGGCGGGCCGTGAACCGCAGCGCTTCAGGCGGAGGGGCATGGCGGTTCGGCGCGTTCTCGCGGCGGGTCTGGCGGCGGCCACCATCATTTACATATCAGGTATGGCCTAATACTCGAAGTCTGTCTCGGATGGCCGCAAGGCGAGAGACTGGGCCTGGGAACACGATTGTGCGGAGGCACTGGCTCATGACGGAACAAGCGCACCCGGAGTGGGACGCTAGCTACACGGCCGGCACGTCGGCCCCGTGGGACATCGGCAGGCCGCAGCCGGCTTTTGTCCGGCTCGCTGACGAAGGCCGCCTGACCGGCCGCCTTCTCGACGCTGGCTGCGGCACCGGCGAGAACGCGCTGCTGGCAGCCAGTCGCGGCGCCGATGTCACCGGCATCGACGTTGCGCCGACCGCGATCGCACGGGCGCGGGCGAAAGCGGCCGAGCGCGGACTGACCGCGCGGTTCGAAGTCGCAGACGCACTGGACCTCGGCCGCCTCAGCCTCGCCGTCGACACCGTGATCGATAGCGGGGTGTTCCACGTATTCGGCGACGAGGACCGGGCCCGGTACGTGGCCAGCCTTGCGGCTGTGCTGAGACCGGCCGGCGCTTGCTACCTGATGTGCTTCAGCGATCGGCAGCCAGGGACCTGGGGCCCGCGACGCGTCCGCGCGGAGGAGTTGCGCGCGGCGTTCGGGGTCGGCTGGGCCGTCGAGTCGATTACCGCCGGCACCTTCGAGATCAACCCGGTGGACGGCACGACGCAGGTCCAGGCCTGGCTAGCCGTGATCAGGCGTAACTAACCAGCCGGGCCCCGTTCCCACCCGTTCGGGCGAGCTGGGCCACGCCAGCCACGAAGATCAACTCAGGCCAGGCGGCATCGGGCCTGGCGGTGGATCCGGTGCCCGGGGAGGTGCCGGTTGACCCGGGCGCGATCCCTGACGTCTCATCCGCTGCACCCGCCCCGGCGGCCCCGCCGGCTACTGCACTCGAGTACCTTCTCCGTCGCGGGGGGACGGCCCGTCCGTCGCTTGCTCCTCCGCCATAGCACCGGCGTTGGTTCCGCGCGGCGGTGCGGCATCGGCGCACGGGTGGATCCCGGCCGTTGACCGTACTTCGGGTTAAGCGGTTCATTACTTAAGTAATGAACCAATGAAGGAGCCGGGAGGTTGGAAACGGTGCGGGAAATGGCTGGTCTTGACGAGGGAACCCCGCTGTTCGCCCAGGTGGCGGAGCGGCTGGCGGCCGACATCGCGGACGGCGGCCTGGCCGAGGGCGAGCGCGTGCCGTCGACAAATGAACTGGCGGCCTTCTACCGGATCAACCCGGCGACCGCGGCGAAGGGAATCAACGTCCTCGCCGACGAGGGACTGCTGGACAAGCGCCGCGGCATCGGGATGTTCGTGGCGGCCGGGGCGCGTGCGACGCTGCTGGTCCGCAGGCGCGCCGAGTTCAGCGGGCGGTACGTGCAGCCGCTGCTTACCGAGGCGACCAGGCTCGGGATCGACTCCGATGAGCTGATCGGGCTGATCAAGGAAGTCATAGCGACCGGGAAGGCGCGTCGCTACGACCCCGGCGATCTCGGTAACCGGGCTGACCCGGAAATACCCCGACCAGGTTGCCCTTGATGACGTGCACCTGACGATCGGCACCGAGACCGTTACCGGACTGCTCGGGCCGTAATGGTGCGGGGAAGACGACCTTGCTGCGCATCCTGGCGGGCCAGGAGTTCCCGTCATCCGGCTCGGTGCGGGTCTTCGGCTCGTCGCCGGCCGAGAACGAGAACGTGATGCGCCGCCTGGTGCTCGTCCGCGAGGACCAGGCGTACCCGGACTGGGCGTACCCGGACTTCAAGGTGTCCCATGCGCTCCTCGCCGGCTCCTTCTGCTATCCGAACTGGGACGCGGGCCTGGCAGCCTCGCTGCTGAAGGACTTCGGCCTGCGGGCGAACAAGGCGATCAAGAGCCTGTCGCGCGGGCAGCGGTCGGCCCTATCTCTTGAACGGGCCCTGGTACGCCACCTGGCTGACCTCGTTCGTGGGGCTGTCCGCGCTGTTCGTGTACGGCATGTGGTACGGGATCGTGAATCGCCGGTGGGGCATGCTGGGCCTGCTCGCGTTCATCGCCGTTCAGGTGCTGGTCGCGCTCGCCGTCACGTTCGCGTACTCCCGGGCCGGCGTCGGCCCGCTGCGGCTGCGGCCGGCAGACGGGTACCCTGCCACCCTGAGCGCCATCGACCTGACCGGCGTCGTCGCCGCGCTGACGGTGGTGTGTCTGGCCGGCGGCCAGGCCACGATCCGCCACGTCACGGTGTGAGAGAGCCCCGGTCGTTGATCCCCGTGGTGCCGCTCGCCTTCATGCTCCCTGGCCCGCTGGGCCAACCGAGCAGAAGGAAAGTTCTGCGTGTAGCGGGCCGGGTGGCACCTGAGGCTCAGTGCCAGGTCAGGGATGTGGCCGTAGCCCGTCGGCCACGACGGTGAGCAGCCGGTCGGCCCGGGCCTGGCTTGCTGCGCCGGGGGGCGCGTCGTTGATGCTGCGGAGCAGTCCCTTGAGCAGGATGATGATGTCCGGGGTGGTGATCTCTGGTCGGACCGCGCCGGCTTGCTGGGCGCGGCGCAGCAGTGCGTCGAGGGCCGCGCGCAGCTCATCTTGCAGCGAGCCCGCGATCGCAATGGCCTCGGGCAGGTCGCGCTTGACGGCTGCTTCCTGGCGGAATCGCCCGAGGAAGCCGAAGAAGGCCTGGCCGGGGTCGGCGTCGCCGGAGCGGCCGCGCGCGTCGTCGATTAGGTCGCGGACCCGGGCGGTGACCACCGCCTCGAACAGTTCTTCCTTGGACGGGAAGTGGCGGTAGACCGTCCCAGGGCCGACTCCGGCGAGGGCGGCGATCTCGTCGAGAGGCACGCCGTACCCGGACGCGGCGAAGGCTTCCCGCGCGGCCCGCAGGACCTTCTCCCGGTTGCGCCGGGCGTCAGCGCGCAGGGGCTTCTCAGCCACGGCTAGCAACCGGGGCGCTGGTTCCGTATAGTTTAAGCGGGG
>JBEKKH010000484.1:0-6435 GCA_050010815.1 Streptosporangiaceae bacterium | reverse complement strand
GTTTTACCTGGGAGTATTTTGGCTTCCGGGAGGATTTTGGGTACCGGGATGCACAAAAAACTCCCCGGAGCCAGAATCCTCCCCGATATGAAGTACCACAGCGCGCTCGCGCCTCACGGCATCCACAGGTACCGCCCCCCGCGCCCGGGAATGACCGCAGCGCCACCGGCCGGCGCCAGCCGCTTGCCCGCCTGACGGCGCCTGGAGTGCCCGCCTGACGGCGCCTGGAGATTCTCGCCGTCAGCCACGCTGATCAGAGCTGGATCGCCGCCTCGATGGTCAACCGCCGCACGGGGCGGATGTTTTCGCACTTGGCATGCGTTGCTGGGACCACCACGATGGACCATCGGTGTGGCTCGGGAGCGAAGGCGGGACAGCACGGGCGTGCAGGATGGGGCGGGTGGGGTTCGCGGGACTGAGGGGTTGGGTCCGCGAGACGGCCAGAAACGGGATGGAGCTGTCGCCGACGCCATCCTGGCCACGATGGTAGGGCTACGAGGGCTTGACGGTCGCTTTTGCTTTGGCGGCGGCCTTCATGGCCTGCTTGTGCGACCGCACCTGGCCGAGCGACTCCTCGTCGGTGATGTCCGCCACCGAATAACGCGACCCCTCGATCCCGAACGGTCCGGCCGCCTCCTGCCATCCCGGCGGGCGTACGCCCAGCTGCTTTCCGAGCAGGGCCACGAAGATCTGCGCCTTCTGGGCTCCGAACCCGGGCAGCGCCGCCACCCGCTTGAGCAGCTCGGCCCCCGAGTCGGCGGATTCCCACAAGCGCGCGGCTTCGCCGTCGTACTGCTCGACGAGCAACCGCGCCAGGTCCTGAACGCGGGCCGCCATCGCCCGCGGGAACCGGTGCAAGGCGGGCCGTTCGGAGAAGACGACGGCGAGCGCGTCGGGATCGAATTCGGCGAGTTCGGCGGCCGTCGGTTCGTGCCCGAGCCGCCGCACCAGATCGAGAGGCCCGCTGAAGGCCTTCTCCAGCGGCACCTGCTGGTCGAGCAGCATGCCGATGAGCAGGGCAAGCGGGCTGCGGCTGAGCAGTTCGTTGGCCTCAGGCGCAACCGGCATCCAGATCGTCATGGCGCCCTCCCTGGGTGTCACGAGCACGGATCGTGATCAGTATGCCCGCAGCGTACCCCGCAGCCGAGATCGGTTCCGCGGGAGATCCGCTCGATGCGCTATGGGATATAAGCTAGAAGCAGCTGGGCCGGTCTGGGGGTTCCCGGCCCGGGAAGTGAGGAAACGGAGTCAGCATGACACCGCACACGAAGTGGGCGATTGCCGGGGTCGTCCTCGGCCTGATCCTGCTCATCATTAGCCCATGGCTGGCGATCGGGGTCATCCTGCTAGCGATCGCCGTCCCCGCGGGGGCCTGGCTGATGCTCGATGAGTCGCAGCGGCGCCGGTACCGCGAGCTCCGCCGCAGGCGCGAGCTCCGCTAGCCGGCACAGCCGCTGGTCAGGCGGTCGCTATTGCTCAGCGAGCTTTACTCCTCCGTGAGCTCGCCGTCCGGCCGGGCCGGCCCGCCAGCCGGGTCGCTGGCCGACAGCAGGAAAGTTCGCAGCGCGCGCCGGGTGCGACCCGGTCCAGGCGCGTTCCCGAGTCGGGGCACGATGACCTGGGTCAGCTCGGCCGCCAGTTCGCGGAGCTCCGCGTCGGTGAGCCACAGATCCGCCAGGCGGAACCTGACCTTGTCCCTGAACAGGTCGGTGTCACCCCGGGCCAGGTAGCTGTCGAAGTCCCCGACCAGGCCCGCGACGAAGGTAATGAACATCTGCCGGTGCTCGTCGGTGGTCATCGCGGCCAGATCGTCCGCGCCGATGTTGGTCGCGACGTGTAGCGCATAAGTTCGCTCGAGCGCGCCGCGGACCCGCCGTTCGGCTACGACTTCGAGCACGCCCGCGTCGACGAGCCTGGCCACATGCCGGTACAGGCTGGCCGCCGGCACGTCCGCTAGCTCGGCCGCGAGCGCACTGGTGGTGAGCGGTCGGCCGCCGAGGAACGCCCGCACGATGCGCAGCCGCACGGGGTGAAGGATCAGGTCGGCGGTCGCCATAGGGATAACGTAAGGCTACCCCATTGATCTCAGCAATGAGAATGTTGATAAATATGAGAATGCAAGCCGCGGCCATGAGAAGGAGCTGACTCCGCGAGATCCGCTTTTGACGCGGAGGGTCTGACGGCGGGAATGACAGCGGCGTGCCGGGAATTGCACTTACAGCAGCCCAAGCAGCCAAACAGCCCACCGATGAAGGAAGCGCCGATGGCCGTCCGCCGCCTGAACCATGCTGTCCTGTACGTACACGGTCTCGAGCGCACCGTCGAGTTCTACCGGAACACCCTCGGCTTCGAGGTCCGGATGGAGATCCCCGGCCGGGCCGCGTTCCTGCGTGCGCCCGACTCAGCCAACGACCACGACCTGGGCCTGTTCGAGATCGGCACCGGTCACGCCCCCGATCGCCCCGAACGTCCCGGCCTTTACCACCTGGCCTGGGAGGTCGGCACGCTCGCGGACCTGGCCGACACGCGGGCCAAGCTCGTCGCGGCCGGCGCCCTGGTGGGAGAAAGTGACCACCGCGTGTCGAAGTCCCTGTACGCGAAGGACCCAAGCGGCATCGAGTTCGAGGTGCTGTGGCGGGTGCCCGCGCAGGACTGGGAGGCCGAAATGGCCAGCGGCGGGATGACGCTTCCGCTCGACTGGGACGCGACCCTGGCCCGCTGGGACCCTGACCAGGCCACCGGCGCGGCCGCCGGATCACCCACCTAAGCGCCCCTCGGCCACCCTGGTGATGTAGGTCAGCCCCACGAACGACCGGAACATCTCCAGCGGGTCCGCGCCGCTAATGCTCACCGTCCGAACGCCCGTCCGTTCGGCGCCCTTCACCCACGAGGCCACCTCGGCCATGTCCGCAGTCTGAGTATGCACCTCAAGCCTGGCCGGCAGCGTGATGGCCGGCAGCCTGAGCACCGCCAGCTCAGCACCGGGGGAGACCCCGGCCGGCGCAGCCGGCGAGGCCGCGATCTCCCACACCTGTGACGGCTCGGCGGCCGCCCGCTCGACCGCCCGCCGCGCCCCGTCCGCGATCATGGCCCGGGCGACCTCGGGGTGCAGGTTGGACGCCCCGAACCGGGTGAAGGACTCCTTCACTACCACCCGTTCGGCGTCGGGCAGGTAGGAATCAGCCTCGGCGATGGTCTGCTGGTCCCCGGTGATCAGCCCGACCGGCGCGCGGCAGGCCAGCGCGACCAGGGCGTTGATCCCGCTCTCGCCGACCGGCACCCCGTTCAGCTCGACGCGGGAGATCACTGCGGGATTGTAGGTGTGCGACAACACCGAGCTCTGGCCCGAGACGGACCCGTGGTAGCCCACCATGAACACGACGTCGGCGCCGGCCTCCAGGCCCTGCATCATGTACAGCGGCTTGTGCCGGCCGGACACGTAGCTGGCCTGCCCGGCCAGCGCCGCCGGGTCCAGGTTGTTCATCGTCCCGTGCGAGTCGTTGCAGATGATCTCGGTGGCCCCGGCGGCCAGCGCGCCCTCGATGGCCGCGTTGACCTCGCCGAGCAGCAACCGCCGCCCCTCTTCGTACGGGACCCCGGGAGCCCGGCACTGCGACCAGTCGACGATCCCGGCCACGCCCTCCATGTCACAGGAAATAAAGACCTTCACAAGACCAAGAACCTATCGTCCGAACGGCCCCTCCTGCGTGCCCGCCAGAACCGACCTTTCGATGATCACGAAGACTTTTATCCCCAAAATGGGCTAAAAGTCTTCGTGATCATGAGGCACCCATCGGTTGCAGGCATAACGAGCCTGCCCGGCTTGTTCGAGGGGTGGTATGTCAGAATCAGATCCGTCGCCCGACCGATCCCGGCCGGCCGGCAGCCGCCTGCTCTACGGAGCCGACCAGTGGACCTCGCGGCCCCTCATCGCCCTATTTGTGCTGGCGGCGGACCTGGTATGGATCCTTATCAGCCTCGCCGGGGATTCCCCGGCCGGTGGGAAACGGTTTTCCAGACCCTGGTCGCGGCGCTGACGCTGGCCATGGTCTTCGTCATCCAGCACACGCAAGCCCGCCAGCAGACTGCTACCCAGCGTAAGCTGGGCCAGCGGCAACGTCCACCGCGAAATCCGCCAAGCCGCACTGAAAGAGCAGTTCAGCCAGGATTAGCTGGACGGTAATCGCCCGGCTCGGGCTAACCGCGGGTCAGACCAGGGGAACAGCGGCGCCAGCTTTCTTAACTCAACGATCAACTCGGTGCGCCTGCCCGCGCCTGCGCGCCAGCATCAGCATGCTGCCCCCGGCGGCGCCGCACAACAAAGCGACCACGACGAGCAGGTCCGCCACCTTCCCGCGGCCGGCCTGAGCGGCGGCCCCCGCGCCCACCAGGACGAAGAATCCCGCCATAATCACGTTGACCGCGCCGCGGGTGAGGCCGGATAGGTGCCGCATGGTGAGAGCCTCCTCCGAGGGTGGCGACCGCCGTCAGCACCCCACCCTACGCTCAGCTGCCCTCGCCTGCCTGCCCGGGGAACAGCAGCGCCAGTTCCCTCGGGTACCCGGCGATCAGCCGCAGCTCGTCGTCGGTCAGCGGCTTGCCTGTCGCGGACGCACAGAGCTGGACCAGCGAGAACACCAGCTCCTCGTCGCCTGCGGGCACCGCGATCCCGAGGCCGTCAAGCACGTGCCTGAACCCGGCCTTGCCGCCGTACTCTCCGGTCAGCACCACCCGGCCCGGCTGTGCGTGCCAGTCCGCGGGAAACGGCCCGAGCGTCGCGTCGTCGTACAGCTCGTAGTTGCTGCGGTCCTTCAGCGCCCCGTCCGCGTGGATCCCGGACTCGTGCGCGAACGCGTTGCGGCCGACCCCCGGCCAGGCTGGCGGCAGCGGCTGCCCGAACGCGTAGGCGGCCCACAGCCCGAACCGCCGGGCCCAGGACAGGTCGACCGGATCACCGATGGTCACCGCGCCAGCCACGCCGAACCCGTGCTGGAACGCCAGCAGGCACGACAGCAAGTCCGCGTTGCCGGCCCGCTCGCCGATGCCGTTCACGCAGGTGTTCACCCACGCGTCCTGGCCGGCGTCCAGGTCGCCGAGCGCCCCGGACACCGAGTTGGCCACGGCCATGCCCAGGTCGTTGTGGCAGTGCGTCTCGACCGGGATGCCGACGGCCGAGGCGAGCTTGGCGAATCGCTCCCTGATCCGGCCGGGGGAGTCTCCGCCGATCGTGTCGCAGTACCGTACCCGTGACGCACCCGCGTCCCGGGCGGCCAGCGCGAACTCGGTCAGGTACCCCTCGTCGGTCCGCGACCCGTCCTCCGCGTTGACCCCGATGCTGTACTCGCCTTGCCCGCCTCCGGCGCTGTGCTCGCCTTGCCCGCCTCCGGCGCTGTGCTCGCCTTGCCCGCCTCCAGCGCTGTGCTCGCCTTGCCCGCCTCCGGCGGGACGCAGCGCCGCCCGCGCCGCCGCGACGGCCGCCGTCATCTCGGTGATGATCGCCGACCGGTCCAGCTTGCCGCGGAACTTGTGCGCGATCATCTGGTCAGACGTGGAGATCGACAGGTTGTAGTGCCGCAGGCGCGCTGCTCCCAGGCGCGTCTCCGCCACGACCCCCACCGCCGCTTCGACGTCGGCGGGCACCGCGCGGCACCACCCGGACAGCCGCAGCTCCCCGAACGCCCCTGCCTCGCCCAGCGCCACACAGGCCCGGACGTACGGCACCTCGTGGAACAGGAAGGGGAACCCTATCTCGGACTGCGCCACGCCCAGCCGCCCCAGGTAAAAGTTGACCATGACCTTGCCGAACTTCGACAGCCCCGTCCGCGCGGTCTGCACTCCGTCCCGGTTGGTCACGTCGAGAAAATGAATCGTTGGCATGACCCCAGATTGACGAAAGCATCAATTATCGTCAATATTGATTAAAATCAATTATGCCGAACGACCCGTACTGCGTGCGGCCCGCCAGCTTCGAGCCACCCGGAGGAGAGCGAGATGCCCTACTCGATGACGGCGGTGCAGGCCGCGGACCGGCTGGGGGTCAAGCAGGCGACGCTGTACGCCTACGTCAGCCGCGGTGTGCTCGGCCGGGTCAAGGCCGCTGACGGCCGGGGCAGCCTGTTCGACCCGGACGAAGTCGAGACGATGGCCCGCCGCGGCCGACCGCGACGCCCGGCGGGTGCCGTGGACCTCACGATCGAGTCCGCCATCACCGAGATCACCGCCGACACGCTCCGGTTCCGCGGCCTGGACGCTACCCGCCTAGCTCTGACCCGCACCTTCGAGGACGTCGCCGAGCTCCTGTGGACCGGCGTGTTCCCGCCCACCCAGCCTGCCCCGCCCACCCAGCCTGCCCCGCCTGCCCCGCCCACCCCGCCTGCCCCGCCTCCCCGGGCGGCCTGGCTGGCTACCCCCGCCGCCCTCGCGGCGGGCCGGGCC
>JBEKKH010000483.1:0-6232 GCA_050010815.1 Streptosporangiaceae bacterium | reverse complement strand
ACGCCCTGGGCCAGTTCCGTCATTACCTCCGCCAAGAGAATGGGCTCGTCGTCGGCGACGACCATCCGCAGCGTGTCCGTACGCCCAGCGCGGGCGAAATGGCTCAGTGCCGTGGTGTCGAAGACTAGGCTAGTCACGGTTCTACATCGAACTGGCCGCGAAGTTCATCAAGCGACATGGCATCCGGTTCGGGAAGATCGGCTTCGCCCACTGACTGGTGCAGCAGTTCCACCGTTTTAGCTGCTGTCAGCTGCCCTCTTCGGTAACCGCTCACAACTGCACGGGCGTAGGCCGGGGGCACGCTCGGCGGCTCGAGCTCAATGGCGAAACGCTCGCCGAGCTCGAACATCTCCCCTCGCCGCAGGTCGTCCGCGACGAGGCGTTCACGCTCCCTGGAGTCGATAAGGTCGAGGTTTCTGAGTTGGTTGCATGCAGCAGTCCAGCTCACGCTGAATCGAACGGCGACTGCGATGGCGGCCAGCCGCGGCGACTGAGCCGAGAATTCATCCCAGACACTCAGCACAGAAGGCCGTGGCATAAGAAGATACGCAGCGAACGCGTTCAACATGCGCTCGGTATCGGACGCCCCAAGCCTGGGTGATGGCTCGTAGGCATCGCCAGTCAGATGGTGACCGAGCTCATGAGCGAGACTGAACCTCCGCCGTCCCGGATCGGTTGTTCCGTTAATGACTGCTACGCCACGCTTGCCGACCTCGACGTATGCGGCATCGCCAGCATCGGGGCCAAGCGCGAGGGAAAACCCCAGCAGCCCCAGGCTCTCAGCAACCGACTGAAGGTCCAGCAGCGGACCCTCTATCCGCCCTGCTTCGGCGCGTATATCTCGGGCAAGGTGCTCGGCATTCTCGAAGCTGTCCGGTGCCTCGCGTGCCGGGGGTCGCTCAACGGACGACAGCAGGTTGCGACCCTCAAGGAAGGCCACGTTTCGCGCCGTTAGCTCCAGGGCACGGTCAAGGGCACGGGAGAACCCGCCTACGACTGGATCGCGCCGTCGACTGGCAACCGCTACCGGGGACTCGATGAAGAACCAGTCGACTGGCCTGTCCAAGGCACCTGCGATGGTTACCAGTTCCGTCGCGGAAACCTTTCGCTCTCCGGACTCAACCCTGACCAGCGCGGTACGCTCCAGACCGATCCCGGCTGCCAGATCGGCCTGAGTTATGCCAGCCTCTGTCCGCGCATCTGCGATGCGTCGTCCAAGATCGGCTTGGGTGACAACAACCTCCCTGCTCATAGTGTGATTATCCCACATGCAGAACCTAAGGCATCGGGCACCCGGCCAATCCTCCTTGACCTGCGCTCCAGCAGACCAGCGTTGCTTACCGTCCGCGCATTACGTCCCGCTCTGGGGGTCGATGATGAACCAGCTGTAAACACCGGTGGCGGCCGTGTCGGTTTGGTGCGCGTCATCTTCGGTACTGACCGCGCATTGTCAGTGTCGTCAGCACCGCTGGCGCTCCCGTAGCGGAAGCTGCCGTCTTCGAGCTGATCGCCACCCGGATGAGCAGCCGCGCTGGGACGGCAGCGACAACCTGGCCTGGGCGCCGGGCCGGGCAGCGCGGCCGCCGCGCAGGTGGAGTGTTAACGATGACGCTCACCCGGGGCAGCATCCGGGAGAAATACGTGACCGAGTTCGAGGAGGGCCGCCGGATCGCCTGGATGCCCGCCGAGCCGGGGCAGCAGCGGCCTGGGCACCTATGGCGGTGGGAATGGGAGCCGGCCAGCGCGTCACGGACCCGGGTCACCTGCACCTACGACTGGACCGAGCTGACCGACAAAAGCCGCTTTCCGCGGGCCCAGGCCACCACCGCCAGCCGGCTGCAGGCCTCGCTGGACCGACTCGCGGCCCTGGCAGAAGGATCTTGACCGTCCACTGCGCCCGCAGCAGCCTCACGCTGCAAGCGATATGCGGGCGGGGCGATCCGCCGACCCAGGGCGCGAGACGGGTCTGGGCACGGGCTCGCCACGGCTTCCAGCGACGCAACGTCATGCCGTCGAAGTGGCCGATCCGTGCGCACCCGGCTGTGCAGCCCTCTTACAGCAATGCGCGCCTGCCCGCCGGCAGCCAAATAGTCGCACAGCCGGGCGCCCGGGCGTAACTCATCGCAGATGAGTGCGCTTGCTCGGGAGGGGCTCTTGCCGTGCGTGTGCTCAGGCCGGAGTTCGCGGAGCTGCCCGTGGCGGCTTTCACGCGAGCCCGTGTTTCCGGCACCATCCGCTGGCGCTGTCTCCTTGTCCGGCGATGGTTACCTGCCAGTGGTGGTCGGCAGTGATGGCGTCGGGGACCGAGGAGTGGAGTGCGAAGGCGTGCGTGAGCCCGGTGATCCGGAAGATCTGCAGGATCCGGCCGCTGCTGGTCACGAGGTTGAGTGATCCCTCGCGCATGCGCAGCCGCTTGAGGCTGCCCACCAGGGCGCCGAGGCCTGTTGAGTCGAGGAAATCTACGCCGCGCAGGTCCGCGATGACATGGCGGGCGCCGTCGTCGATGAGGCCGATGACGCACTGGCGCAGCTCCGGGGCGGTGTACACGTCGATCTCGCCTGCGACCTGCAGGACGGCGCAGTCGCCCGCGCTGATGGATTCCATGTGAAAGGACTGCACGGCTGGCCCTCCGTATTGTTCCGGGCGGGAATGATCGTCTCCTGCGTGCCTGGCCGGGCACGCAGTCATGGCGTCATCGCTTAAGATGACAGCGGAAGATATGAGATTACATTAGGGCAAGTGCCTGACGTTTGTCAATCGTGAAGTTCCTGTGTCATCCTGGGTGATGACGAGAGGAGTGGGCATGCAGGTCGAAGCGGCCATCGGCGGGCAGATCGCGCGCCTTCGGGAGGCGCGGCAGATGTCACTCACGCAGCTAGGCCAGGCGATGGGCCGGTATCTCGGCAAACCGTGGAGCCGGCAGGCCGTCCACCAGGCCGAGCGCGGGCGGCGCGCCTTCACGGCGGCGGAGCTGGCCGCAATCGCCCTGGCCCTCGACACCTCGATCCCCGCGCTGTTCCTCGCAGACTCCGGCCAGATCGATCTGCCCGGCCAGGCCGTCTCAGCCGAGGACTACCGGGCGATCCTCCTCTACGCAGGCGACGACACCCCGCTAGACGGCGTCGAGGAACTGATCGTGGCACTGCACGACATCGCGGAAGTCGTGTCCCGGCCCGCCCTGGCCCGGCTGGCGAAGATCGGGGGGGTAGCAGAAGAAGTAGCGACCGCGGCACCGGCGGCACACAGCCCGGACAAGGCAACCGGGACGAGCCGCAAACCAGCATCCCGCACGGTGCAAGGGGACTGAGGCCGGGCAGCGTCCCGGAACCACAGCCGGGCTAGCCGAACCAGGAGCAGGCTAGCGCACAGGCGCCTGCACAGGCAACGCGCTCAACAGGCATGAGCGGCCAGTTCGACGGCGCCGCTATCACGGGTTCATCGCCCCACCAGGAAGAGATCAAGCCCGCATTTAGCACCCCCAAAGCCCCAAAATGATCATGCTCGGCGAAGGCGCTTCCGAGCTGCCCTAGAGGCCGTGAGAGCCAGAAACGAGAGCCAACGCCACCAGCCGTCCCCGGACTCAATCCGACCCAACCAGAATGTTCACCCAGGTCAAGGGCTCCCCGTCCGACTAAGCTCGACGGTGGCAGATACCCGGAGCCACTCTAGAATTCCCTGACACGGAAGAGGTCACAAGTTCAAATCTTGTACGGCCCACTAGTTTTCGAACTGGCATTTTGGTTGCGGTGGCCCTAGAGGCCTTGGTTTCTGGCCCTACGGGTTGTAGGGCCAGAGCCGATTGCGCGAGACCCTCGGGAGTCCGGGGGTTTCTTCGCTGCTCTAGGCGGCTTGGCCTTCGGTGTCGTCCTGGACGTAGAGGCGGCTGACGGCCTGGTTCATGGCCTGGAGGATGAACGAACGGTCCTGGGCGAACAGATGACCGTAGATATTTTTCGTGGTCTCGATCTTGCTGTCGCCCATTTGGTTAGTGACTTGCATCGGTGGCGCCCGAGGCGATCAGGAGGCTGGCGCATACGTGCCTCAGCTCGTGGGCGGTGTAGCTGACGATGCCGTCCTCGTGAGCTGCGGTGTAGCCGTGGGCCAGTCTCAGGTAGCGGCGCCACATCGCGTAGCCAAGGTAGCCGCCGCGCTCGCCGTTGATCAGCCTGCGGCCGGGACCGCCGGTCTTCGCCGCGCCCTCGGTCGGCCTGCGCCCCTTCATAGAACAGGCCTTCGCCCGCGAGCACGTCACCATCGACTTCGCCGGATTCTCCGGCGAAACCCTCCACGGCGCGATCCAGGAACCCCTCGACAAGATCCGCATCGGCCAGATCAAACCCGCCACCCTGACCATACGGATGCTGCTGCCCGACACCAGCCGCCCCATGACCCTGCCCTGCCGCGCCGACGACCTCACCGACGACCCGGAACACCGCGCCCGCTCCCACCGGCTGACCACCCGCCACGCCCACGCCATCCTCGACACCGTGAACGAACTGACCCGCCTCAGCCTCGTCCAGCAAGCCGACGCGCAGATCCGCGCCCATTCCTGCTCGCCGATGTTCAAGCTCTACATCCTCAACGAGGAAGAAGTGTTCTTCGGCTTCTACCCGATCATCAAGCAGTCCATCTCGCTGCCCAGCGGCCCGCGCGAGATCTACGACCTGATGGGAAAAGACGCCGTGGTGTTCCACCACTCCGTCCACAGCGGCCACCCCGCAGACCCGCCCTATGTTGAGCAAGCCCGCTCATGGTTCACCGCCATGTGGGACAACCTCAGCTACGAGTTCCCCACATGAACAGTCCCAACTCAGCGGCCAACGACCTCGACGCCATCCTGGCCCGGACTCGCCACCTATTCCTGGACTTCGACGGGCCGATCTGCTCGATCTTCGCAGGCCTGCTCGCGGCCACTGTCGCTGACCGGCTCCGCAAGGTCTTCGGGGACCATGCCCAGATGCCCGACGACATCGCGAGCACCGTCGACCCGTTCGCGGTGTTCGCCTACGCGGCCACTATCAGCGAGGACCTGGCCGCTCGGGTCGAGGCCGAGATGACCGACCTGGAGCTGGCCGCAGTCGCTACGGCGGCACCCACGCCCTACGTCCACGAAGTAGTGACCGCGTGCCAGAACTCAGGCCGCTCCGTCGCCGTGGTCAGCAACAACTCGGCCCGCGCCGTCCACTCCTACCTCGGCCGGCACGGCTTGGACGACCGGATTAACCTCGTGGTCGCGCGGACAGACCATGACCCTGCTCTTCTCAAGCCCAGCCCGCACCTGATCACCCTGGCAGTCGTTGCCCTTAGCGCCCAGCCGGGCGAATGCACTCTCGTCGGCGACTCCGTAACCGATAGTCAGGGAGCCCACCTCGCCAACGTCCAGAGCCTCGGCTACGCCAACGAACCTGACAAACGGGAACGCCTCACAGCCGCCGGCCCAGGCGCCATCATCAATAGCCTCGCCGACCTGGCGCTCAGGCTCCGTGCCCGCGCAGCCAATCCAGTGCCTAACCTCATTTGATTCTTGACGGATCGGCCTCAGTTGATCCTTGACGCCTCCGGCACGCCAAGCGCCGGACCGGTTGCCCGGACGCGAGCAGGAGACGCGAAGTCATTGAGCGGGGATGCGTGATCGAGACGGCACCACCGCCAGGACCAAGGACGGGGAAAGCGGCGGGCCAGCTGGCCGACTCCGGGGCGGCGACCATGTCGCGCCCTCTCGGGCGGTAGCCCTGACGTGCGCGCCGCCGCCGCCAGCTCAGCAGGCCCGCACCCGCAGGTCGGCGGTACCCGCCATAACGTTGCGCCGATGGCCACGCCTGCAAAGACCGAGCCTGGTCCGTCCTCCGTGCCGGGCATCCTCTCGCCGGGCAAGATCACAGTCAAGGGCGCTCCCTGCGCGTCATGGCGATGGGCGCAAGCGCCCACCCTTGAGCAGTGATCTTGCCCGGCAAGACCATCGGCATCTATCGGGAGGACGGGATAGTTTCGAGGTCCCCTCGATCGACCGGTTACTAATATGCGTAGACGGAAGCAGAATAGTAGGAGGCAAGTCCTGTGGCGACAGCGGCACCTGCGATCGCCACGAGGATAAACGGGCCGTGCGCGAATGCGACAAGTGCGGCGAGTGTGACGCCTGCTCCGGCCAGGAATCCGATTACCTTCCGAGACACGTGGGACTCTCCTGTCCAATGTGATGTGTGCACACCATGTGCATCTATCGAAGATTTTA
>JBEKKH010000482.1:0-6237 GCA_050010815.1 Streptosporangiaceae bacterium | reverse complement strand
ATCAGCACGACCGGTGTGACCAACCCGGCTCCGCAGTCGGTCTACCAGCACAACCGGTACGGCAACTTCACCTACGCGATCCCCGGGTTCACCGCCGGGACCAGCTACACGATCCGGCTGCACTTCGCCGAGGAGTACTGGACGACGGCGGGCTCGCGGACCTTCAACGTCCTGATCGACGGGACGCAGGTGCTGACCAACTTCGACATCTTCGCCACCGCCGGCGGAGAGTACAAGGCGGTGGTGGAGCAGTTCACCGCGGTCGCCCCGGCCAACGGGACATTGACCATCCAGTTCACCACCGTCAAGGACAACGCCCAGGTCAACGGCATCGAGATCCTGAGCGGATGATGACATGAGGAGGCTGGCGTGGCGATCGCTTCCAGTTGCCTGATCGCGGCGCTCGCCGCGTGCACTGGCAGTACGGTCGCCGCGCCAGCGCCCTCGCACACCCACCCGGTCGGCGCCGGCCGCGGTCACATCCGCCGCGGCCGGCGTCCGGCCGGCCCCGACATCACCGGCCGCCACGCGATCCGTGGTGTCGGTGGTCACCGGCTACTACCGGGCCATCGTCACCCGGAACTACCCGAAGGCGTTCGGCTACCTCGCCCCTGGTGCGACCGGGCCGGACGGCCAGAAGCTGACGCTGGGCTCGTTCCTCCAGCTCGCACGCATGCTGGATGGCCAGGGGGGACCGGTGACCTATTTTTCCGTTTCAGTCGTTCAGTACATGGTCGTGATGACCAACGACCGGGTGGTGCGGCGAATCGGGACGCTCAGCGGCGACCTTGAGGCCCTCACCGAACTGCTCATGCTGACGGCCCAGCCGCCGCAGTCGCTTACCTTGCAGGCGATCCAGGCGTAACGCTCCCGCGAGCAGACGCTCTGACCCTGCTGAGCGAGCGGTCACTAACGTCGCATCCCGGGATTCGATCGCGGCGCCCAGCCTGCCTGCCTGAGCTGCAGTCAGCGGTTGCGGTCCAGCCGCCCTGCGAGCCCTCAAGCTACGCCTTCTGGACGATGTCACGCTGTGTATAACCATCGGTAGGGGCCTCATGGGGCGCGCCAACCGGGCCGTGCGATTAGGTCCGGACTGACGAGCAAACAAGGCCCCAAAACGGCCTTCAAGAGGGAACCCCAAACAGGCATAACACCAGGTCAGAACGGGTGCATCGCGAGGGACTTGAACCCCCAACCCGCGGATTAAGAGCCCGCTGCTCTGCTGTCAGATCAGTGCTCTCGATGCCGGTTAGTATTGTTCTGTACGCGACTCGGTCGGTTCGGGTGCCGCCTGATGCCGGGCAGTGTCGGCCCGTACCGCGGCATCCGAGCAAACAACGAGCAAACATGCCCAACGAACGATCTTGTTGTCAATCAGGCCGCGACGGCCATCGTCTCGAACGCGCGCCTGGCACTCCCGAGGCGCGCCCGGCGCGCGGGCCGGGCGGATGAGCTCATGAGATAGGCCTGGCGCAGCGGCGGCCCCTTCCCAGCAGCCCGTGCCGACACGGGGCGCCGGTCGGGCCGGCGCCAGGGGCACGGGCACCGGCCGGCGGACTGACCTCCGGTGTCCCAGGGATATATATCTGGCAGGGCCCTGGGGCCGACCGGAGCCGTGCCAGGCCGAAAGGCTCGCGAACGCGCACGCTTGCGGCGCGGCCGTGATCATCGGCATTCCCGCCACGGTCACCCAGCCAGTATCCGGCGGTGCGCGCCGCCAGGCTCTCCCAGACCGGCGCGCTCGGCATCCCATGAGCAGCCAAGCCATGCCAGCAACTCCCGAAAGTGCTCGTTCGACGTGCTGGTGGAGGACCGGGCTGCGGACATGATCGCAAATACTCGCGGATCGGCATCGCGGCCCTGCGGCGGGCGCGACACGCTCCGCGAGCATCTGGGGACTGCCAGGACGGCACTGGGACCGGGTGGCCCGCCGGAAGAAGACAGAGAGCCCTGAGCCTACCCACAGGCATTGCGAGCGCCCTCGCGCCGCTGGCCCGTTCTCCCGGCGCGGCCAAGGGAACGGCGAAGGGGACAGGTGCTACCCCGTCCCCTTCGCGCAGTCAGGTGCCGAAGACCTGGAACTCCCACAGCGAGTACCCGTACCCGGTGGCCCGCACTGTGCCGTACATCCGGATATATCGACCGGTGCCGTTGACCGCGAGAGTCTGCGTGCCGCCGGTGCCGGTCGTTGTGGAGTAGATCGTCGTCCAGGTCGTGCCGTCGTTCGAGGTCTGGATCTGGAATGCCTTGGCATAGGCCGATTCCCAGTACAGCACGACCTGGCTGATCGTGTGCGTCGCCCCGAGGTCGACCGCCAGCCACTGCGGGTCGGAAGACGCGCTGGACCAGCGTGTGTTGAAGTTGTCGTCCGCCGCGGCCGAGGCCGGGTAGCCGGCGCCCTGCGTCGACGACGCGTATGCGGGCTGGTTGAGGGCGAGGTTCGTCCCGCTACTGACGGTGACGCCAGGCGTCTCCTGGAGTTCGTTCGAGTCGGGTGACACGCCCACGGCATTGTTCGCGGCGACCACGTAGAAGTACGTCGTGTTGTTCTTCAGGCCGGCGTCGGTGAACGTTGTGGTCGTGCCGTTCGTGCTGCCGACCGGCGTGGTGGCCTCGCCGTCCGACATGCTGCCACGGTAGATACCGTACGACGTCGGGCTGCCGCTCTTGCTGCCCGTCCAGTTCAGCGTGACCGTCCCGTTCCCCGAGGTCGCGGTCAGGTTGGTCGGGGCACTCGGCGCGGAGGCGGTCGCCGGGGTGACCGTCATCGTATCGACCCGGGAAGCCCCGTGGTCGGAGACGGCCAGCAAGCTGATGGAGTTCTTGCCGGCGTTCAGGTGCACCTGGAGGGACGAATCCTGGTAGGTATTGAAGCTGCCGGTGATCGGGAAGCGCTCGGTGGTGGTGATGACGGTGCCGTTGACCTCAAGCCCCATCTGCCGGTTGTTGACACCAGGGAAGAGCCCGGACGCGTAGGCGTAGCGCCAGTCAACCGTGTACAGGCCGCTGGTCGGCACGATGACGTCGTTGAACGTCATGGCGCCCTCGTTCGCGTAGGCCATGTCGACGACCTGGCCATTCGGAGACAGTGCCCCCCCGGAGCCGAGCACCTGGGGGAACCAGCCGGTTAGCGCCTGGAACCAGTCGAACCCGCTGAGCAGCGCGTTCTCGCCGTAGAAGACCAGTGAGTTGCCGGAGGCTACGCCTGGCGTGTTGCCGCCGGTCCCTATCGGGGGCGGGGTCTTCGAGGCGTCCTCCGCCGTGCGGCCCGACTCGCCGGCCGAGTTGACCGCGCTGACCTCGAAGAAGTAGATCGGCGTGCTGCTGAGGTTCGTGAGGGTGTAGCTGGTGCTGGTCGTCGACGCGTACGGCGTGTTCCCCTCACCGCCCGATGTCGTGCTCAGGTAGATGTCGTAGCTGGTCGCACCGGGGGTCGGATCCCAGGTGATGGTGATCGACGAGTTGGCGCTGGCGGACGAGTCCTCGCCATCCGGCGTTGGCGGCGGCGACCCGGCCGCGAACGCCGGCAGCTGGGCCAGGCCCAGCGCGCATACGGCCCCGAGCGAAACCAGGACCGTCAGGACTGTCGAGCGGAACAATCTCCTCATTGAAGCTCCACTACCTATGTAACTTTGTAAGTATCTGGCCCTCGACGGGTGATACGCCAGCGGAATTGATGGTCATATCGTCGGTGGCGCGGCTCGGGGAATGGCGGTATGGCCAAGCTAGGCAGCGCCGTTGGATCGTAGCCACGGCTAGATCCAGTAACAAAAGGGAACCCTCCTCAAGCACAGTAATAACGGTTTCTACTTTAGTCAAGACTTACACCAAGTCCTGATGAATGGCCTGGACCCGCTCCGTTCCGGGCGCGCGTGTTTGATTCCAAACGGGGCATAGGTGGCTGACCTGCGAATATTCTGCTGAGGTGGCCGCGCCGCTGGCAGGATCGCAGGCTTGTGACTCAACCCGTCCACCGGAGCGATAACGCCGTCTGTCACCACGCCGGTGGTCCCACCCGGCTCAAGTAACGCCCCTGTCTCAGGTGAATCCCAGCTCAACGAGGGAAGTTTCATCGCCAGTACGAGCACCCCCTCAGGCGACGGCCCCCAGACAGCTATCTCCAATGCGGTCAGCGGCACGAACAGCAGTCGCTTCAGCACGGACACGGACCAGCAAGCCGGCATGTACTTCGAGGTCAATATGGGCTCGCCGCAGACCTTCAACCAGATAGAGATGGAGTTCCCTGACTGGGCTACCGATCAGCCAGTTCCTGGTGTTCGCGCCCTCGGGGACGACCAATCCGTCCGTTGGTAATTGCTCCGGGTCGACCTCGGGTGAGAGCCCTGCCTGTGCCGAAAATCTCATCCGCCCAGGTGGGAGGGGCTATTCGGTTTCGGCGGGGTCGCGTTAGCTGGTTGCCCTGCCGAGATCTGCTCGCTTCGGCATGATGATCGGCTGTGCTGTTTCGACTGGCTTATCTGGGTGTGACGAACGTGTTCGCGTTACTGCGGCTTCTTCCGGTGAGCGACCGGGACGAAGGAGGTGGAGATCTTGGCGCTGCGCCACCAGATCATGGTCCTGGAGCGGCAGCTGGGTAAGGCCCGGCCGCGGTTCTCCCTGGCCGACCGGGCGTTCCTGGCCGCCCTGCTGCACCGGCTCCCACGGAACGTGCTCGGCCGGTTCCAGCTGCTGATCCGACCGGACACGGTGCTGCGCTTGGCACGGGAGAATCCGTGTTATGTGGACCCGGGGATTTATGTGGAGTCTGGCGGCTGATAGGTGACTTCACGGTCTGGTGTGCGCCAGCGCTTCACATAAGTTCTGCGCCCAGCGACGCTTCACCTCAAGCACAAGTCATGGAGGTGGGCGATGCACGAGGCGTTCTGGAATGGGCTGTTCGACGTGCGGTGGGAGGAGGCCCGCTCGGACCGGAGGCCATTCGGCTGATCCGGAGGCTGCGCGAGCGCGGCTATGCCGAGCGGACGTGCCGGGATTACGGGCACGCCGTCGTTCACCTCGGCAGGTACCTGCACGAAGAGCTGGGAAGCGACCGGGTTCGCGATGAGGGGGTCGTCGCGGACTTCCTCCCCGGTCATCTGCCGGGGTGTCGCTGTTACCGCCGCCCGGCGGGCCGACGCGAAGAACCGGCCCGCCGGGGCCTGGCGCACCTGCTCGTGATGCTGCGCGAGGAAGGCGCCTTCCCCCCGGTCACGGCGGACGAGCCGTCCTACCGCCAGCTGATCGAGGGCTATTGCCGGTTCCTGCGTCAGGATCGCGGGCTCGCCGAAACGACGATAGCCAACTACCGGCGCTACCTTCGCGACTTCCTGGTCAGCCGCGGCGCTGCGGTGAGCCCGGCCGAGCTGGCGGCGCTGGGCGCGGACGACCTGCTCGCGTTCAGCCGCCAGCGCGGGGCTGGCTTGGGGCGGACGGCGTGGAACCATCTAGCCACGGCGTTGCCTGGCTTCTACCGGTGGCTGGATCTGTCCGGGCACGGCGAGGCGCACCTGGTGGGCGCGGTGCCATCGCGCCGGCGCTACCGGCTCGCCGACGTGCCCTGCGCCTTGTCCTGGGAGCAAGTGCGCCGCCTGCTCGGCGTGGCCGACGTTCGTGAGCCGAACGGGCGGCGCAACTACGCCATGCTGCTGCTGATCGTCAGCTACGGCCTGCGCGGGTGCGAGGTCAGGGCGCTGCGGCTGGCCGACATCGACTGGGCGCACGACGAGATCGTCATCTTCGCGCCGAAGACCGGCCGACGCCGCGTACTGCCGCTGACTGCCCGGCCTGGGAGGCCGTGCTGGACTACCTGCTGGCCGGACGCTCCCCGTCGCGGCACCGGGAAGTCTTCGGCTCCAGCCGTCCGCCGCATGGCCCGCTACGGAGCAAGATCAACCCCTGGCTGGGACGCCAGCTGGACAAGGCGGGCATCGTGACCGGCCGCCGCGGTGCTCATATCCTGCGCCACTCGGTGGCGGTCCACCTGCTGCGCAGCGGTGAGACGCTGAAGAGCACCGGTGACCTGCTCGGCCACCGCCGTCCGGACACAACTTTCATCTACACCAAGCTTCAGGCCGGCGATCTTCGCAGCGTCGCGCTGGACCCGGCGGTGGTGTCGTGATGGCTGACGGCCGCTTCTGCGGGCCTTTGGCCGGTGAGTTCGCCGCCTTCGCCGCCACCTTGGAGGCCAGCGCCACCGCCAGCAAGACCACCCTGACGCAGCTACGGGCGCTGGATCGT
>JBEKKH010000481.1:0-6243 GCA_050010815.1 Streptosporangiaceae bacterium | reverse complement strand
ACGGGGTCCGGCCGGACACCGGCCGGGTCGACCTGGACGAGGTGCGTGAGCTGGCGCTCAAGGAACGACCCAAGATCATTTTCTGCGGCGGCACCGCGATCCCGCGCACCATCGACTTCCCGGCCTTCGCCGCGATCGCCGCCGAGGCCGGCGCCCTCCTGGTCGCCGACGTGGCGCACATCTCCGGGCTGATCGCGGGCGGCGCGCACCCCTCGCCCGTGGGGCACGCCGGGGTGATCACCACGACCACGCACAAGACGCTCAGGGGCCCGCGCGGCGCGATGATCATGTCCACCGCCGAGCATGCCTCCGCCGTGGACAAGGCGGTGTTCCCCGGCCTGCAGGGCGGCCCGCACAACCACACCACGGCCGCGATCGCGGTGGCGCTGCACGAGGCCGCCCAGCCCGGGTTCCGTGACTACGCCCATCAGATCGTGGCCAACGCCAAGGCGCTGGCCGACGCGCTGCAGGCCCGCGGCTATGACCTGATCTCGGGCGGGACGGACAACCACCTGATCCTGCTGGACCTGACCAGCAAGGGCATCGGCGGCAAGCCGGCCGCCAAGGCCCTGGACCGGGCGGGCATCGAGACGAACTACAACACGGTGCCGTTCGACCAGCGCAAGCCGTTCGACCCCTCCGGCATCAGGCTCGGCACCCCCGCGATCACCACCCGCGGCCTGCGTGCCGAGCACATGGAGCCGATCGCGGCCTGGATGGACGAGGCGATCACCGCCGCGGCCAAGGACGACGAAGAGGTGCTCGTGCGCATCGCCGCCGAGGTTCGCGACCTGCTGGTGTCCTTCCCCGCCCCCGGCTGGGACGGCCGCGACCCGCGGGACTCGCAAAACCAGTAACCCCGGCCCGCCCGTTCACCCGATCCGGCGCGTTAGCGATCCCGGCCGCGCCGGCGTCCTGGCGGTCACCCGACCCGGATCCGGCGTTCGGGTGGTTCCCGGCTGCCCAGGACGGGCTGCCCGCCGCGCACGCCCTGGTATTCGCGGTCCCAGGGCCAGCGCCCGCGCTTGTCCGCGTGCACCAGCTGCAGGCCCTGAAGGCGCTGGCCGTAGATCTCGACGGCCACGTTCAGGTGAGCCCAGGCCTCGGTGACCCGGACGACCTCCACGAGCGGGCCGCCGGCCAGGGCGGCCTGGGTCCCCGGCGCCGGAGTGTCCGCATGCAGCACGTGCCCGGCCACGATGTTGAGGACCTCGGTGGCCCGGGTCAGGCCCATGCCGGTGATGACGAGCTCAGGCCGCCGGTGAGCGGTGAGCCCGACGGTGTAGGCCCAGGGCGGGTGTATGCCCTCACGTTCCACGCCCTGAACGGCCCAGCCGTAGGTGCGGACCAGCTGCCGCATGTGGTCCAGGTAGTCGCGCTCGGTGGCGCCGGGACGATCACACATCCAGCACATATTTTGCCTCCTCGGGATGGCCGGACTAATCCCACTATGCCCAGGGGCACTGACATTTCTGGGTCGCCCCAGGTCAGCTGGAAAAGTTTATTTGCATACTTGTTCGAGAGAACTTACATTCGACTATGGACATCGGCGAGGTGTATGGAGAGCCGGTCCAGGTCCGGGCCGCGAATGACGGCAGGCCCACCAGGTTCGTATGGCGCGGCCGGCTGTACACCGTCCGCGCGATCCTCGAGCACTGGGTCGTCAACCGGGAGTGGTGGCGCGATCCCCGGGCCGAGCCGGGCGAGCGAGGGCAGCCCGAGCTCGAGTTCTGGCGGGTCGAGGCCGCCTCGGGCACGGGCATGACGGCCGGCGTCTACGAGCTGCGCCGGGAACTCCCCACCGATAACTGGACCCTGCGCCGCAATTGGGTCTTATTGAGCGGTTGGGCCGCTAGGCCGGGCCCCGCAGCAGCTCGATGTACCGCGCCGCCGAGCGCTGCACCGTCTCCCAGGCGCCGGACCGCAGCACCGGCGTCCACCAGCCGCCGTACACCCGGTCGAACGCGTACGGCCGGACCGCGTCGGTCACGCCCCGCACGGCCGCCTCGGACAACGGCAGCCGGTTCGGCGCGGACCAGACGAAACTCACCCGGTCCTCGCCCGGCGTCACGAAGATCGTGTCCCCGCTGAGCAGTACGCCGCGGCCGTCCGCGCCGTCGGCCCAGTGCAGCACGGCGCTGCCGGGGAAGTGGCCACCGCACTGCACCAGCGTCACCGAGGGCAGCACCGCCAAAGCGCCCGACCAGGTCCGCGCCGGCAGGCCGGCGTCGGCCCGCAGCCAGCCGGCGTCGTCCGACGGCACCAGGATCTCGGCTCCGAACTCGCGCGACCACTCCGCGATCGCGCCGTAAAAGTGCGGGTGGCTGGCGGTCACGAAGCTCAGCCCGCCCGCCTCGCGGACCGCCGCCACCGCCGCGTCGTCGATGAACCCCGACGGATCCCACAGCACGTTGCCGGCCGGCGTGCGCACTAGCAGCGACCGCTGCCCGATGGCGACCGGCGGGTCCGCGCCGATCCCGGTCAGCCCGGGTTCGACCTCCCGTGCATCGCAGGCGTGCCCGGCCGCGGCGAGCTCGGCCAGCGTGGTCCACCGCTGGCCGCCCGGCGGCAGCCACTGCCGCTCGTCCGCGCACACCACGCAGACCTCAGGCCGCGGGCCGGGAAAGTGGTTACCGCAGGTGCCGCAGATCGACGTTGACCTACTGATGTCACTGCTCATCAGGCCACCCTACGGCGAACCGATGTCCGGATACGGTGAGTGGCACGGACGTCTCTAGTGACAGGCGCCGCCGGCGCCCGCTGAGAGGAGAAACCCGTGAAGTACATGATCCTGATGGCCGGCTCGCAGCAGGACTACGACGCCATGTCCGGGAACGGTCCCGACGGTCAGCCGAGCTGGTCCGCGGCGGACTTCGCCGCGATGGGGAAGTTCATGGAGTCGTTCAACCACGACCTGGCCGAGTCCGGGGAACTAGTGGACACCCGCGGTCTGACCGCGCCCGTGCATGCGCGGCGGATCACGCTGAAGCAAGGTGTCCCGGTCATCACCGACGGGCCGTATCCGGAAACCCAGGAGGTTCTCGCGGGTTACTGGATCGTGGAGTGCGAGAGCTTCGACCGGGCCACCGCGATCGCGGTCCGGCTGACCGGATGCCCTGGCCCCTATGGCGCCGACTACCAAGGCACGGTGGACGTCCGGCCGATCGCCGATTCCCGGCACGAGCTGGAGCTCTAAATCTCTCACCCCGGCGACCCCGGCGACCCCGAGTCCGAGGACCTGCTGCGCCAGCTGGCACCGCAGGTCCTCGGCGCGGTGGTGCGCCGTTACGGGCACTTCGACACCGCTGAGGATGCGGTGCAGGAGGCCCTCATCGCCGCCGCCGGGCAGTGGCCCAGGGACGGGCTCCCAGTCAACCCGCGCGGCTGGCTGATCACGGTCGCCTCGCGCAAGCTCATCAACTTGCTGCGCAGCGAGCAGGCCAGGCAGCGGCGCGAGAACACCGTCGCGGGGTGGACGTTTCCGCAGGCGTGGCTAACCCCGGCCCCGGAAGCCGCCGACCTGGCCGAGCCCAGCGACGACTCGCTCATCTTGCTGCTGATGTGCTGTCATCCCGCCCTGTCGCCCGCCGCCCAGATCGCGCTGACGCTGCGCGCCGTCGGCGGCTTGTCCACCAGAGCGATCGCCCGGGCCTTCCTGGTGCCCGAGGCCACCATGACCAGGCGCATCACCCGCGCCAAGCAGCAGATCTCCGGCAGCCGCCTTCCGTTCGGCCTGCCGCCGCCGGTCGTCCGGGACCAGCGGCTCGCCGCCGCGCTGCATGTCCTCTACCTGATCTTCAACGAGGGCTACGCGAGCACCTCGGGGCCGCAGTTGCAGCGTCCCGAGCTCACCGCGGAAGCGATCCGGCTGGCCCGGATGGTGCACCGGCAACTGCCCGCCGACGGCGAGGTGACCGGGCTGCTCGCGCTCATGCTGCTCACCGACGCCCGGCGGCCAGCCCGCACCGGTCTGTTCGGCGAGCCGATCCCGATGGCCGAACAGGACCGCCGCCAGTGGAACGCCGCCTTCATCGCGGAGGGGGTGGCCCTGGTCACCGCCGCGCTACCGCGCGGGGCCGTCGGGCCCTACCAGCTGCAGGCGGCCATCGCGGCGATCCACGACGAGGCGCCGAGTGCGGAGCAGACCGACTGGCCGCAGATCGTGGCGCTGTACGAACTGCTGATGCGGCTGGAGGACAATCCCGTGGTGGCGCTCAACCACGCGGTCGCGGTCGCCATGGCGAGCGAGCCGTCGGCCGGGCTCGACCTGCTGGCCGGCCTGGCCGCGGACGAGCGAATCGGCGGAGATCACCGGCTGCACGCGGCCCGCGCGCACCTGCTCGAGCTGACCGGCGACCGGTCGGCCGCCCGCGACTCCTACCACGCGGCCGCCCGGCGGACGACCAGCCTGCCGCTCCAGCGGTACCTCAACGCCCGGGCCGCCCGGCTGGCTGGCTGATGGTTGCGGACGCACCACGGCCCGTTCGGAAAATTTTGGCCGAACGAGCCGTGGTTTCACTCCGCCGCCCGGTCGTTACCCGGCAGTCGGCTTGCGCCACTTCACCGTGGGCAGCAGCGCCTCGGTGCGGACCCGGTGGGCGTACCGCTTGGTGATCTCGAACAGCGACTCGATCAGCGTGTCGGACAGCAGGTGTGGCTCGAGACCGAGATCCATCAGCTTGGTGTGCTTGACGTTGTAATAGTGCTCGGGCGCCTCGACCCGCGGGTTATCCAGGTGCTCGATCGTGACGTCTTCCGGGCTGGCCGCCCTGACCGTCTCGGCGATCTGGGCCACCGACATGGTCTCGGTCATCTGGTTGTACACCCGGAACTCACCGCGGTTGGCCGGGTTCTCGCACGCCAGCTCGATACAGCGGACCGTGTCCCTGATGTCGATGATGCCGCGGGTCTGGTGGCCCGAGCCATACACCGTCAGCGGGTGGCCGATGACCGACTGGATGGTGAACCGGTTCAGCACCGTGCCGAACACCGCGTCGTAGTCGAACCTGGTCGCCAGCCGCTCGTCCCGGGCCGTTTCCGGCGTGGACTGCCCGTAGACCACGCCCTGGTTCAGGTCGGTGGCCCGCAGGTCCCAGGTCCGGCAGGCGAACTCGATGTTGTGGCTGTCGTGCACCTTGGACAGGTGGTAGAACGAGCCCGGCCGCTTGGGGTACAGCACCCGGTCGATCCGGCCGTTGTGCTCCAGATCCAGCCAGCCCTCTTCGATGTCAATGTTCGGCGTGCCGTACTCGCCCATCGTGCCCAGCTTGACCAGGTGGATGTCCGGGTCGATCTCGGCGATCGCGAACAGCAGGTTGAGGTTGCCCACCACGTTGTTCTGCTGGGTGTAGACCGCGTGCGCCCGGTCGATCATCGAGTACGGCGCCGACCGCTGCTCGGCGAAGTGGACCACGGCCTCGGGCTCGAAGTCCCTGACGATGCGGTACGTGAAGATCGGGTCGGTCAGGTCGCCGACGTACATGCCGATCGTGGCGCCGGTCAGCTCCCGCCAGACCGCGATCCGCGTCTGCAGCGGCTCGATCGGCACCAGCGACTCGACGCCGAGCTCGTTGTCGTAGTGCCGGCGGATGAAGTTGTCGGCCACGGCCACGTCATGACCCGCCTCCGACAGGTGCAGCGCCGTGGGCCACCCGAGGTACCCGTCCCCGCCCAAGACCAGGATTCTCATTCTCCGGCTCCTACCGTGTCCGTCTGTGAGGTTGGTGTGACTTTCCTTGGCGTTGCGTGGCCGGCCGCACGGGGGCGGTAACGTGCTCTGAATGCGTTTCGTGATCAATCGGCTCGCTCACCTAGGACATCCATGGCTCTGGTAACCAATCGGCTCGGCAGCACCCTGGCCAGCAAGGCCCGGAGCAAGCTCGGCGTCAACTTCGGCCGCTTCGCGGTGGCGGCCTTCGCGGCCTTCACCACGACCGAGGTGGTGCTCTCCATCTGCGCCGGACCGCTGGGGCTGACCGCCACCTGGGCTACCTTGATCGCCTGGTTCGGCGGCGCCGTGGTGAGCTACCTGCTCAGCCGCTGGGCGTGGAAGCGGAAGGGCCGGCCGAACCTGCTGCGTGAGACCCTGCCGTTCTGGATCGTCTCGGCCATGGTCATCGTGGTCCTGACGCTGGCCACCAAGTTCGGCTACCACTCCTCGGGCTGGCTGCACCTGCACGGCGCCAAGCGCGTGCTCTACATCGACGCGGTCGCCGGCGTGGCCAACGTCGGCACGTTCGTGCT
>JBEKKH010000480.1:0-6248 GCA_050010815.1 Streptosporangiaceae bacterium | reverse complement strand
ATATGACTTCAGTGCCAGATCGCGCCCGAGTCCGGCTCACCGGCATCTCGTCCCGCGCATACGAGCATCCCGCCGACCGTTCGGCGCTGGTGGCGCTGCGTAAGCTCACCGGCTTCGACACCCTGCTTAAGCTGCTCAACGGCCTGTTCAACGAGCGGGCCATGCGGCTTAATTTCCTCGCCAGCGGAGTAAAGGTATCCGAGCGGCAGTTCCCGCACCTCCACGAGATGCTGCGCGACGGCGCCTACGTGCTGGACATGGAAAAGGTACCCGAGCTGTTCATCACGCAGACACCGCTGGTGAACGCGATGGCGCTCGGCACCAACTCTCCGTTCATCGTGCTCAACTCGGGCCTGGTCGACCTGCTCGACGCCGAGGAGCTGCGGGCGGTCATCGGGCACGAACTCGGGCACGTTCTGTCCGGGCACAGCGTGTACCGAACCATGCTGTACAACCTGATCCTGCTGGCCCAGCGGATCGCCTGGATGCCGATCGGCTACCTCGGGCTCCGGGCCATCATCTGGGGCCTGGAGGAGTGGTACCGCAAGTCCGAGCTGTCCTGCGACCGGGCCGGGCTGCTGGCCGGCCAGGACGTGGACGCGTCCCGGCGGGTGCTGATGAAGCTGGCCGGCGGGTCGCGGCTGGCGGAGATGAACGCCGATGCCTTCCATGACCAGGCCCACGAGTACGACGCGGCGCCCGACCTGCGGGACAGCATCCTCAAGCTGCTCCAGCTGCAGGGCAACACGCACCCGTTCGCCGTGGTTCGGTTCGCCGCGCTCGACCAGTGGGTGGCCAGCGGCGAGTACGACCGTATCCTGGCGGGCGACTACCCGCGCCGTGACACCGACCGCAACGCGTCGGTGGGCGAGGAAGTCCGCAGTGCCGCCAGGGCGTACCAGGAGTCCTGGAACCGCTCGGAGGACCCGCTCATCGGCATGGTCCGCGGTGCGGCCGGGACCATGGCCAACGCCGCCGGGGGGCTGTTCGACCGGTTCTCCAACCGCGGCGGCGGTAGCAGCGGCAGCAGCAGCGACGACAACTAAAGGATGACGAGGTCGTCGCGGTGCACGACCTCGCGTTCGTACTCCGGGCCTAGCTTGCTCGCCAGCCACCGGGTGGACCGGCCCATCAGGCCGGGAATCTCGGCCGCGTCGTAGTTGACCAGGCCGCGCGCGACGACGGTGCCGCGGGAGTCGCTGAGGTTGACCGGGTCACCGGCGTCGAAGGTGCCTTCGACGCCGGTGATGCCGGCCGGAAGCAGGCTGGCCCGGCGTTTGACCACGGCCTCGACCGCACCGGTGTCGATAGTCAGGCTGCCGCGGGCCACCGCCGCGTGCTTCAGCCAGAGCAGCCGGGTGGCGAGCCTGCGGCCGTGGGCGGCGAAGTAGGTGCCCACCGCGTCCCCGGCCAGGGCGGCGGGCGCGCTCGCCGTGTCCGTGACCACCGTCGGGATGCCGGCCGCCGAGGCGATCATCGCGGCCTCCACCTTGGTCGCCATGCCGCCGATGCCCATCGCTTGACCGTTCTGGCTGCCCTGGCCGGCCTTTCCTCCCCGGCCCAGCCGGATGCCGTCCAGGTCAGCTTGGTCGCGCACCTCCGTGATCCGCTGCGCCGCGCCGCGCCGCGGGTCCCCGTCGTACAGGCCGTCGACGTCGGAGAGCAGGATGAGCGCCGTGGCCCGCGTGACGTGCGCGACCAGGGCGGCGAGGCGGTCGTTGTCACCGAACCTGATCTCGTCGGTGGCCACCGTGTCGTTCTCGTTGACCACGGGCAGCACGCCGAGCTCGAGCAGCCGGTCCAGGGTGCGCTGCGCATTGCGGTAGCGCGTACGGCGCATCAGGTCATCGGCGGACAGCAGCACCTGGCCGGTCCGGATACCGTGCCGGGCGAAGGCGGCCGTGTACCTGGCGATGAGAAGCCCCTGGCCGACGCTGGCCGCGGCCTGCTGGGTGGCCAGGTCGCTGGGCCGCCGGGACAGCCCGAGCGGCGCCAGGCCAGACGCGATCGCCCCGGACGAGACCAGCACGAGCTGCGTGCCGGCCTGGACGCGAGTGGCCAGAGCGGCGGCCAGCGCCTCGATCACCTCGCCGGCGATCTCCCCGTCCGTGGTGGTCAGGGACGAGGAGCCCACCTTGACCACGACCCGGACCGCGCCGTCGATATCCGCCCGGGCGGCCGGGGTCTTCGCCCGGGAGGCTGGGTGCTCCGCCCGGGAGGCTGGGGTCATGGGGTGAGGCGGGAGTCGGTCCCGCGCGGGCCGAGGTGCTGCTTGCCGCCCTTGGAGCGGTAGCTGCTGTGCCCGCCGTGACCGCCTGGCCCGCCGGCCATCGGAGCGGCCGGGTCCCAGTCGAACACCACGGCGTCGTCCAGATCGTCCGGATCGCCGATCAGGACCTCGGCGCCCGCCTCGGCGCCCGCCTCGGCTAGCGCCTCTTCCACGCCCAGCCGGGCCAGCCGGTCCGCCAGGTAGCCGATCGCCTCGTCGTTGCTGAAGTCGGTCTGTATGACCCACCGCCGCGGCTTCTCGCCATGGATGAGGAAGCTCTCCCCCAGCTTGACCACCTCGAAGCCTGAATCGTCGGCGGCCTTCACGGGCACCCTGACCCGTTCGGCGGGCTGCTCGGCGGGACGAGCGGCCCGGTCAGCGGCGACCAGGGCGGCCATGGCGAAGCCCAACTGGCGCAGGCCCTCGCCGGTCGCGGCGGAGATCTCGAAGACCTGATAGCCGCGGGCCTCGAACTCGGGCTTGACCTGCTCAGCCTGCTCGCGGGCCGCGGGCACGTCGATCTTGTTCAGCGCGATGAGCCGCGGCCGCCCGACCAGCTCCGCTCCGGTGGCATCGCCGTAGGCGGCTAGTTCCTCCTCGAGCGCCGCTAGATCCGCGACCGGATTACGGCCGGGCAGTTCGGCGGCTTCGGCGGCGCAGTCGAGCACGTGGACCAGGGTGGAGCAGCGTTCGACGTGCCGCAGGAAGTCGTGTCCCAGGCCCTTACCCTGGCTGGCGCCCGGGATCAGCCCGGGCACATCAGCCACGACGAACTGGACGTCGCCGGCTTCCACCACGCCGAGGTTCGGGATCAAGGTGGTAAACGGGTAGTCGGCGATCTTCGGCCGGGCCGCGGACATCGCCGCGATGATCGATGACTTCCCGGCGTTGGGGAAGCCGACCAGCCCCACGTCGGCCACCGTCTTCAGCTCCAGGATGAGATCACGCTGCACGCCAGGCTCGCCCTTGAGAGCGAACCCAGGCGCCTTGCGGCGCGGGCTCGCCAGAGCGGCGTTACCCAGCCCGCCGCGGCCGCCTGCCGCGGCCACGAACCTGGCGCCGGTGCCGACGAGATCGGCGAGCACCTCCCCGTCCGCGGTCTTCACCTCGGTCCCGTTCGGCACCGCGATGATCAGGTCGGGGCCGTTGGCTCCGGTCCGGTTCGAACCCTCGCCCTGCTTGCCGTTACCGGCCCGGCGGACCGGACGGCGGTGGAAGTCGAGCAGCGTCGCCGAGCTCGCGTCCACCTCCAGGATCACGTCCCCGCCGTGACCGCCGTTACCCCCGTCCGGGCCGCCGAGCGGCTTGAACTTCTCGCGGTGAATCGAGGCGCAGCCGTTCCCGCCGTGGCCGGCCTGCACCTGCAGCGTGACCCGGTCGGCGAACTCCGCCACAATGCCATCTCCCTGTTCGCATGTAATGTTTGCACGTAACTGTTTGCACGTAAAAGGCGGGCCGGGTTGCCCGGGCCCGCCTTCTAGGTTTCCTGACGCTTCGAGGTTTCCTGACGTGCAGCCTCGGCGGACCTACGCCGGGGGAACGACGCTCACAGCCCGGCGGCCGCGGCGCCTGCCGAACTCAACCTTGCCCTCGACCAGCGCGAACAGCGTGTCGTCGCTACCCCGGCCGACTCCGTTGCCCGGGTGGAAGTGCGTCCCGCGCTGGCGGACGATGATCTCGCCCGCGTTCACCTGCTGACCGCCGTAACGCTTGACGCCGAGGAACTGGGCGTTCGAGTCGCGACCGTTGCGGCTGGATGACGCGCCCTTCTTGTGTGCCATCTCAGTCCTCCTCCGCCTTAGCCTTGGCCCGCGCCTTCGGCTTGGTGTCCGACTTGGCCTTCGACAGGTCTTCGGTGCCGATGTGGGTGATCTTCACCAGGGTATGGTGCTGCCGGTGGCCGAGGCGGCGCCGGTAGCCGGTCTTGTTCCGGTAATGGATCATGTTGATCTTGGGGCCAGCCGCGTCACCGACGATGTCCGCCGTGACTAGATACCGGCCGACCTCGGCGGGGTCGCTGATGACCCGCTCACCATCCACGACAAGCAGAGCCGGCAGCGTAACGCTTGAGCCATGCTCACCGGGAAGCTTATCGACGGTGAGGACATCATCAAGCGCGACCTTTTCCTGCCTGCCGCCGCAGCGCACAATCGCGTACACCCGAGACTCTCTCTTTCCTTGCGCTTTCCTTGCGTGCCCCCGGCATACCGGTGTCACCACGGCGGGCTCGCTTGGACTCGCTTGAGCTTGCTCACGGGGTCCCGCGCAGCGGCGACTCCCGACCGCTAAGGCTACCAGACCTCAGCCTGTCCACGAACCTGAGTCGTTCGGCTCTTCCCTGGGCACGGGGATGGATGTCCGCGGGGGCACGGGGCTTCGGGCTTCGGGCTCTGTGCGGCCGGCCGGCTTCGGGGCTTGGGGCTCGGTGCGGCCGCTCAGCAGCGCCGCGATCCCTGACCCGCCCGCCGCACCCGTTCCGGCCATCCCACCAGAGTCCGTCCCTGCCCGACCACCCGCGAGTTCCGTGGTGGGTTCGGGCTTGGCGGTGGATTGGGTGTACGGGGATTTGCGGATCCGCTGCGGAGTCCGGACCGGCCGCCGGGCGCTGCGCGTGCAGGCTGGCGGGGCCCGTCAGCCTCATCCGCACCTGCTCGCTCATGAATTCCAGCTGACCGGGTTTACCTGGGAGTATTTTGGCTTGCGGGAGTTTTTTGTGTACCGGGATGCACAAAAAACTCCCCCAAGCCAGAATCCTCCCCGATATGGGGTACCACAGCGCGCTCGCGCATCGGGGCACCCATAGGTACCCGCCTCCCACCGGGGAATGACCGCAGCGCCCTTTGTCAGGCGGCGCCGTTCTGGGCCTGCGGGGATTCCGAGACCGTGGTGACAGCGCCCGCTGGAGAGGCTGGAGAGGCTGCCGAGGCCGTGGCGGTGGACGCTGCGGCTGAGGTGGAGGCGGCCGTGGCGGCGGGCTTGCGACGGCGACGACGACCGCTGCTGCTGCTGCTGCTGGAACGACCTGGCTCAGCCGACCCACCCTCTGGCGGCCCGTTGCCTGGCTGCCCGTTGCCTGGCTGCCCGGTTTCTGGCTGCCCGGTTTCTGGCTGCCCGCTGCCTGGCCGCCCGGTTTCCGGCTGCCCGGTTTCCGGCTGGCTGCTGTCTGGCGACATGCTGGCCGACTGGGTGCTCGCGTGCTGGGCGCTGGTGAGCTGGCCGTTGTCCGGCTTCGCGCTGGCGGACTGGGCGCTGGCGGACTGGCCACGGCGGTGACGGCCGTTGCCGCGCCGGGCGGCTGGGGCCTGGGTGTCCGGGGCCTGGACGGCTGGAGCCTGGACGGCTGGAGCCTGGACGGCTGGTTGGGACGCGCTGCCGGGGTAGAGCACGTCGGGCTGGGTGGCGTCGGACGGGGACACGCGAGCGGCGACCGAGGCGGGGCTGGCCGGAGCCGAACTGCCCGGGGCGGGAGTGGCAGGGGCGGGAGTGGCTGAGCTGGCCAGGGTGGCCGAGGCCACCGCCCGGGCTCCGTTGCCGCTGCCGTTGCCGCGGATGGGAGCGTGCATGTGGTGCGGCGCGGGGGCGTCGGTATCGGGGTCGAAGGTGAGGATCACGCCGCGGCCGTTGCAGCACTCACAGGACGTCGAGAAGGCCTCGAGCAGGCCTGCGCCCACCCGCTTCCTGGTCATCTGCACCAGGCCGAGCGAGGTCACCTCGGCGACCTGGTGCTTGGTCCGGTCCCGGGCCAGGCATTCGAGCAGCCTGCGGAGCACCAGGTCCCTGTTGCTCTCGAGCACCATGTCAATGAAGTCGATGACTACGATGCCGCCCACGTCGCGCAGCCTGAGCTGGCGGACGATCTCCTCGGCCGCCTCGAGGTTGTTCCGGGTGACGGTCTCCTCCAGGTTCCCGCCCTGCCCGGTGAACTTGCCGGTGTTCACGTCGACGACCGTCATCGCCTCGGTCTTGTCGATGACCAGCG
>JBEKKH010000479.1:0-6256 GCA_050010815.1 Streptosporangiaceae bacterium | reverse complement strand
GGCCCAGCCCGCCCGGCCGCTGGTCGTCACCGGGGGTATCGCCGCCTGCGCGGCCGCGGGTACCGGCCTGGCCGTGCTCACGACGCTGACCGCGATCGGCTGGATCACCGCACCGCACGTCGGCATCGGCACCGGGCTGGGCGGGGTGCTGCGCACCGCGGCCCTGCTGTGGCTGGTGGCGCACCACGTCGGTGTCACGGTCCGCGGCGCCGGGCGGATCGGCATGCTCCCGCTCGGCCTGGTCCTGCTGCCGGGTGCGCTGCTGGCCCTGGCCGGGCGGTGGGTCGTGCGGGTCGGTGCGGTGACCCGGTTGCGTCATGTCGGCTACGTGGCGCTGGCGCTTGCGCTGCCTTACGCCCTGCTGTCCGGGGCGCTGGCGGTGGCCAGCCGGACGGCGGCGGCCGCCCCCTCACTGCTGCAGGCGGTGATCGCGGCCTTCTTGCTGGCCCTGGTGGCGGGCGGCCTGGGCGCCGCCCGCGGGCTGGCCCCGTGGTCCCGGCTGGCGCTCCTGCTGCCCGCCCGGCCCCGGTCCATCGTCATGGGCATGCTCGGCGCGGTCGCGATCTTGGCCGCGGCGGGCGCCGCCTTGGCCGCCGCCTCGCTCGCGGTGCACCTGCCCGAGGTCAAGGCGGCCAGCGACGCGCTCGCCCCCGGCGCTGGCGGTGCCGCGTTGCTGCTGCTGGCCCAGCTCGCCTACGTCCCGAACGCCATCATCTGGGCCGTCGCCTACACCCTCGGCCCCGGATTCGCGTTCGGCGCGGGGACGGCGGTCACCCCCACCGGTTCGGTGCTCGGCGCGGTGCCCGCCTTCCCGATGCTCGCGGCGCTGCCCACGACCGTGGGCCCGGCCTGGGTGCCGGTGCTCGTCCTGGCGATGCCGTATCTGGCCGGCCTGTTCGCCGGGGTGGTGACGGTGCGGATCGCCCCCACGCCGGTGCTCGAGGCGGCGCCGCTGTGGGGCTTCGCCGCGGGCGCGGCGGCCGGCGCGCTGGCCGGCCTGGCCGCGGCGTTTTCCGGCGGCCCGCTCGGCGACGGCCGCCTGGCCGAGGTCGGCCCGTCCGGATTCCAGGTCGGCCTGGTCGCGATCCTGGAGGTCGGCGTGACCGCCGCCTTGTCCGCCGCCGCCGCCAACTGGCTGATCCTGCGGCGCCCCCGGGCCGTGCGAGCTCCCAACCCCAACCCCAATCCCAACCTCAGTAACAACTACGACCGCGACGACGGGCACCGGATTTACCTGAACCCTTGGGCCGGCTACGAGGAAAACCCCGCGAACCCCGCCGACGCCGACGCCACCGACGCCGAGCCTGGCGAATGGCCCGAGCCTGACGACTGGCCACGGGGCGGCTAGCTACCTGCCGCCGCCGCCCTGCAGGACGCTGAACTCGCCGCCGACCGAGTTGGTGAACTGCGTGTGGCAGGCCTGCTGGGCGGCCACCGTGTTGGCGCCGCCGATGCAGTTGTAGTAGGTGTTCAGCTGCGGCCAGAAAACCGCGAGCACCATGAGCCACAGCGCGCTGAACGCCAGGCCGAGGGCGCCGAGCACGATGCCGCTGGTCGCGCCGCGAGCACGCGCCGTGCCGGCCCGCCGGGCCCGCCGGTTCGCGGTCACGCCGAGCCAGATCGCCGTCACCGCGAACAGCAGCGACAGCACGGCCACGTAGATACCGCGGTGCAGGTTACCGAGTCCGAGCGCCAGGCCGATCATGGCCAGCGCGGCCAGCGCCAGCCCCGTCACCCCGCGCTGCCGGGTGGCGGGATCGGGGGGCGGCAACTGCCGGGCCGGCGGCATCCCTCTCGGTTGCGGCCCGCGCCCGCCAGGCGGCTGGTACCTGGCCATCGGACTCTATTGTGCCCCCTTCGGCGACCACCCGGCGACGTGCCTTAGGGTCGTGCAGGTGAACGGGATCAGGGGCGCGCGGTTGGTGGTGCTCGTCTCCGGCGAGGGAACCAACCTGCAGGCCCTGATCGACGCGTGCCGTGACGACGACTTCGGCGCGCGGGTCGTCGCGGTCGGCGCCGACCGCGACGAGGTTAACGCGCTGGCCCGCGCCGAGCGGGCTGGCCTGCCCTGCTTCACCGTCCGGCTGGCGGATTACCCTGGGCGGCCGGAGTGGGACGCGGCGCTCACCCGCGCCTGCGCCGGATACGAGCCCGACCTGATCGTGCTGGCCGGTTTCATGAAACTGGTCGGCACGTCGTTCCTCGACACGTTCGGCGGCCGGTGCGTGAACACCCACCCGGCGCTGCTACCGTCGTTTCCCGGAATACACGGCGTGCGTGACGCGCTGGCTCACGGCGTGAAGATCACCGGCTGCACCGTGCTGCTCGTCGACGACGGGGTGGATGCGGGACCGATCGTGGCGCAGGCCAGCGTCCCGGTCGCCGATGACGACGACGAGGCGACGCTGCACGAGCGGATCAAGATAGCCGAACGGGCCCTGCTCGTCGGCACAGTGGGCCGGATGGTCCGCGAAGGCTGGTCCGTCCAGGGCCGGAAGGTGAGGATCGGCAGTTGAGCAGGATACCGATCGGGCTGGTCCCCATTAGGCGGGCGCTCATCAGCGTCTATGACAAGACCGGCCTGGAAGAGCTGGCCGCGGCGCTGCACGCGGCCGGGGTCGAGATCACCTCCACCGGGAGCACCGCAGCCAGGATCAGCGCGGCCGGGGTGCCGGTCACCGGAGTCGAGCAGCTCACCGGGTTCCCCGAGTGTCTCGACGGGCGGGTGAAGACCCTGCACCCGCGGGTGCACGCGGGGCTGCTCGCGGACATGACCAACCCCCGGCACGAGGCTCAGCTCGCGGAGCTCGGCATCGAGCCGTTCCAGCTGGTCGTCTCCAACCTGTACCCGTTTACGGAAACGGTCGCCTCGGGGGCCTCGCCGGAGCAGTGCGTCGAGCAGATCGACATCGGCGGCCCGTCGATGGTCCGGGCCGCGGCCAAGAACCACGGCTCGGTGGCCGTGATCATCGACCCGTCCCGGTACGCCGATGTGCTCGCGGCGCTGGCCGAGGGCGGGTTCACGCTGGACCAGCGCCGTCGGCTGGCGGCCGAGGCGTTCGCGCACACCGCCGCCTACGACGTCGCGGTGGCGTCCTGGTTCGCCTCCGTGTACGCCCCGGACGAGTCGGCGGCCGGCTGGCCCGAGGTGACGGGCGCGCTCTGGCGTCGCGCCGAGGTGCTCAGGTACGGCGAGAACCCGCACCAGCGCGCCGCGCTCTACATTTCTGCCGAACGGCCCGCCGGTGACAGCGCCGCTAACGGCATCGCGTCCGCCGAGCTGTTGCACGGCAAGCCCATGTCCTACAACAACTACGTGGACGCGGACGCGGCCCGCCGCGCGGCGTACGACTTCGGTGAGCCGTGCGTGGCCATCATCAAGCACTCCAACCCGTGCGGGATCGCCATCGGCGCCGACCTGGCCGACGCGCACGCCAAGGCGAACGCCTGCGACCCGGTGTCGGCGTTCGGCGGGGTGATCGCGGCCAACGGCCCGGTGACCGCGGCGCTGGCCCGGCAGATCGCCGAGGTGTTCACCGAGGTGGTCATCGCGCCCGGATTCGACGCCGAGGCGCTGGACATCCTGTCCGCGAGCAAGAACGTCCGCCTGCTGTGTTGCCCCGGGGGGACGACCCCCCCAGACCCCCCCGGTCTGGGGGGAACCGTCCCCCCAGGCCCCCCGGCCCCCCCTTCGGGGGGGAAGCTCCGGTCGGGCCCCGCAGGCCCCGCGGGCCCCCCTTCGGGGGGGAAGCTCCGGTCGGGCCCCGCAGGCCCCGCGGGCCCCCCTTCGGGGGGGAACCTGCTGGCGGCGGTGGAATGGCGGCCGGTCAGCGGGGGAATCTTGCTGCAGTCGGCGGACCGGGTGCGCGAGCCGGGCGACGATCCGATGAACTGGGAGCTCAAGGCGGGGCCGGCCGCCAGCCCGGCGATGCTGGCCGATCTGAGGTTCGCGTGGAAGGCATGCCGTTCGGTCAAGTCGAACGCCATCCTGCTGGCCGCCGGCGGTGCCTCGGTCGGGGTTGGCATGGGCCAGGTCAACCGGGTGGACTCCTCCCGGCTCGCGGTGCTGCGCGCGGGGGAGCGGGCGGCCGGGTCGGTCGCGGCCAGCGACGCCTACTTCCCGTTCGCCGACGGGTTCGAGATCCTGGCGCAGGCCGGGGTGGCCGCGGTGGTGGAGCCGGGCGGCTCGATGCGCGACCAGCTGACCATCACCGCCGCCGAGGCAGCGGGCATCCCGCTCTACTTCACCGGCGTCCGGCACTTCTACCACTAAAGGGGACGGATGACCGCACAGGTGCTCGACGGCAAGGCCCTCGCCGCGCAGCTACGGGCCGGGCTGACCGACCGGGTGGCCGCGCTCGCCGCCCGCGGTATCGTCCCCGGGCTCGGCACGGTGCTGGTCGGCGACGACCCGGGCAGCCGCGCCTACGTGAACGGCAAGCACCGGGACTGCGCCCAGGTCGGGATCGCGTCCATCCGGCGGGACCTGCCCGCGGACGCGACCCAGGCCCAGGTGGAGGCCGTCGTCGACGAGCTGAACGCCGACCCGGCCTGCACCGGGTACATCGTCCAGCTGCCGCTGCCCGGCGGCCTTGACGCCCACGCGGTGCTGAACCGGATGGATCCGGCCAAGGACGCGGACGGACTGCACCCGGCCAACCTCGGCAAGCTGGTCCTCGGCGAGCCGGGCCCGCTGCCGTGTACGCCCCGCGGCATCACCGAGCTGCTCCGCCACTACGGCGTCGCCATCGCGGGCGCCGACGTCACCGTCATCGGCCGCGGGATCACGGTCGGCCGGGCGCTGGGCCTGCTGCTGACCAGGCGCACCGAGAACGCCACCGTGACGCTGTGCCACACCGGGACCAAGGACCTGGCCGCGCACACCAGGACGGCGGACATCGTGGTGGTGGCCGCGGGCCGCCCCGGCCTGCTGACCGCCGGCATGATCAAGCCCGGCGCGGCGGTCGTCGACGTCGGCATCACCCGCACCGACGCCGACCCGCCGCGCCTGGTCGGCGACGCCGCCCCGGACGTGGCCGAGGTAGCCGGCTGGCTGGCCCCCATGCCCGGCGGCGTCGGCCCGATGACCCGGGCCATGCTCCTGGTCAACGTGGTCGAGGCCGCCGAGGCGGCCCCCGGTCGACGGTGACCGGATCACGGCCGCCCTAGCACGTGCACCGTCCAGTCCGCCTTTTTCCACAATCCTGCGTCCAAGCAGCACCGGCCGTCGATGATGACCCGCCGGCTGACGACGCTGGCGAGCGCGGCGGGATCGATGGCCCGGTAGTCGGCCCACTCGGTCAGGTGCAGGACCAGGTCGGCGCCTTCGGCGGCCTCGAAGACGGATCCCGCGCACCGCAGGCTCGGCTGCTTCTTGGCCGCGTTGGGCATGGCCACCGGGTCATGCACCGATACGATCGCTCCCTCCGCGGACAGCCGGGCGCAGATGTCCAGGCTGGGGGAATCGCGGATGTCGTCGCTGTTCGGCTTGAACGCGACGCCGAGCACGGCCACCCGCTTGCCCTTCAGAGTGCCTCCGACGGCCTCGCGGGCCAGCGCGGTGACCCGGTCCCTGCGGCCCAGGTTGATGTCGTCCACGGTACCCAGCAGGCTGACCAGTGAGCCGACGCCCAACGCCGAGGCGCTGGCGCGAAACGCGTGGATGTCCTTCGGCAGGCAACCGCCGCCGAAACCAAGGCCGGGAGACAGGAATCGCCGCCCGATCCGGACGTCGTGGCCGAGCGCCTCAGCCAGCGGTAGGACGTCCGCGCCCGCCGCCTCGCACATCTCGGCCATCACGTTGATGAACGAGATCTTGGTGGCGAGGAACGCGTTGGCGGCCACCTTGACGAGCTCGGCTGTCTCCAGGTCCATCACGAGCGAGGGAATGCCTGCCGCCAGGGGCGTGGCGTAGACCTGGCGCAGCATCTCGGCGGCCCGCTCCGACGTCACGCCGAACACCATCCGGTCCGGGGTCAGGCTGTCCTGGACGGCGAACCCCTCCCGCAGGAATTCCGGGTTCCAGGCCAGCTCGACCAGGTCCCCGGCCGGGGCCGCCGCGCGGACGCGGTTCATCACCCGGCGGGCCGTGCCGACCGGGACGGTCGACTTGCCGACGATCAGGCATGGCGAGGACAGCTGCGGGGCGAGCGCGTCCACCGCCGCGTGGACGTAGCTGAGATCCGCGTGGCTGGACTCTCCCTCGGGCGTCCCCACGCAGAGGAAGTGGACATCGCCGAACTCCCCGATCTCGGCG
>JBEKKH010000478.1:0-6257 GCA_050010815.1 Streptosporangiaceae bacterium | reverse complement strand
ATGCGGCAGAATGATGCCTGCTAGGAGGGCGGCCGGGCGTTGGCGCGGCAGCTCCCGTCGCCTGATGCGTGCCAAGGACCGTGGGTGACCAACAGGAGCGACACCGTACTATCCGGCCCGGGCGTCGCCGCTGGCGGCGCATCCGCGGGTGGTACGTCTGCGGGTGGTCCGGCGGGCTCCCGGCTCGGGCGGGTCCTGTGGGCGGTCACCGGCGTGGTGCGCAGGCACTGGGTCGTCGGGCTGCTGCTGGCGGCCGGGTTCGTGCTGCGCGCCGCCGCGCAGGTCGGCTACGAACCCGCGCTGCTGTTTATCGACTCCAAGAAGTACATCTTCGGGACCGACATCACCAGCAACGGCTGGGGATCCTTCGACCCGCTCGGCTACACGCTGTTCCTGCTCCGCCCGGTGCTCATGGTGGCGGACCTGGCCTTCGTCGCGCTGCTCCAGCATGTCCTCGGGATGGCCATGGCGGTCGCGCTGTACGCGCTGATGCTGCGCCGCGGGGTGACCCGCTGGCTGGCGGCGCTGGCCGTGGCACCGGTCCTGCTCGACGCCTACCAGCTGAACGCCGAGCAGACGATCATGCCCGACGTGCTGTTCGAAGTGCTGCTGGTCATCGGCATCGTCCTGCTGCTCTGGTCGCCCCGGCCCGGGCTGGCCGTGATCATCGTGGCCGGGCTCGCGCTCGGCGCCTCCGCGCCGGTCCGCCAGGTAGGCGAGGCGCTGATCGCGCCCGCCCTGATCTACGTGCTCGCCGCGACCCGGGGCTGGCGCACCCGGCTGCGGCACGGCGCGGTGCTTGTGGTCTGTTTCGCGCTGCCGGTGGTGGGCTACATGGGCTACTCCGCCGTGGTCCTGCACTACGGGTTCGAACTGTCCAACATGGGCGACGCGTACCTTTACGGCCGAACGGCACACGCCGCCGACTGCGCCACGCTGAAGATTCCCGCCATCGAGCGGCCGTTGTGCCCGAGCGCGCCGGTCGCCGCCGCGTTGGGCGTGGACGGTCTGGTCAACAGCGAACAGTCGCCGCATGTGCTTTACCAGCCGGTCAACGTCCGGCTCGGCGCGCTGATCAGCACGCTGCCGATGCAGCGGCAGCTCGCTTACAGCGTGATCGAGCAGCAGCCGATGCGCGTCGCCGGCGATATCGCCCGTGACTCGGTGAAGATCTTCGCCCTCACCAGGAATACCGACGAAGGTGACACCGCGATCTCGCGGTGGCAGTTCCAGACCAGCTATCCCTACTACCCGCTCGGCATCACCCACGACGGACCGAACAGCGCCAGCAACGTGTTCAGGATGACCGGCGGCGGCGGGGACGCGCGCGTGAACCGCAGGGTAGACACCGTGCTGCGGGACTACCAGCTGCACGGCGGGTACACGCCGGGACCGGTGCTCCTGCTCGCGCTGCTGGCCGGGATGGCCGGGATCTTCACCTTCCGCCGGGACCGGGGCCGGGACCGGGACTCAGCGCAGGCCCAGAGCCTGGCCCTGGCCTGCCTGCTGGTCACCGCCTCGGGCGTGGCCGCGCTGCTTGGCGCGGACTTGTACGAGTTCTCCTGGCGTTACCAGCTGCCCGCGCTGGTCACGCTGCCCGTCGCGGGCGCCCTCGGCGCGACCGCGGTCGCCCGGTACGTGCGGGCGCGCCGGGCCACCGGGCAGGTGCCATAGCCGATGGCGGTCACGCCGGACGACGCGGATATCCGCACGCTCGCATCGGAAATCATCTACCAGGACCAGTGGATGCGGCTGCGCCGGGATGAGATCGAACGACGCGACGGTTCCCGCGGCACGTACGCCTTCGTCGAGAAGGCCGATTTCGCGCTCGTCATCCCGGCCGAGAACGACGGCTTCCATCTCGTCGAAGAATTCCGGTACCCGCTCGGGCGGCGGACGTGGTCGTTCCCGCAGGGCGGGTTCCCGCCCGGGCAGGCGGGCCGCCCCGAAGAACTCGCCCGGCTGGAATTGCTGCAGGAAACCGGGCTGCGCGCCCGGCGGCTGGCCAAGCTCGGGTCCCTGAACTGCGCTCACGGCCTCACCAGCCAGCGGGGGCATATCTTCGTGGCCACCGGTCTGGAGCCGGGTGAACCGGAACGCGAGCACGAAGAGCAGGACATGCGCCAGGAATGGGTGAGCAGACCCAGGTTCGAGGAAATGATCGGCCAGGGCCTCATCACCGACAGCTCCACCGTCGCCGGCTACGGCCTGCTGCTGATCAGCGAACGGAGTAAGGGCACATGACGGAGGGGGTGACGGCCGGATCGCGCGCTATAAGCTCCCGACCATCCTGTACGTGGTGGAGGCGCTGCCGCGCAACGCCAGCGGCAAGGTGACCAAGTCCACCCTGCGCGGTAGGTTCGGGGCGGCTCCCGGGCCCGCTTAAGGCCGGGGTTGCTCCCGGGCCCGCTTAAGGCCGCGGCCGGCCCGCTCGCGCTCACCGCAGGGTGATCACGTTCGCGGTGATCAGGGCGGCCGCCTCGGAGGCGAGGTAGGCGATAACCGCTGCGACCTCGTCGGGGCTGGCGACATGAATCAGCGTCGCGCTCGCGGCCACCTGCTCCCGGACAGCATCGGTGACCCAGCCGGTATCGGTGACGGGGGGATGGACCACGTTGGCCGTGATCCCGAACGGCGCTAGTTCAAGCGCGGCCGACATCGTGTAGTTGACCTGGGCGGCCTTGGCGGCTCCGTAGGAGACTTCCTGGGGGAAGCCGATGTCCCCGCCCGAGGTCAGCCCGATGATCCGGCCCCAGTCCGCCTGGCGCGCGATGTGGCGCCGGGCAAACTCGCTGATCATCAGGGCCGCGCCCATCGCGTCGACGGCGAACTGCCGGGTCCACGTCTGCGCGGTCACCGGCGCCAGCGACCGGCCCAGGCGATCGGCTCCGGCCGGCGCGAAGGTATCGGCCAGCCAGCCGGTGGCGTTGTTGACCAGGATGTCGACCGGGCCGAGTTGCTCCTCGGCGGTATCGAACAGCAACGCCGGCGCCGCCGGATCCGACAGGTCGGCCGCCACCGCGAGCGCCCTGCCGCCGCCGTCCCGTATCGCGGTGACGACCTCGGTCGCATCGGCCGCGCGGTGATCCCGGTACGTTTGCGGAGTCCCGGGATCGGGCGGATCGTCGACCTGCAGGTAACTGCACAGGACCGCGCACCCGCGCCGGGCCAGCGCCCGCGCGGTCGCCGCGCCGATGCCGTGATTAGCGCCCGTCACCACCGCCGTATGACCAGTCGTCAACCCGACCGCCTTCCCGAGCGTCAGGCCAAACCTAGCCCCGGCGCTCCCCGGAGGGAAGCAGCAGCGGGGCGAACAGGTCGCCGTGGCGTTCCACCCGGTCCAGCGCGACGTCGGCGGTGAAGAACAGATCGCTGCGGCGGCGGCAGGACTCTACTTCCTGCCAGCTGACCGGGGTGGAGGCGGTCGGGTGCGAGCGGGCGCGCAGGGAGTAGGGCGCCACGGTCGTCTTGGAGCCGTTGTTCTGGCTCCAGTCGATGAGAACCTTGCCGGCCCGCAGCACCTTGGTCATCCGCGATACCACGCGGCGGGGATGATCCCGCTCCAGTCGTTCGGCGAACGTCCTGGCCCGCTCGCTGGCCTCATCGGAGGTCACCCCGGCGATCGGCGCGTAGAGCTGCAGGCCCTTGCCGCCCGAGGTCTTGGCCAGCGGGGCGAAGCCCTCGGCCTCGAGCAGCGGACGCAGGTCCTGCGCGACCCGGCAGCAGTCCACGATGTCGGCGGGTTCACCCGGATCCAGGTCGAAGACCAGCAGGTCGGGCCGGCGGGCCTCGGGCACCCGCCACATCGGGGTGTGCAGCTCAAGCCCGGCCAGGTTGGCCGCCCAGATCAGCGCGGGCAGGTCGTCGATGACCAGGTAGGTCACCATGGTGCCGCGGGCGCGGGCCCGGGAGCTGGCCGAGCTGACCTCGGCCGTGCGGATCCAGTCCGGCCGGTGGGCGGTGACGTGCTTCTGGAAGAAGGCCTGGCCGTCGACGCCCCCCGGGTAGCGCTTGAGGGTGACCGGGCGGCCCGCGAGGTGCGGGAGCAGCACCGGCGCCACCCGCTGGTAGTAGTCGAGCACCTCGGCCTTGGTGAACCCGGTGTCCGGGTAAAGCACCTTGCCGAGATTGGTCAGCGTCAGCGTGCGGCCGTCCACCTGGACGGCGACCTTGGTGTCAGGGCTCACGGACCACGGCCCCTGGGTCGATGTCGTCGCGCAGGCCCTTGTACACCGGGGCGCGCATCCGGCCCGCCCGGGTCCACCGGTCGAAGGTCACGTCGATCACCAGCCGGGGCTCTACCCACACCGCCGGGCGGGCATGCTCGGGCGGCACCGGCCCGTCGAACGGCGAGCTGTCGCGGCGCAGCGGCCTGAGCTTGTCCCCGAGCAGGCGCAGCGTGTCCACGGTGAAGCCGGTGCCCACGTGACCCGCGTAGATCAGCCCGGAGGAGTCGTGCACGCCGATGAGCAGCGAGCCGACCTGCCCGGTCCGGTTGCCCTGGCCGGGCTTGTACCCGGCCACGACGGCCTCCTGACGGCGGACGTTCTTGATCTTCAGCCAGTGATCCGTGCGGATCCCCGGCGTGTACACCGAATCCAGCCGCTTGGCCACCACGCCTTCCATCCGGTGTTCACGGGAGACGCCCTGCACGGCGGCGAAGTCCGCGCCGGGGAACGAGGGCGGGGTTTGCCAGAACGGACCGGCCAGCGTCAGCTCGTCCAGCTGCGCGCGGCGGTCGGCGTACGGCAGGTCGGTCAGCGGCCTGCCGTCCAGCTGGAGCACGTCGAAGATCAGGTAGGTGACCGGGGTCGGGCCGGCCAGCAGCACGGCCTGGGCGGCCGAGGTGACGTGCATCCGCGGCTGGAGCGCCTCGAATTCCGGCCAGCCGTCGTCGCCGAACACCACGATCTCCCCGTCGAGCAGCAGCTGTTTACGGGGCGTGTCCGGGCCGAGGCGGGCGAGTTCTGGGTAGGCCACGGTGATGTCACGTTCGGTCCGGGACATCAGGCGCACCTGGCCTCGCTCGATGTAGGCCAGCGCCCGGACGCCGTCCCACTTCATCTCCAGCGCCCAGTTCTCCAGGTCGCGGGGCACCGCTCCGGTCACCGCGAGCATGGGACGCACCCCGGCGGGCAGCGGCTGCCGCTCCCGGTGGATCATCCACTGGTTCCCGCGGGTCTGGAACAGCGCGAAGCCCCCGGAGACCCGCCGCCCGTGCAGCCGGACCTTGACCTCGTCCGGCGCCCACTTCAGCGTCTCGTACCGGCCGTGGTCCCACCGGGTGACCGCGCCCGCGCCGTACTCGCCCCGGGGGATCTCGCCTTCGAAGCGGGCGTACTCCAGCGGGTGATCCTCGGTGTGCACGGCCAGGTGGTTGACGGCCGGGTCGGCGGGCACCCCCTTCGGCAGCGCCCAGGACACCAGCACCCCGTCGCGCTCGAGCCGGAAGTCCCAGTGCAGCCGGCGTGCGTGATGTTCCTGGATGACGAACGAGCCGCCGTCGTGGTTCTCGGCCGGCCCGGCGTCGGCGGCACCGGCGTCCGGTTGCGGGGCCACCTCGGCAGGCTCGGCGGGCGGGACGGGCTCGGGGGTCCGGGCCGGGTCCCGCTTCTCCCGGTAAACCCGCAGCTTGTCCACGCCCTTAGCTTTACCCGGTTAGCGCGGCGGGGAACTGAAAACTCAGGTGAACAGCGCCAGGGCGGAGGGGGCGCGCGCCTACAGTGGTCTGCGTGACAGAAACCTGGCGAGTTGAACCATCGGGGCCGCTGCGCGGCGACATCGACGTACGCGGGTCGAAAAACGCCGTCACCAAGCACATGGTCGCGGCGATGCTGGGCGACGGGCTGAGCACGATCCGGAACGCCCCCGAGGTCGGTGACGTCGACATCACCGTGGCGATGCTGGAGTCCATCGGGTATCAGGTGGGCCGTTCCATGGCCGAGATCACGATCTCGCCGGGGAGCGCGGTCGAGCCGCGGGTGCCGGAGGCGTTCACCGGGCTGAACCGGATCCCGATCTTGATGCTCGGGCCGCTGCTGCACCGGACCGGCGAGGCGTTCGTGCCGCTGGTCGGCGGTGATCCGATCGGGCGGCGGCCGGTCGACTTCCACGTGGGCGCGCTGCGGGCGCTCGGCGCCGAGGTCGAGACCGGCCCGACCGGGATCACCGCGCGGGCCACCAGGCTGCACGGGGCGCGGATCGACCTGCCCTACCCGAGCGTCGGCGCGACCGAGACCGTGCTGCTGTCGGCCGTG
>JBEKKH010000477.1:0-10089 GCA_050010815.1 Streptosporangiaceae bacterium | reverse complement strand
ACGTCCGGCCGCTGGGCCTGGGTCAGCCGCCGGCGGCTGTAGGTGCTCAGCCCCTCCAGGAACCGGTGCAGGCCCTCGGCGTACAGCGTGCCCATGGCCAGCGACGTCTTGCCCGATCCGGAGACCCCGACCACCGCGACGATCCGCCAAAGCGGCACGTCCACGTCGACGTCCCGCAGGTTGTTGTGCCGCGCCCCGCGCACGCCGATGACCGCGGGCAAGGTTTCCGGTACGGAAAGCTCGGTATCCGCCATACCAGACAACCTAATGCCGGCGCAGCGCTGCCGGCGCGCGTGGGCGGGTGCATCAGGGATGGACGGGTCCGCTGGGCCCCTTGTCGAGTCGCAGCGACTGCATGATGGCGAACGTGGTGGTGTAGGTGAATTCCTCGATGTCCGCAGCGGCCAGCACGCCGGTGTACTTGGCGATGACGGGCGTGGCCGCGGCCTCGGTGACGGCGTTCAGGTGGCCCTTGATCCCGAGCCAGACGTTCTCTCCGGCATTCACGTAGAAGGGCACCGGGTTGACGGACGCCAGTGCCTCCCGCGAGCTTTCCTCGATGTCCGCGATGTACTGCTTGTGCACCGCGACGTCATCGCGGGTGGCGAGCCGGCCCACGTGCCCGGAGATCAGATGCGACCACTGGTAGGACAGTGCGATGTCCGGGGCCCCCATGTAGCCGATGACGTCCTCGGACAGGTTGGTGTTGTAGATCGGCACCCAGCCGGCGTTGACGACGTCGATGAACATGAGGGTGTCGTGGTCCGGGAAGTGGATGTAGATGTTGTCCGGCGTGTGGTTGGGACCGTGCCAGGCCAGCTCGACCCGCTCACCTCCCACCTCCAGGGTGTAGCGGTCGGTGAACGTCACCTCCGGCACCGGCCGGGACGGGTCGTCGTCCCGCCGCAGGAGCCGCGCGGTGTCTTCGTGCCCGATGCGGACCACGCCCCCGAACAGGGAGGACGCGGAGCCGTGGTCGGCGTGGTGGTGTGAGTAAACCAGGTGGGTGACGGTGTTGGTCGCGCCCTCGGCGGCGGTGACCTCGTCGACGGCGCGCTGCAGGTTGCCGCCGATGGACGGGGGCGCGTCGAACAGCACCACGCCGTCCCGGGTGGTCAGGAACGCCGAGTTGTAAACGCCGTCGGTGACCCAGTACAGATTCCGCTCGACGCGTCCGACATGGTAACCCTGGTCGTTCAGGGCCGCGCCGCGCGCTGACGGGGGGATGGGCGCATAGTCGGACAGGTCGCCGGATGCTGGTGATGTCACGGTATCTCCCTTGAATCTGAAGCACGTCCCTAGCGGCCGTGCGAGCCTTCGCGACAGGTCCAGGCTTGCCGTCGGACAGGTGAGAGGTCGTCACCGGATCTTGGTGATACGCGCGCACCCCGGAGCGCGAATCACCAGGATCAGGTGAGCGCTGCTCACCGTGACAGCCTCTAGCCTCGGGTGGTGGACGTTCCCGCTCTTTCTTACGCCTCGGCACCGGGCCGGTGGGTGCTGGCGATCACCGTGCTCGGTTCGGGGATCGCCGCGCTGGACGCCACGGTCGTCAACATCGCCCTGCCAACCATCGGCCGGGACTTTCACACCGGCATCGCGGCCCTGCAGTGGGTGATGACCAGCTACATCCTGACCCTGGCCGCGTTCCTGCTGATCGGCGGTTCGCTCGGGGACCGGTTCGGCCGGCGGAGGGTGTACCTGATCGGCATCGTCTGGTTCGCCCTGGCCTCGGCGGCGTGCGGGTTCGCCCCCAACGCGGATTTCCTCATCGTCACCAGGGTGCTCCAGGGTATCGGCGGGGCGCTGCTCACGCCCGGCAGCCTGGCCATCCTGGAGACGTCGTTCGCGCCCGCTGACCGGGCCCGGGCGATCGGGGCCTGGTCGGGTCTCGGTGGCGTCGCCATCGCCGCCGGACCGCTGATCGGCGGCTACCTGATCTCGGCCGCGTCCTGGCGGTGGATCTTCTTCATCAACGTCCCGATCGCGGCCGTGGTCGTCGTGCTGGGCGCCCGGCACATCCCGGAATCGCGAGACCCGAGCGCGACCGGCCGGCTCGACTACGCCGGGGCGCTGGCCGCGATGGTGTTCCTGTCCGGCATCACGTTCGCGTTCATCGAGGCGCCCTGCGGCCGCGCCGATGCTGCCGCTGTCGATCTTCCGGGACCGGCAGTTCGCGGCGGCCAGCGCCGTGACGTTCATCGTGTACGGGGCCCTGACCGGAGCGACCTTCCTGCTTCCGGTGGTGCTTCAGGTCTCGGCGGGCTATTCGCCGCTCGCCTCCGGTCTCGCGCTGCTGCCGCTGACCGTCATCATGCTCGCGCTGTCGGCCCGCTCCGGGGAGCTCGCGGCCAAGATCGGACCGCGGCTGCAGCTGACCGTCGGGCCGATCGTCGCCGGCGCGGGCCTGGCCATGCTCACGCTGAGCACGTCCGGGTCAAGCTATGTCGCCGACGTGCTGCCTCCGGTTGTCGTCTTCGGGGTCGGGATCGCGATCGTGGTCGCGCCGCTCACCGCGACCGCGATGAGCTCGGCGCCCGCCCATCTCGCCGGCATCGCCTCGGCCGTCAACAATGACCTGTCCCGGTTCGGTGGCCTGCTGGCGGTCGCCATCCTGCCGGCGCTGGCCGGCATCACCGGCCAGGTCTACCTGCACCCGGCCGCGCTCGCCGCCGGATTCAGGACCGCGGCGTTCATCTCGGGCGCGCTGTGCGCCGCGGGCGGCCTGCTCGCCGCGGTCACGATCACCAATCCCCGCCGCGGCCCCGAGCCGGCCGAAGCCCTCGCCCACTGCCTGCACTGCGCCCTCGACGCGCCGCCCCTGACCATCGCGCCCGCTATCTCGGCACACGGCTAACGTTCCTAGCACCCGCTCGAGGACGGGGGAGCTCGCCGTTAAGTGACGGGTGGGGCCGGATGCCAGCCGAGTTAGGTCATGATGCTTGTGCGCGCCGTTGACAGCACACGCGCTGGCCTGGTGGCGAGAGAACGTGCCCGTACCGACGTTGGGGGTGTCAGGCATAGATATCAAGGCCGGTCCTTGACGGTGGCATCAGGAAACTCCCCGGCTGATTCGCTGCAGGAGTTCAGCGCGGCCGAACACCTGGGATCGCAGCTAGCGGACTCGCACGCGCTGGCGAGCCGGGTGACCGGCTGGAGGGTGGCCACCCAAGCCCGGCTCGGGAGGCCGGGCGAGGCCCGCGCGGCGCTCGCGGCGCTCGCGGCGATCGATGACGAGCGGGCCGGCTCCGGTGAGATCCGTAATGCCTACGCGGTGATCTGCCTCGCGGAAGGCGATCCGGCCGGAGCCATGGGCGCGGTGCAGCATGTTCTCGACGGCACGGTCCCGGTCATCGGTGACGTCACGGTCCTCGAAGCGCACCTGCTCGCCGGGCTCGCCCATCGTGAGCTCGGTGACGAGCGCGCGGCAAACCAGGCCGCCGAACGCGCCCTGGCCCTGGCGGAGTCTGACCGGCTCGTGCTGCCGTTCGCGATGACGGGCTCCCGGGAGCTGCTCGAGGCCCTGCCGCGGCGCCAGACCGCGCACGTCGCGCTGCTCACTGACATCCTCGACGTCCTGCGTGGCTCGTCGACGGCGGCCGGAAGTCAGCCGCCGCTGCATGTCGAAGAGCTCAGCCCGGGCGAGCTCAGGGTGCTGCGATATCTCCCGACGAACTTGTCCCGGCCCGAGATCGCCGGCGAGCTGTCCGTCTCGGTGAGCACGGTCAGCACGCACGTCCGCAGCATCTACCTCAAGCTCCGGGTCCGGGACCGCTCCTCGGCCGTGCAGCGCGCCCGGGAGCTGCGGCTGCTGGCCGGCGACCGCGCCCGCTAGCTCACCCCGGACTGCAAATCACCTGGATTAGACGATAGCTGCTCACCTTGGCGGCCATTAGCGTCGGGCGCGTCCGTTGGCGAAAGGGGCGAATCCGATGTCTGATGCCTCCTCGGTCAGCAGTGCCCAGGACCGGCGCTGGCTTATCCTGGGCGTGATCGGCCTGGCGCAGCTGATGGTGGTCCTGGATAGGAAAGCTACAGAGTACAACAGTGCCCTTGACCAGGGAAAACAGGCATGAAAAAGACATGCGACAGGCCCGGCCGTCACGGGGGACAACAGCCGGGCCTGCCTCATCCGCTACGCCCCTTACGAGCCCTCATAGACGTAGCAGGCCTGCGGCAACCCTCCGGGGAGTCGTAGCACTTGGCGGCGCTCCTGCCTCACCCGAAGGGTTGCCCATCCCGCCTGCCCCATACAGGCGGGGGTCTATCGGTTGACGTTGGGGAAGTACCCGTGTCCGTGAACCCGGTAGACGATGCCCATGCCTGCTAGCTCCCGGTAGGCACGCGAAACCATCGCTTCGCTGATATCCAGCCGGGCGGCTACCTCTGATCTGGCGGGAAGCCGGCCTTTGGGACCTGTTTCCCCGCTCTCGATCGCGTCTATCAGCAGGTAAGCAGCCTTAACCCAATAGCGCGGGTCGGCTCGGCCGTAGCCGATAGCCGGCATCGGTTCCAGCCTAGCCGCCATTTATGTTCATCCCTCTGTACCGCTGGTCTTCAGGGGCTCGGCCGGCGAAGTACCGGCCGAGATCACGTTCCTCATGCCCTGGCTGCTCGAAAAGATGACCTTCGAGCATCTCAGCGTCATCTGTGGCCATGCCGCAGGAGCAAATTTTGACGCTACGTGTAGCGATCTCGGCATCTACCGCCAGCAGTTGAGCCTGTAGAGGTATTTGTATAGGCGAGTCCGGACGCGATAGCGAAGCAGAGACGGCTAGCTCCCGTCTGGCGTCCGACAGCTCTGCAGCGGACAGCTCCGAAACGTCATGGGTTCTCATCGGTGCCCCCTGCCCGCTCACGCTCGGCCTGCTCGGCGAGCACCTCGTCTAGCTGCCGTTGCAGCTCCTCACGCGGCACGCTGAGCACAGGCAGCTCCGCTAGCGCGAGCCGCTTTTGCAGGCTCTCGCGGTATGTGGTTATCTCCCACTCGTCCATACCGGCCAGCGGGCGCGGTGCGGCAGCGCCGCCGGCATCGCGGTCAGCCATTGGATGCCAGCTTCGTGCGCTGCTCCTGCTCACCGATCACCTCAGCCAGCTTGGCGCGTAGGTCAGCCTGAACCGGGGCATCGGGCGAGATGCCCTTGATAGCGTGCTCAAGTTCTCTTCGGCGGTTGCGGAGTTCGTATGTTGTAAGCGCGTGCGTCGGGTGTGCGGGCTCTGCGGGTGTCGCGGGTTCGGCTGGCATCGGTGATGATCCTTCGGCATGTGGCATCGTGATCTCTGTAGCCACCTTGGCCCGCCGGAGGTGGCGTGATCTAGGCCAGCGGACGAGACAGCCGACCTGTAGAATCGTGCGAACACGTGTAGAAACGGTGAGACATGGCGAACGATCCGTACTCCAGCCCGCTAGCGTTCTTTACTGCCAAGCTCAGACGCTTGCGCGAACAGGCCGGAATGACGCTAGATGACGTGGCCAAGCGAACGAATTTCTCTGTATCCACCATTTCGGCGTACGAGACTGGCAGACGAATTGCCTCGCCTGAGTTTGCCAAGCTGGCTGATGATCTATTCGGCACGGGTGACGAGCTAGCCGAATTGCAAAAGCTAGTTGAAAATGTCTCGCTATTGCCCTGGTTCCGTGAACGGGCGGAAGTTGAGCGCAAGGCGGCAGATATACGGGAATACGAGTCTTACCAGATACCTGGACTGCTACAGACGGAAGATTACGCGCGGGCGGTTATGAGCGTCGGCCGTCCAAAGCAGTCGCCGGAAGAAATAGAACGCGCTGTCGCGCTCCGCATGACTAGGCAGGAAATCCTAGATCTACGCGACGATTTGCCCGCTGATCAGATGCAGACTCCGCGATATTGGGCGGTAATAGACGAGTCCGCATTGCAACGCACTGTAGGAAACTCTGACATCATGCGGATACAGCGTGAGCACTTGGCAGAGATAGCCGAACGACCGTATATCACTATCCAGATCATCCCGAACGCAAAAGGACCTACTAGCGCGTATGGTCGCGCGTTCACGGTCATGGTGTCACATAACAACTCGTCAGTGGTCTACCTGGAAGATCCGAACAGCGCTCATTATGTCCGTGATCGGGATGACGCGAGCCGGTATACTCTGATCTTCGACCACTTGCGCGCTAGCGCGCTTGACGACACGCAAACCCTGCAACTCCTAAAAGGTGAGGAAATATGAAGTGGCGTAAGTCCAGCTATTCAGGTCAGAGCGGCGGTAACTGCATCGAAGTTGCCGACCACGATAGCCGCGTACTCGTCCGCGATACAAAAAACCGTACCGGCCCTGTGCTGCAATTCCCCCCGGACGCATGGCGCAGGCTGGTCGAGCAGATTCAGCAGAGCTTAGCCCAGACAGCAAAAAGAGCCTGCCCCGGCTTATGGTCGGGGCAGGCTCTTTGCTTGCGTGCTACAAGTGCTACAGGTGATACGGTCAGAATTAACCTGCTAGCCCCTTCAGGCTTGCGCTACAGGTGCTACAGGCACCCGCTAGCCCGAAACGGCTTTAGCTACATAGGGAACCTGAAAGCAAAAAGCCGCCGCAGGTCTGATGACCTGCGGCGGCTTGCTTTGGCTGGAAAGCCCTTAGGTTGCTAAGGGCTTTCAGGCTGCCGGGCTCATAGGAGAGACGCCGGCGTAATCACCGTTCGGGTTGGTGTTGGTAATAGGCTGCAATCCCTTGGCGCGGGTGGCGTTGGTCGCGACCCAAGAGGTATCTTCGCCAATCAACGGCGGTACCAGTTCTTCGGGTGCCGGCGGATTCGGGATAAACCCGATCGAGGTCTTAGCAATGCCGTCTATATCGGCAGGAAGGTTAGGCATACAGCCAACTCCAATCAGGTAGTGATAAGGCCGACTGTCCTGTAGAAAGTCTCCGGGTGAGCGAAGCGAATGGAGTAGCGACAGAACGAAAAAAGCCCGTACTGACCACTGTCAATATAGCGTTCTTTTAGCAGGGTGGTCTGAAGGTCCATATGTACCCCGATATAGCAGAACCTAGACCAGTCACCGACGTAGAAACTGGAATAAGACCCGCCGGACTGTGCGACAGACGACGCGGTGGTCGGGTCAGTTTCTACCGTGGGCAGAGCGGAGTTAGCCGAGTAAACCCAGTTGTTAGCGAGCTGCTTGACGTCCTTCGGCCAGTCCCAGTAGCGAGCGTAGGTGCTCGCATTGAGACGGTTAAAGGTGCCGTAAACGCTGGGGTTGGAAACAACCGCATTCGGCTCAACGTACTTGTTGCGGATAAGCTCCGCAACCACCGAAAGCTCGGTGGTGTTTGTCGGGGCGATCCCCGTGGTGCCAGCGTCACCCGTATAGTGCCGGATATTGAAACCCGACTCCCCGTTCAGGCCGACGATTCCGGTGTTACCGGCTACACCAAGCAGCATAGAGGTATCGAGAACAACCCTCATCTTGTTTGCTACGGCCTGAGCCAGCATTCCGTCAAGGTCGCCCTTTAGATAGGCGTCCTGGCCAGCTTCGACCGAGAACAGGGTTGTGTCCTTGAAACCGCCAGTCGCGAACATCGACAGGACGCTGAAAGCGGGGTTTGCGTCGAGGCTGATGTTGCCGGCCTCAGCGATCCAGCTTGGCGAAACCGTGGACGAAAACACAGGTATATTCATGGTCTCTTGAGCCATCGGCACAGTCACGGCATTGACCTTACCAAGGATCGTCTGAGGCAGCAGAACGTCAATATAATTAGCATTCCACTCCTGGGGAGTCGCGGCCTGCAACGATCCTGGCGTGTCTTCCAGAAGGGCACGGGATTCCAGCGTCGGCTTGGCAAAGCCAAGGCGTTCGCCCCACCAGCGGTTAAGGTCACGGTCGGTACCCTGATTACGAAGGCTTACCTCGTGATGCCAGTCAATCAAGAAAGAATCGACAGAGCAAGAATTTATCGAGATTTTTACCAGAAACCGTTATTCTAACGGAGTGGGCTATGCTGTGGACGTGACGACCACTCCAGCCACTCGTACCGAACAGGTGTACGAGATTCTTCGGGGCGAGCTGCTCAACGGCGGCCTGCATCCCGGCCAGAAGCTGAAGATGATCGAGCTCACCGACCGATTCGGGGTCAGCCAGTCCGTCGTCCGGGAGGCGCTTACCCGGCTGACCGCCCACGGGCGACCTGCAGTGGGAGACCGGGATCCTGGCCGCGCACCACCGGCTCGAGCGGACGCCGGTCACCCGGGACGACGGAACGGTCAGCGAGGACTGGGCCATTCAGCACCGTGACTTCCATCAGGCCCTGCTGACCGGCTGCGGCAACCGCCGGCTCGAGTCGGTCGTCAACGCGCTCCGGGACAGCTCCGAGCTCTACCGCCGGTGGTACTGGGTGCTCGCCGACGACCACCAGCGCGACCTGGCCCGCGAACACCGGCAGCTCAAGGAGTTCGCCCTCGCCCGTGACACCAGTCAGGCCATCGAGGTGCTGACCGAACACATCGACCGCGCTCCGTCCATGCTGATCGCGTACGCCCGCGAGCACGGCGTGGACGACCTGAACCCACGAGCCCCGCGAGCTCCGCAAGGCAAGGTTCAGCCCCTCTGACGACGGCGCCCCGTCCGCACCGCAGCCCGCTCCGGACGCCTTACTCCAGCATCGACAATACCTCAAAATATCGATATTCTGGATACGGCGGCTTTACCGATCCGAGGAGTGGCGCGTGACCAGTTCGGACGCGACCCCGGCCCGATCACCTGGGCAGCGAGCGATACCCGGTCCTGGCGCCCGCGCCCGGACTCTATGTCCGCGACATCGACCCGGCGCCTACCCGCTGACGGCCGCGGTCAAGGTCGGGCGCAGGTCAGTCCCTGCGATGTTGGTAATCATCGGGTTGGTGGCGCCCGCGGCCCGGTAGCGGGCCACGCCCGCTGCGACGTCCGCCGGTTTCCCGATGGCGCACAGGTCCTTGATGAACGCGTCGCTGATCACGGCGCGCTGGGCCGCTACGTCGGCCGCCGCGTCGTAGGCTGCGATGTCGGCTTCGTAACCCGCCTGGGCGAACATCGCCCGGTAGAAAGGCAGCCCGAAGTAGCGGTGCAGCTCGGTTCGTATCCCGCTGTAGGCCACGGCGGGATCGTCGACGACCGCGCTCGGGATGGCGGCGACGACGTCGAATCCGGCCAGCTCCCGCCCGGCCCGCGCCCGGCCCGCGGCGACCTCCCGCAGCACCACGTCGCCGACGTAGGAGGCGGGGCAGGCCCAGAGCACCACCCCGTCGGCGATCTCTCCCGCCAGGCGCAGCATCGCGGGAGACAGCCCGGCCAGGTAAATCGGGATGTCGGCCCGGACCGCGAAGCCGTTGAAGGCGAAGGTCGAGTTCCAGCGCAGCCCGGCCGGCGGCTCGCCGCCCGCCAGCAGGGCCCGGACCAGCGCGACGTACTCGCGCATCTCGGCCACCGGGTTTCCGATGTCCTGCCCGTGCCAGCCGCCCATCGTGGCCCGGTGACCGGTGCCGAGGCCGAGCCGAAAGCGGCCGCCGGACAGGTCGTCGATGGTGGCGGCCGTCTGGGCCATCGAGGCGGGGGAGCGGTGGTAGATCGGCGCCACCGAGGTGCCCAAGGTGACCGAAGGGGCGAGGTGCGCCAGCCCGGCGAGGGTGGTGAACGAATCGCGGGCGGCGATGTGCGAGCAGTTGGCCGAGTCGTAGCCGAGCTGATCGGCCAGCGCGGCGTGCTCGCGGACGGTGGCGATGTCGCCGTTCGTAGGGATCAGCACGCTTGTCTTCATGGGATCGACGTCCTTGTCTGGTATGCGGCGAACCACCGCAGGGCGTCCGGGTTATCCACGGCACCCGCGTCCATGACGTGGCCCGGATCGCCGCCCTGCAGGATCCGCTTGACCGGGATCTCGAGCTTCTTGCCGGTGCGGGTGTGCGGGATGGCCGGCACGGCGATGATCTCGTCGGGCACGTGCGCGGCCGCGACATCATCCGGCCGTCGACCGAGCAGCGCAGCCCCAGGTCATCGGCGTCCGGCAGCTCGTCGGGGGTGACCAGCCACGGTCCGATCGGCCCGAAGCCGGGAAACGACTTCCCGAGCGAGAACTGCGGCA
>JBEKKH010000476.1:0-6296 GCA_050010815.1 Streptosporangiaceae bacterium | reverse complement strand
CCGGCGCCCAGATCTTCGAAGCCGTCGGTCTCGCCTCCGAGGTGGTCGACGAGTACTTCACCGGCACGGTGAGCCGGATCGAGGGCGTGGGCCTCGACGTCCTGGCGTCGGAGGTGGCCGCCCGCCACCGCCTGGCGCACCTCGACCGGCCCACCGAGCGCGCCCATCGCGAGCTCGAGGTGGGCGGCGAGTACCAGTGGCGGCGCGAGGGGGAGGTCCACCTCTTCAACCCGAAGACCGTCTTCAAGCTCCAGCACGCGACGAGGTCGAAGCGCTACGAGATCTTCAAGGAGTACTCCGGCGCCGTCGACGACCAGTCCGAGAAGCTGGGCACCCTGCGCGGGCTGCTGCGGCTGAAGCCGGCGCCCGGGGGGCCGATCCCGCTCGAAGAGGTCGAGCCGATCTCCGCCATCATGGCCCGCTTCTCCACGGGTGCCATGTCGTACGGCTCCATCTCGGCCGAGGCGCACGAGACCCTCGCCATCGCCATGAACCGGATCGGTGGGCGCTCCAACACGGGCGAGGGTGGCGAGGACGCCGACCGCTTCACGCCGGACGCGAACGGGGACCTGCGGCGCAGCGCGATCAAGCAGGTGGCGTCGGGCCGCTTCGGGGTGACGAGCGAGTACCTCGTCAACGCGGACGACCTCCAGATCAAGATCTCCCAGGGCGCCAAGCCCGGCGAGGGCGGGCAGCTGCCCGGCAACAAGGTCCACCCGTGGATCGCCCGCACACGCAAGTCGACGCCGGGCGTCGGCCTCATCTCGCCGCCGCCGCACCACGACATCTACTCCATTGAGGACATCGCCCAGCTGATCCACGACCTCAAGTCCTCCAACCCCCGCGCCCGGGTGCACGTGAAGCTCGTCGCCGAGGTGGGGGTGGGCACTGTGGCGGCCGGGGTAGCCAAGGCCCACTCCGACGTGGTCCTGATCTCGGGCCACGACGGTGGCACCGGGGCGGCCCCGCTGACCTCGCTGAAGCACGCAGGGATCCCCTGGGAGATCGGGCTGGCCGAGACGCAGCAGACGCTGCTGGCAAACGGTCTGCGGGATCGCATCGTGGTCCAGGTCGACGGTCAGCTGAAGACGGGCCGCGACGTCGTCATCGGTGCCTTGCTCGGCGCCGAGGAGTACGGCTTCGCCTCAGCACCGCTCGTCGTGTCGGGCTGCATCATGATGCGCGTCTGTCACCTGGACACCTGCCCGGTCGGCGTGGCTACCCAGAACCCGCAGCTGCGGGCGAGGTTCAGCGGCAAGCCCGAGTTCGTGGTCAACTTCTTCGAGTTCATCGCCGAAGAGGTCAGGGAGTACCTGGCCAGGCTCGGGTTCCGGACCCTGGAAGAGATCATCGGCCGGGTCGACCTGCTCGAGGCGGCGCTTGCGGTGGAGCACTGGAAGGCTTCGGGCCTTGACCTATCCGCGGTTCTTTATGTCCCTCAGCTGGCCGACGACGCCTCTCTTTCTTGTAAAAAGAGCCAGGACCACGGGCTGGACAAGGCGCTTGACAACACGCTCATCGCCCTGGCCGAGGGCGCGCTCGAGGAGGGCCGTCCGGTCCGGCTTGAGCTGCCGATCAGGAACGTGAACCGGACCGTGGGCACCATGCTCGGCTACGAGGTGACAAGGCGCTGGGGCGGCGAGGGGCTGCCCGACGACACGATCGACGTCTCGTTCCGCGGGTCGGCCGGGCAGTCGTTCGGCGCGTTCGTACCCAGCGGCATCACGCTGCGGCTCGAAGGCGATGCCAACGATTACGTGGGCAAGGGATTGTCCGGCGGCCGGATCACCGTCCGGCCTTACGCCGAGGCGCCGTTCTCCGCCCAGGAGCAGGTCATCGCGGGCAACGTGATCGGTTACGGCGCCACCAGCGGTGAGATCTTCCTGCGCGGGCTGGTGGGCGAGCGCTTCTGCGTCCGCAACTCCGGTGCCCTCGCGGTGGCCGAGGGTACCGGCGATCACGGCTGCGAGTACATGACCGGCGGCCGGGTGGTGATCCTCGGCCCGGTCGGGCGGAACTTCGCGGCCGGAATGTCCGGCGGCATCGCCTACGTCCTCGACCTTCTCGAGCACCGGGTGAACCGGGAGATGGTCGACCTGGATCCGGTGGACCCGGGCGAGGACGCCGAGTTTCTGCGCGAGGTGGTGGAACGCCACTATGCAGAAACCGGTTCCGTCGTCGCGGCGCGGCTGCTGTCGGACTGGGACGCCAGCCGGTTCACCAAGGTCATGCCGCAGGACTACAAGCGGGTGCTATCTGCCGCTTCGCAGGCCGAGCGCGAGGGCCGTGACGTCAACGAGGCCGTCATGGCCGCGGCACACGGGTAACAGGGGGAATCATGGCTGACCCGAAGGGTTTCATGTCCACGCCCCGGGAGACGCCGACGCGGCGCCCGGTCGAGCTGAGGCTGCGGGACTGGCACGAGGTCTACGAGCCGTTCCCGGCCGGCCGGCTGGAGCGGCAGGCCGGCCGGTGCATGGACTGCGGCATCCCGTTCTGCCACAACGGCTGCCCGCTGGGCAACCTGATCCCCGAATGGAACGATCTGGTCTGGCGGCACGACTGGCAGGACGCCGCGGACCGGTTGCACGCCACCAACAACTTCCCCGAGTTCACCGGGCGGCTTTGCCCAGCGCCGTGCGAAGCCGCCTGTGTGCTTGGGATCCCAGTGCCGCCTTCAAACACGGGCGACCCGGTCACGATCAAGCAGGTCGAGGTGGAGATCATCGACCGGGCCTTCGCCTCCGGCTGGGTCGTCCCGCTGCCCCCGGCCACGTTGACCGGGCGCACGGTGGCGGTGATCGGCTCGGGTCCGGCCGGGCTGGCCACAGCACAGCAGCTGACCCGGGCCGGGCACGCGGTGACGGTCTTCGAGCGCGACGAGGCGCCCGGTGGGCTGCTGCGGTACGGCATCCCCGAGTTCAAGATGGAGAAGCGGCACCTGGACCGGCGGCTGGATCAGATGCGGGCCGAAGGCACCGAGTTCCGCTGCGGCGTCGAGGCCGGGACCGACATGACCGCCGGTGAACTGCGGGCCCGGTTCGACGCGATCGTGCTGTGCGGTGGCGCGCGCGTGCCCCGTGACCTGCCGCTGCCCGGACGGTCGCTGGACGGGATCCACCAGGCCATGGACTACCTGCCGCTGTCCAACCGGGTGGTCGCCGCCGATCCCCTAGCGCCTGCCGAGCCGGCCATCAGCGCCCGCGGCCGCCACGTGGTCATCATCGGCGGCGGCGACACCGGGGCGGACTGCCTCGGCACCGCGCACCGGCAAGGCGCGGCGTCGGTGACGCAACTGGAGATCATGCCGCGTCCGCCCGAGTCCCGGCCCGGCCACCAGCCCTGGCCGACCTACCCGATGATCTACCGTGTCTCCAGCGCGCACGAGGAAGGCGGCGACCGTACCTACGCCGTATCCACGCTGGAGTTCCTCGGCGACCGCGATGACCGGGTGCGCGCGCTGCGGCTGGCCGAAGCGAAGGGCTTCGACCCGGTGCCTGGCACCGAGCGTGAGCTGCCGTGCGACCTGGTGCTGCTGGCGATGGGCTTCACCGGTTCGCAGCGTCCCGGCCTGCTCACCGACCTCGGCGTCGAGTTCGATCAGCGAGGCAACGTAGGTCGCGATGGCTCCTACGCCACCTCCGTCCCCGGCGTGTTCGCCGCGGGTGACATGGGCCGCGGCCAGTCGCTGATTGTCTGGGCCATCGCCGAGGGCCGCAGCGCCGCCTCGGCCGTCGACCGCTACCTGTGCGGCGACACCGAATCGGCCGCCCTGCCGGCCCCGATCGCGCCCACGGCCCGCCCGCTGATCTGAGCTTGCTCTGCGGTGGATCGAAAAGACCGGGTGTCATGCGCCCTGACCGCATATTCTGCAGCTAACGAGACCTAAAGGAATTCGATGGGTCAAAGGGGCAGATCGGTGATGACGGCGTGTCCGGAGGGCCACGACTCGGCTAGCGGTAACTTCTGCAGTGTCTGCGGACAACGCATCGACGGGAGTCCCCCGGGACGCACGACGGGGCGGCACCGCGGCGCCGCGCTGGACGCGGCGAACGGAAGTGAACCCTGTCCGGGCTGCGGGGCGCCGGTATCGGGTGCGTTCTGCGAGGCGTGCGGTTTCGGTCTGAGCGCCCGCAGTCCGGTTCCCTCTTCGGTCCGGCCGGGCGAGGTATCCACGTCGGCTAGCACCCCGTCGGGCCCGCCCGAATGGCTGTTCCCGCCGATCTCCAGGCCCCAGTCCCCGCCCTGGAGCCGGATTGAGCCGGTCTCTCCGGCGCGCCAGGAACCATCCTCACCTCCGGTGCCTGTTCAGGCTGCCCCTGCGCCCGTCGTCCGGACCAAGCCGCCGGCGGCTACCTTCTCGTCGGATTCCTCCGCTCCGCCCACAACCCCTACACCATCGTTCACTCCAGCCACCTGGGCCGTCCTGGTCTCGGCAGACCACGGTTACTACGAGAGGATGAGGGAGGGGCACGGCCGGTCCAGTACGGACGTCGCGTTTCCGGCTCAGGCCTCCGAACGGCGAATCCCTCTCACCGGCCACCAGATGCGCATCGGGCGCAGGAGCGCAGCCCGCGAACTCGAACCGGAGATTGACCTGGCTGAGCCGCCGGTTGACCCCGGCATCAGCCGCTTGCACGCGATGCTGATCGCCGCTCCGGACGGCACCTGGTCGGTTCTCGACCCGGGCTCGGCCAACGGCACCCTCCTCAACGGCCGCGAGATCGCGACCGGGGACCTGGTCGCCCTGCACGACGGTGACCGGATCAACCTGGGGGCGTGGACCGTCATCTCCGTGCATCGCGGCTAGGTCCCGGCGCAGTTGCGCTACGGGCTGGAACGCGGCTACCGTGCACTGGCCCGGCTGGCCCGGACAAGGGCCGTCGGTTCGAGCTTGTCGACCCGGCCAACGCCATCCGACCTAGGACGCTGACATGACGGCCGACCCACTTCCCACCTGCTCCTCCTGCGGCGAGCAGGTGGCGACCACCGACAGCTACTGCGAGGCGTGCGGGACCGAACTGGCTCCGCCCTTGGCCAGCATGAGCCCACCCGGGTATGCGGCGCAGTGCCCGGTGTGTTCGGTCGATCCGTCTTCCCCGCCCGGAGCGATCAGCGCGGAGGGCTACTGCGAGTCATGTGGCCGCATGGTGCCGTCCGGCCGCGATCACGTCGAACTCGACCTCGGCATGCTGGCCGGCGTCACCGACCGGGGGCTGCGCCACCCGCGCAACGAGGACGCGATGGCGCTCGCGGCCGCCGACACGCCGGACGGCCCGGTCGTGGTGGCGGTGGTCTGCGACGGCGTGTCCACCTCGCCCCGGGCCGACGAGGCGTCGCTGGCGGGCAGCCAGGCCGCGGTGCGGATGCTGCTGACCTCGGTCCGGCGCGGCGATGACCCGCGGGAGGCCTCCCTGGCCGCGGTGAGCCAGGCCCACCTGGCCCTGACCAGCCTGGGCTCGTCGGCGCAGGCGCCGTCCGCCACCTACATCTCGGCCACCATCAGCGGTGACGGCGTGACCTTGTGCTGGCTTGGTGACAGCCGCGCGTACTGGCTCGCGTCCGACCCCAAGCGCCTGACCACGGACGACTCACTCGCTGAGGAAATGGTCGCCCGCGGCGAGCTCACCGAGGCCGAGGCCATGGCATCGCCACAGGCGCACGTGATTACCCGCTGGCTCGGCGCGGACCTCACTCATCCGCAGGCACATGTGGCGCGGTTCGAACCACCAGGTCCCGGTGTGGTGCTGATCTGCTCGGACGGGCTCTGGAACTACCGGCCCGACGCGGCGGGCCTGGCCAAGCTCGCGCTTCCGGTTGCGCTCACCGACCCGCTCAGCGCGGCGGTGGCCATGGTGAATTTCGCAATCGAGGCCGGCGGCACGGACAATATCACCGTGGTCCTGGCGCCCTTCCCGCTGCACCGGGAAGGACATCAGGTCGGCCACAACGGTTTTGGCGAACCTGGGTAAGGGGAGGAGGCGGCGATGACGATTTGCCTCAACGGCCACGATTCGGTCAGCGCTGATTTCTGCGACGTGTGCGGCATGCGCCTGGCCGGGCCTCCGGCGACCCCCGCGACCCCCGCCGCCGGCCTGTCCGCCGGCGCGCACCGGTCCGCCCGCGCGGTCGCCGGCGACGAACCCTGCCCCCGGTGCGGGACCCTCAGGTCTGGCCAGTTCTGCGAAGCGTGCGGCTTCAACTTCGGTAACCCCCGGCACAGCCCCGCCTACACCCCCGCCAGTCCCAGTTTCACTCCGGCCAGTCCTGGTTTCGCTCCGGCCAGTCCTGGTTTC
>JBEKKH010000475.1:0-6314 GCA_050010815.1 Streptosporangiaceae bacterium | reverse complement strand
GGCTGTTACGGAGGATCCGGGCAATCATGGGGTACCGGGGTTTCCGTGAAAGCCGGATCTTCCGCGATCCTTTTGGCCGGGCCGGGCCGGGCCGGGCCGGGGCGGGGCGGTGCGGGCCGGGGCGGGGCGGTGCGGGCCGGGGCGGGGCGGTGCGGGCGGGTCAGGGGTTCAGGGATGGGCGTCAGTGGCGGGAGTGATCCCCCGGGCGCCGGCCCCCGGGGGCTGGCGCGCGGGGCCGGGGCTGGCGCGCGGGAGGCGAGCTGGCCGGTAGCTGACGGACCTCACAGCCTGACCGTCGCCTCGATAGTGAGCCGGCGCATCGGGCGGATGTTTTCGGATTTGGCATGCGGGCCGGGGATGCACCAGATCCACCACGCAGCCCGGAAGTGCCCGGCACCGCTGGCGACCATCAAGATCACCATCGCCGTGCCGGGCACTCATGAGCCGGTAAGCCGGGGCGACTCGCCTCAGGCGGGGATCAGCTCCAGTAGCGAGCCGCTGCCGACCGCATCAACGACCGCCTCAGCAACCTCGTCGACCTCGGTAACTTCACGGCGCCGGGGGAGCGCGAAGATCGCGACGACGGCGGCGACCAGGGCGACCCCGGCGGCGACGCGCACGCCCAGGGCCATCGCGTCCACGAACGCGCTGTGCGCCGCGGCTACCAGCTCCCCGCCTGCCACCCCGCCAGCCTGCCGCCCGACCGCATCCCCAGCGGCGACCGAACTGCTAGCCACGTGCACGACCGTCCCGGGCACGTGCCGCGCCACGAGCAGCCGGGTGAGCTGGGACCGGTAGCTCGCGGCGGCGAGGCTGCCGACGATCGCGATGCCGAGGGCGCCGCCGACCTCGCGGATGGTGTCGTTGATGGCGCTGCCCGCGCCGGCCTGGTGGGCGGGCACCGTGGTCATGATGGTGGTGCTGGCCGGGGCCATTACCAGTCCCATGCCGGCCCCCATGACCGCGACGGCCAGGGCGATCGGCGGATAGGCGGTGTGCACGCCCGCGGTGGACAGGTCGAGCAGGCCGAGGCCCATCAGCGCCATCCCGGCCGAGATAACCAGGCGGGTGCCGAAGCGGCGGGCCAGGATCGCTGACAGCGGCGACAATGCTCCGATGGCCAGGGCGAACGGCAGCGCCCTCAGCCCAGCGGACAGCGGACTGTAGCCGTGCACCAGCTGCAGGTACTGGGTCAGCACGAACAGGCTGCCGAACAGGGCGAAGAAGATGACGGTTACCGACGCGGCGGCGGTGGAGAAGGCGCGTGAGGCGAAGATCCTCAGGTCGATGAGCGGGTGCGCGATGCGCAGCTCCCACCAGGCGAACACGGCCAGCGCAGCCAGCCCGGCGCCGATTTCCGCGAGCGTCGCGGTCCCGGTCCAGCCGCGGCCGGGCGCCTCGATGATGGCGTCGACGATGGCGACCAGCGCGCCGCCGATGAGCACGGCGCCACCGATGTCGAGGCGGTGACCGCCGGGCTCGGCGGTCTCGGGCACGGTCAGGAGCACCCCGGCCAGCGCGATCGCGACCAGCGGGATGTTGATGAGGAACACGCTGCCCCACCAGAAGTGCGAGAGCAGCAGGCCGCCGAGCGTGGGGCCGATCACGATGCCGATGCCGGTCACGGCCGACCAGGCGGCGATCGCCTGCGGGCGCTCCTTGGGCGGGAAGACCGCGTTGAGGATCGACAGCGTGGCCGGCATGACGAACGCCGCGCCCAGGCCCATCAGGACCCGCGCGCCGATCAGCATGCCGGTGCCGGACGCGAACGCCGCCGCGGCGCTGCCGAGGGCGAAGGTGGCCAGGCCGCCGAGCAGCGAGAGCCGCCGCCCGTACCGGTCACCGAGCGCGCCGGCCGGGATGAGCAGCGCCGCGAAGCACAGCGTGTAAGCGTCGCTGATCCACTGCAGCGAGCTGGTCCCCGCGTGCAGCACCCGGGCCAGGGTCGGCAGGGCCGTGTTCAAGATGGTGTTGTCGATCACCACAACCAGCAGGCTCAGGCACAGCACCAGCAGGATCAGCCGGCGCCGGGGGTGACCCGCCGGCCACTGGGAGTTGGCCGCATGACCCGACCCGGGAGCCGCCGGCCGGGTGGTGATCGTGTCGCTCATCGTATGTCCTTACAGTCGCGTGTTTACGGGCGCTTGCTTACAGATGCTTGCTTACGTACGTTGCCTTACGTTTGTAAGCATATACAGATGAGCTAACGGATGTAAAGTAAGAAGCGTGAAAACATCGGGCGCAGTCCGCAAGCGGTCCCGCAACCCTCGCGGTCAGGGCACCCGGCTGACCGAGGACATCGTGTCGGGAGCACTGGCCCTGATCGAGCGGACCGGCTCGGCGGACGCGGTCACGCTGCGCGCGGTCGCCCGGGAGGTCGGGATCGCCGCCCCGTCGATCTACGCTCACTTCCCGGACCGGGACGCGGTCCTGATGGCCGTCGTCGTCCGGATGTTCGGCGAGCTGGCCGAGGCGATCGCGCGGGGCCAGGAGTCGGCGGGCCCCGATCCCGTCGACCGCCTGGTCGCCGGGTGCCAGGCCTACGTGGCCTTCGGGCTCGAGCACCCCGCCCGCTACCGCGTGCTGTTCTCCCGCCAGCTCCCGCCCGCACCGGACCCGCCCGCACCGGACCCGGAAGCGCCGGACCCGGAAGCGCCGGACCCGGGCCAGCCGGTCCCGGTCGGGCCGGACGGCCGGCCGCAGCTCGAAGTCGGGGCCGAGGCGTTCGCGCTCCTCCTGGCGGCCATCGAGGCCTGCGTCACCGCGGGCGCCTCGGCCAGCGCCGACGTCGTCGCCGATGCCACCGCCGTCTGGGTCGCCCTGCACGGGACCGTCAGCCTGCACACGGCGCTCACCCACTTCCCGTGGCCCGAGCCGGCCGCATTCGTCCGTCGGCTGGTCCTCCCGCTGGCCCACGTGACCGCCTGAGCCGCCCATTTATTCCGAACGGACCGTGGCGCTTGCCCCGGCTTCTGGCCAGCGCGCAGCCGGGGCTGTTGATTAGGAGTGCCTGATGAGGGCATGTGAAAGGTGTTGTTTCGCTTTTCGGGGGAGGGACATGGATATCCGGTCAGGACAGGAACTGAACTGGGAGAATAAGGTCGCAAAAGGGCTTAATACCACCGATATCCCGCTAGAATTCTGCCTATTGCAAAGAGAAATTGCCGAAGCATTCGACGCGTGGCGAATGGGCCACGCCAATCTCGGGGAAGAGCTGGCGGATGCGACGATTTACCTGTTCGGTCTGGCCGGAATGACGGGTGTCGAGCTGCAGGCCCAGGTCGAGGCCAAGCTGGCCAAGAACGCGGCCCGCGTCCTCCAGCGCCAGCCGGACGACGCGCGGGCCAAGAGCAGCGGCGAGTCCGGACCGATCGTGGGTGTCAGCTACGATGCGTCCGTCCTCCATGGTCCGGTCCGGCCGTAAAAAGCGGTGTTCCGAATCGAGGGTAGCTGAGGGGTGGGGCGCGGTCGCGGTGACGGCGATCCTGCGGCTGAGATCGGCCACCGGAAGGCGGATCCTGGCTTCGTCTTGCAGGTCGGCGAGAGGTGCGTCGTCGCCGGGATCGCCGAGGTCGAGAGCGATCCGGTAGACACGGGTCCACAGGTCGTGCCACTCGGGCCGGGCTTTCACCTCGATGCCGGCGAAGCCCTGGCGGCGCAGTACCTGCGGCCAGTCGATACGCATCCGGTCCGGCAGCCTGGCGTCGTGCGGGACCTTCGGCTGCCAGTTGGTCAGGACCAGTCGCGCGCCGGGCCGCAGGACCCGGCGCGCCTCGGCGGCGGCGGCGGCCGGATCGGCGGCGAAGTGGAAAGCGTCAATGGACACGACGCCGTGGGCGCTGGCGTCGGGCAGCCCGGTCCGGGTGAGATCGCCGACGACGAACCGGGCCTGGCCGGCCAGCCCGAACCGGGCGGCCCGGCGGGCGGCCTGGTCCACCCCGACGGGTGAGAAATCCACCCCGATCAGCGAGGCGTCCGCCTCCCGCGCGAGCCACAGCCCGGGTCCGCCGCGCCCGCATCCCAGATCGACGAGCGTCTGCCCGGGAGACAGGCCCAGGGCCTGCGCCACGTGGCGGAGCAGAGCCGCCGAGACGAACGAGTACGGCTCGATCTGGGGTGGCAGATCGGGCTGGGCCAGCTCCCAGACTCGCCTGACCCCGGCGGAGGCCGCTGCGGAGAATGCCCGGTCGAAGTCGGCGGCGGTCGGCGCGGCCGGGCCGGCGGCGGGTCGCGTATCGTCGCGTTCGGGTGGCATCGTTCATCTCCGGGGGCACCGATCGAAAGCATCCGAGGAGGGATGATCCGAGCTTATGGCGGATAAACCTGGTCGAGTGAACTGCGGCTTAATCAGGTAGCTTCGGTCGGTGTCGTCGGCTCGCTTGATCGTTGGCGTGGCGCGTAGGCTGCTCGTCCGTGAATGCTTTCCCTGCGGTCAGGATCGTGGCGGACCGGCTCGAGCTCCGGGAGTGCGGCCCGCGGGATGCCACCGCGGTGAAGGCGCTGGTGCAGGCCGGGGACTACACGGCCCTGCCGCCCGGGGTGCCGTCGCGGCCGGCGGAGGTCGACGGGTGGCTGGCCGACGGCGTGCAGTGGCACCGGCGGGAGGGCGGCGGCGTCCACCTGCTGATGGCCGAACGTTCCTCAGGTGACCTGGTCGGGTCGATCAGCCTGCTGCGAACCCACTGGGAGACCCGCAGCTCCGAGGTCGGCTACGGGGTGCGCCTGGACCGGCGCGGCCGGGGCTACGCGACCGAGGCCGTCGTGGCCGTGGCGCGGTGGGCCCTGACCGAAGGTGGCATGCAGCGGATCCAGCTGTGCGCGATCATCGAGAACCTGCCGTCACTGCGGGTCGCGGAGAAGGCGGGTTTCCAGCGCGAGGGCACGCTCAGGCGGGCCGAGCTTGAAGACGACGGGCTGCACGACCTGGCCGTGTTCTCCCTGCTGGACGACGATCCTCCCGATCTCAGGCGCCCTGCACCGCGGGCTTGAGGGTGTCCTCGCACCACCGCCGGAAGGTGGTGGGGGTGTCGATCGCGTTCTGCGGCGTCCGGGCGATACCGTTGTCCAGGCCGTGGTCCTTGGCGATCATCACGGGGGTGCCGAGTACCTCGGAGAGGATGGCGGCCATGTCGTTACCGGACAGGTCTTCCGGGCCGAGCACCGGGACTTCTTCCTGGCCGGTCCAGGTGGGGTCGAGCAGCAGGCGGGCGGCGACGGCCGCGATGTCGCGGGTGGCGACGGTGGGCGCCTTGAGGTAGGGGGACGTGACGCCGGAGAACACGCCCCGCTCCTTGATCATCCGGGTCTGCCTACCCATGTTGTCCATGAACGAGGGCATGGCCAGCGCGCGGAACGCCACGCCGGTGCCGGCGATCAGGTCGTCCATGTCCAGCGACGCGGTGACGTGCCCGGCCTGGCCGGCATACTTGGTGTCGCGGCCCAGGGCGCTGACGTCCACGACGCGCTTGACGCCCTGGCTGCGGATGGCCCGCGCCGCGGGGCGGGTGAAGCCGACGTAGGCTTCGCCGGCGCTCACGGCCTGGCGGTCGCCCGGCAGCAGCCAGAACAGGGCATCGGCGCCGTCGAAGGCGCGGGTGACGACCTGCGGATCGCCGTGCGAACCTTGGATGACCTCGACCCGCGCGCGGACGTCGGCGGACAGCCTGGCCGGATCGCGGACAATGACGCGGACCGGTTGGTCACCGGCCAGCACACCGGCCAGCACGCGGGCGAGCACCTGGTGGCCGATGTTTCCCGTAGGGACGGTGATAACGATCATGAGTTCTCTCCGGGGTAGGCACTCGTAGGCCACGCCCCCAGCGAGTGCGCGATCAGGATGCCACATCCTGTTCGCGGCCAAGGACGTGTTCCTCGAGACGGGTTACGAACGGGCGTCTATGGACACCGTGGCGGCCCGCGCCGGGACGTCCAAGCGGTCGCTGTACGCCCACTTCGAGAGCAAAGACAAGCTATTCCCCGCGGTCCTCGACCTCGTCCGCGAGCTGTACCTGGGCCGGCTGAAGACCCCGGACGCCTACGCCGAGGACCCGGCGGAGGCGGTAGCGCTGTTCTGCGGGCGGTTCCTGCAGCTGATGGCGTGGGAGCCTCAGGTGCGGACCTGCCGGCTGAGCATCGCCGAGGCCGAGCGGCTGCCCGGCAGCTCGAACGCGTACTTCGACGCCATGTTTGGCTGCACCTACCAGCGGCTGAGCGTCTATCTCGCCGAGCGGTACGCGATGGACCACGCGGACAGCGCGGCGCTGGCGCAGGACCTACTCGGCCGAACGGTCCTGCCGCGGCTGTTCCGCACCCTG
>JBEKKH010000474.1:0-8538 GCA_050010815.1 Streptosporangiaceae bacterium | reverse complement strand
GCGCGGGCCAGGGCCGGGCTGATCCCGGGGATCTCCGCGAGCCGCTCCGCCGCGGGCAGGATCGCGGGGTCCGGGCCGCGGCCGGCGTCCGGGCCGGTCTCGCCGCCGGCGTCGGTGCCCCAGGCGGCCGGGATGGCGTCCAGGGCGGCCTCGATCTCGTCCTCGACCGCGTCGATGGACCGGTCCAGGAGCGTGATGTGGTCCAGGTGGACGCGGATCAGCATGGGATGGTGATCGCCGAGGGCCATGCCCTCCAGGGCCTCGGCGACGGCGGCGCGCCCGCCCTTGACGTTCGGGTGCGCCAGGGCGGCCAGGGTTCCCGGGTCGCGCTCGCCGCCGGCGATCGCCTCCAGGATCGCCCGGGCCGAGTGCACCTTCGCTAGCGAGTGCACGACCGACGACAGCTTGACCAGGGCGCCTTCCAGCAGCTTCTCCAGCCGCTGCCACTCCCGGGCCCGGTCGCGGACCAGCTGCAGCCTCGTGCGGGTCAGGTCCCGCAGCGCCCGGATCTCCGGCGGCGGCACGAAGCTGGGCCGCAGCAGGCCCATCTCGGCCAGCCGGGCCAGCCACTGGGCGTCGAGCCGGTCCGTTTTCGGCCGGCCGGCCAGCTGCCGGGCGTGGGCGGGGTTGACCAGCTGGACGCTCAGCCCGGCGGCCTCCAGCAGGTAGTACCACATCCGCCAGTAGTCCGAGGTGGACTCCATGACGACGAGCTCGACCCCGTCGGCGGCCAGCCGCACGGCCAGCGCCAGGATCTCCCGCGCTCGCGCGGGAACATCCTCGACCCGCGACGCCCGCCGCCCGCCGTCGCGCTGCGGGGGCAGCCGGGTGCACACGTCCGCCTTCGCCTTCGCGATATCGATCCCCGCCACCCGCTCGTGACGGAGCTGGTACTCCTCGTCCTCCACTAGCTGCGCGGGAATCTTCCGCGCTCTCGCGTGACCCACCCGGGGCCTCCTATCCTTGACTCGGGAAATAAGGGCGGGCTGCCCGGGGACCCCGGTCTTGCAGGCTCACAGGCCGCGAATAGTGACCGTCGTGCTCAAAGGCGACAAGAGGCGACCCTCAGGTCAAGGTCCCGGTGCCAGGGTTTTCTACGGGCTCTCATCCCACGAACTCTCCGGCATCACGGGCAGCCCGCGCCCATGCTCCCAGCCTGGGGCGCCCCGCGTGGCCGGATCAGCCCTCCATGCCGGGGACGGGCGCCCGGGCGGAACCCGGCGGGCCCGCACCCGGGCGCCGGCCGCGCCACGGAGCGGCAGCGACCCGCGCCAGACAGCAGCCCGCAGCCCCGCGCCAAATTCTCAGGGCGGGTTTTCTCAGCAACGATGAACCCGGCGTTCGCGGCGTAACGGTCATACGGGCAGACACGCGGACATAGCTGGAGATCCCCGGGAAGGCGCGGAGCCCCCGGTACAAGAGGTCTCGACCAAGATCCCTGCCGTTCCCGGAGGCTCCGCGTGCTGTCCTATCGTGTCACTCTTGACGTCCCGCTGCCACTGGTGATGTTTGTGTCCCGGCTGCTGGCAGATCACCGCCGGGAGATCGGCACCCGGGACGGGACGCGTGCCCTGACCTGCTGGAAGCAGGCGGTGTTCATCCTGGCGTGGTTCCGGGACCGGCCGGACATCCGCCGGCTGGGCCAGGGCTCCGGGATCTCCCAGGCCACCGCGTACCGGTACAAGGACGAGGCCGTCGAGGTCCTCGCCGCGAAGGCGCCCACGCTGCGGGAAGCCCTGGGAAGGGCCGCTGAGCAGGGGCTTCCCTACCTGATCCTGGACGGCACCCTGATCTCCTCCGACCGGTGCGCGGACAAGAAGACCAGCAGGAAGGGAAAGGAAATCGACAAATGGTACTCCGGGAAGGCGCACGAGCCCGCCGGTAACGTGCAGGCTCTGACCGCCCCGGGCGGCGTGCCGCTGTGGGTCAGCGACGTGCTGCCGGGCAGCACCCATGACCTGACCGCCGCCCGCGAGCTCGTCCTCCCGCAGGCCTGGCCTTACCTCAAAGACCTGCCCATCCTGGCCGATTCCGGGTATGAAGGCGCCGGCGCGGGCGTGCACGTCCCGGTCAAGAAACCGCGCCGCGGCGAACTCGATATCGATACGAAAACCCGCAACGCGCTGCTGCGCTCCCTGCGCTACCAGGGCGCGCGCCATCCAGCACGTCAGCCTCAGCCCGACCACGATCGGCGACATCACAAAATCCGTGCTCGTACTCACGCAATTCGAGCACAAGATGATCAGCTGATAGTTGCTGAGAAAACCTCATTGGCCGGAACCCACCAGACCTCTTCCTCATCTCCCTGCCCGGCTCCCGAGCGAGCGCGGAACCGGTGCGTCTGCGCGAAGCTGGACGCATAAGCAGATTGATTTTGAGCAGCGCCGAATCGGCGATCAGGTTGCTCACGCACTGAAACAGCTGTGACGCCGCGTCACTACCGCTGGTTACAGCCAGCACGCGAGATCCGATGCTCCTATTTCTTGTCAAGGTCTTCTCCTCGGTCATCTGGAATTTGACGAGCGTGGGGTTTGCTGAGGGACGGACACGACAGGGATGGGCCGCTCCCGGCAGGAGGGCAGGCTCCTATTAGGTCACGAGGTCAGCAGGGTAAGGGGGATCCGGAGCGGCCGGCAGATCGGATCAAGGCCAGCACGGGGCGGTCTCAAGCGATCGAAGCAATTCAGGCCGGTGGAATCTCGGCTTCCTGAAGCATTAGCTCCGCGAACACTTCGCTTGGCTTTCTAAATCCGAGTATAGCACGGGGCCGGTCATTAAGCGAGTCGGCAACCATCCAGAGGTAATTCATGTCGCCGGTTATTTCTGTCCCTTTCGGGAAGTATTCCCGGATGAGGCCGTTGGTGTTCTCGTTGGTGCCGCGCTCCCACGGGGAATGGGCGTGGGCGAAATACACCGGAAGGTCCGCGGCGAGGGTGAGGGCGGCGTGCCGGGCCATCTCGGTGCCCTGGTCCCAGGTCAGCGACTTGCGCAGGTGCGCGGGCAGGTCTTTCACCGCATCGAAAAGGGCGTCTTTGACCGAGTCTGCGTCGTGGCCTTCCGGGAGGGCGACGGGGCACAGGAACCGGCTGACCCGCTCGACGAGGGTGCCCATGGCCGATTTGCCCCCCTTCCCGATGACCAGGTCGCCTTCCCAGTGGCCGGGCACCTGGCGGCCCGCGACCTCGGCCGGGCGGTCGTCGATCGACCGCATGCCGGTGATCCTCGCGCCCGGGGTCTTCTTGCGCCCGCGGGGTTTCCGCTGCTCACGGCCGGTGCGCAGGACAATCCCGGCACGGGTGAGCTCGCCTTTGGGCTGGGCGTAGATCCACGTGTAGATTGCCTCGTGCGATACGGACATGTCCGTTTCTCCCCGGGACCGCTCGTAGCACAGCCTGCCCGCTATCTCCTCCGGTGACCAGCCTTTCATCAGGTCGCCGGTGACCCGCTCGCGCAATTCAGGGTCGCTGTCTATTTTGCGTTCCTTCGGGCGGCTTCGCGACTCGCGGGCGGCCGCATCGGATTTCCATGCACGGTACGCTTCCCGGCCGCCGTGCCGCGCGATTTCCCGGGAAACGACCGATTCGTCCCGCCCGATCGAGGCGGATATGTCCTTATTATCCAGTCCTTTCGCCAGGCCGCGGGAAATATCTTCCCGGTCTTCCATCGTGAGGGGCTCGCGCTTCGGGGCCACGCATTCTCCTGTCGGCTCGCGTGTCCGCGTGAGCCTTTCACGACAGGAAGATCATCCCCGGTAACGCCCGATTCGGACGTTTAATCCGTGTCGCCTGTTAAACCCGATTGCTTGGACCGTCTGTGATCAAGCGGGTGCGGCAGCCGATCTGAGGGCCAGGCCGCTCCGGAAGCTGTGATGGGTTAGCCGTTGGCGGTGGTAATGGCGCTGGTGACCAGGGTGATGTTACGGGCATCCAGGTTGCCCAGGACGGTGCGCAGCCGGACGCCGATGGCGGGATCGCCGAGGCTGGCGGCGATCCGCAAGATGGCCTGCTCGGAGGATGTGCAGGGCATCTGCCCGGCGTCCAGGGCGCGCAGGGCCGCGTCCCAGCCGATCGTGGCGAGCGGCTGGCCGGTGCTGATGCTGGCGCCGGTGCGGATGATGCGGCGGAAAGCGTGGCGGTGCAGGAAGGTCTGGTGGCTGATGATCAGCCCCGCGGCGGCGGTGTCGGCCAGGATGCCGTCGGCGGCGTCCAGGAGCTGGCCGGTCAGCTCCTGGACGGGAATCGTGGTGGCGTTCATGGTGATGCTTCCTGAGAGAAAGAAAACGGGTAGCTGCGGGTGAGCCCGGGGCAGCGCGGTGGAGGGCAGGCTGTTATCCGGTCACGAGGCCGGGCTGGAGGGGATCGCGGGGCGGCCGGTCGTCCGGAGGCCAGCAGGCGCGGCAGCTGGATCGAGGGGTCCGGCCGCCCCGGGGATGCTGCAGGGGTCAGGCGCCGTCGCGGAGCTGGCGGTAAACCTCGCGCGCGACGTACCGCTTCAGGCAGCGGATGATCTCTTTCTTGGATAGTCCTTCTTTGGTGCGGCGGTCAGCGTAGGCGCGGGTGGCCGGGTGAGAGCTCATCCGGACGATCACGATCCGCCACAGCGCGCTGTTGGCCTGGCGGTCGCCGCCGCGGTTGAGCCGGTACCGGCCAGCGGTCTTGCCGGAAGAAGCGGGGACCGGGGCGACGCCGCACAGATGCGCCCATGAGCTTTCGCTGCGCAGCCGCCCCGGGTGATCGCCGGCAGCGACCAGCAGCATCGCTGCGGTATCCGGGCCGACGCCGTGCAGGGCCAGCAGGCCCGGCGCGCGGGCGGTGACCAGCGGGCCGATCAGCTCATCGAGCCGGTCCAGCTGGGCGTCCAGGAACCAGTCGCGGCGGACTGGCTCGCGCAGCGCGACCCGGGTCGCATACCCGGGCACGTCACCTGGCCGGGGCCGCAGCGCCGCGATCGCCTCTATCAGCTGCGCCGGGGAGCGCCGGACGAACCGGGCCCGCAGTTCCTCCGGGCCGGTCATGATCAGCGCCCGGGCCTGGTTGACCGCCTGGATCCGCTCCCGGCGGGCGCTGCGCTTGGCGACCATCAGCGCCCGGATCGCCTCCACCGCGCCGTCACGGCCCCGCGGCGCCCCCGAAGCCCTCCCGGACAGCGCCGCCCGCGCCGCGCTGACCGCATCCAGCGGGTCGGACTTGCCCTGCCGGGCCCGGTCCTGGCGGTCGGGGCGGTCCACTTCCACGACACGCACCCCGGCCGCGGCCAGGTGCCGGGCCAGGCCCGCGCCGTAGCTGCCGGTCCCTTCGACGCCAGCCACGGCAAGGGTCCCGAAACTGCGCAGCCAGCTCAGCAAGCTGGCATACCCGGCAGCGGTAGCCGGGAACTCCTGCACGCCTAGCAGCCCGCCGATCGAGTCGAGCGCGGCCGCGACATGCATGCCGGCGTGCGTGTCCACGCCACCGGTAATGACAGGTCTGTCTTCTACGATGGTCATTGCCGTCCCTTTCATGGTTGAGGGATGGCACGCACCGCTGGCCGCCGGACCCGTGAACCCCGGTCTCTGCCAAGACCGGGCAGATCAGATCGGCACCGCCGGTGGATGCCAGGACTGGGACCCGGCCGACAGGCCCGCTGGAAAGACAGCCCGAGCGACGTCGGCCGAATCGGGGGTCAGGCCGGGTCCCAGCCTCCGACACTACGCCCAAGCCACCGCGAAACCACGGAAAGCAAGGCGCGTGTCGGAGCTCTCTGATCATCCCTGCCGATCTGGCGCGAGCTCCGGCAAGTCGGCGTGATCGCTGTGCCGCACCCGAACGGGCAATATGAGCGTTTTGGGGCGGTAATGCTAAGCGTGCCCGGCAAGACAGGTTGCCGACCCTCATCCGGCGTTACGCGTATCGGGCCACAACGGCCGAGGATGCCTCGGCCGTTTATCATGCGTACTCGTCAGATAAGTGAAAGGCCGACGGATCGTTGAGTGCCAGCGACCCTTGTGGCAATGCCACTCAGCCTAAGTTGATCATGTCTTGGCCTGTGCTGATGTGCGAGGGTCAGCGAATGATCCAGCGCTCACCAGCCTCGGTCATCAGACCTGACAGGCAACTGACCGACCCCGTCGTGTGGCGCACACTGGTGCTATGACGGATGAGGCCACCGGCCGGCTCCTCGGCCGTTTCGTCGATGCCGTCCAGCCGGTCTTGCCGCTGGTCTCGGTGTGGGCACACGGGTCACTGGCCGGAGGTGACTACCAGCCGGGACGCAGCGACCTCGACCTGATCGCCATCGTGAGCCGGCCGTGCACGGCAGCGGAGGAACAACAGCTCGGGGAGGTGCACGAAAGCCTGGGAAGTGCCAGCGCGCTCGCGTCGGGGCTGCATTGCAGCTATTGCGCGGCAGGGGAGCTGGATGATCCTGCGCGCTTGCACCTCACGTGGGCGCACGAGGAGTTCATGCGCCGGCGCGTCACCCCGGTGACCAGGCGCGAGCTGCACGGCTTCGGGCTCGTCTTGTACGGCGAGGCGCCGGCGGCCCTGCTTCCGCCGGTGACCGGCGGGCAGCTCGCCGGGTTCGTGGTCCAGGACCTGGAAAGCTTCTGGCTGCCGTCCCTGGACCACCGCGAGCGGTGGGATCGTGACATCTGGGTTGACCTCGGCCTGCTGACCTTGGCCAGGGCAACGGTGACCTTGCGGGACGGCAGGCTGATCACCAAGGCCGAGGCTCTGTGCGTGCTTACCGAACTCGGTGCCCCGGCAGAGGTCGTAGACGATATCAGGCAGCGCCGGTACGGCGAGCCCGGTCCGGCCTCACAGCGGTGGATCGCCCGCCGGGCGGAGCTGACGCTCACCTTTTTGCGGCCCGCGATCGAACAGGTCGTAGCACAATGGCCGCCCAGCACAGGCTGATCATGCTGCGAGTGCGGGCAGGTGGCAGGTTGACCAGCTTGATCGTGGCCGGGCCGCTGTGGCGGGTGCCGTGGTCGCCGGGCCGTTTGACGCGGTAGGAGTTGTGGCGGGCTCGTTTGATGACCCTCGGGTAGGGCCGGTGCCGGCGCTGGGGGTTGAGGTGCTTCGTGCGGGTGATGCCGGCCATGACCGTGGCGAGGATGCGTTCGTGGTGCTCAGGGGGGAAGGCCGCCGGGTCGGCGGCCCGGCGGATGCGGACGGTCCGCTTGAATTTGACCCGGTCCGGGTCGGTGCCCGCTTCGGTGGCGGCCCGGCAGATCAGGGCCGGCAGGGCGTAATGAGTGAGCAGGTAGCCGTGGATCTCCTGGCGGACCATGTCCGGGCTCTTGGACCGCAGCACCTTCCCGGGGCCTCGCAGGGACGTCTTGAGCTGGGCATTCCCGGTTTCATGCTCCCACCTTCGGTGGTAGGCCTCCGCCAGCAGCGGCGCTGCGGCTGCCGTCATCGCGGTGATCGTGGTGACCAGGGCGATCACCTCGCCCTTGCCGTCGCCGTCCCGGTCCGGGACCTCGTACCCGGCCACCCGGACATAGCGGGCCTGGTCCTCGTCCAGGTCCTGCCCGCCTCGGGCCGCCTCCAGGACTGCGTTCCGGGCCTTACCGCGGATCTTCGGGTTCACCAGTACCGATGAATAGGACCCATCGGGCAGCAACGCCAATGCCGGCCGGGTCAGATCGGCCTTGACCCGCCGCAGCAACTGCGCGCCCGTGTCCGCCGCGGTGCACCAGTCCGCCCAGTTGAAGAAGTTCCGGTCAGCGATAAGGGTGCCAGTCGTCCGCCAGCCTGCGGTAGAGCTCGCGGGCCAGGGACTGCTCCCCGGCGCCCGTGCCCGCCACCGCGCCCATCGCCGCGTCCGCGACCGCGTGCGAGGCGCACTCGCTGACGGTAACCACCCGCACCTTCGGGTACGCCGGGCGGCCCGGGTCATCAGCCGCCGTCCCGGCGAACCCGGACGCCGCCGCGTTCTCCGGCGTGTCAGGGGCGTCCCACTCGAACCCGTCGATGGCCATGAGCCGCCACGGCCCGGGGAACGCCCCGGCGGTCAGCTCCTCCGCCACCGGGGCCGCCACCCCGGCGAACAGCTTCTTCACGGGCTCATATCCCAGCCGCTGGCGCGCCTGGGTGATCCCGCCCGACGTCGGCACGCTCCACGAGTCATCCCAGCAGCCCCACGCCGTCAGCGTCTCGGTCAGCCGGGCCGCTACTTCCTCATAGTCATCATCGAACAGTGCCAGCGCCATGACGAAATAGACCATGACGTGCGGCGGGAGCTTCCCGTCCGACCGCCGCGCCTGCCTGCCCGCCGCCGCGACCGCGTCATCGACCGCATCGCGGGCCACGAACGCGGCCAGCACACCCAGCGACACCCAGTCCGTCAGCCGGCCGCCCGCAGTCACCACGCCATTGCCGGCCATAAGCCACGATCATGCCGGCTACCAGGCAGAACATCACGGAGCGACACACCCTTGAAACCAAGATCAACTTAGGCTAAGTGGCATTGAGCCATGAGGCGACAGTGCGCTACGCGCTGGCTTGCGCGCTGCTGATCTCGCTCTATATAGGGAATCACTTTGAGGCAGTCATT
>JBEKKH010000473.1:0-6388 GCA_050010815.1 Streptosporangiaceae bacterium | reverse complement strand
GGGCAGCCCCCTCGTGATCAGGGGGGGTCTGGGGGGGATCGTCCCCCCGAGAATAAGCAGCAAAGGCCAACGAGACCGGCGCTGCCGCGCCGAACGCCATGGCCAGGAACAGGCCGGACAGCCGGTCGGCGGCCAGCCCCGCGGTCGGCTGGCCGGGCACCGGCTGGCCGAGCCAGCCGCCCACGTCGAGCTGCACGGACCGCCCGGTCAGCGCGAACCCGCCGAGGGTGGCCAGGCACGCCGAGCCCGCCGCGCCGAGCAGGTACTGCGGCCCTGAGCCCATGAACCGCGCGACCCGGCCGCCGGCCAGGTCCGCGGCGGCGGCCACGGCCAGCAGGATCAGCCCCGCCGCGAACAGCCCGCTCACCGCGACCCCCTCCCGCCGTCGGCCAGCTTCCCGACCGCGACCAGCAGCGCATTGATGATGCCGAACGGCGACGGCGGAGACCCGGCGAGCCAGACGTCGACCGGCACGGTGGCGGCAATTCCTCCGGTGGTCGTCTCGCCCTGGCCGAGCAGGCCGCCGCTGACGGCGTCGGTGCCGACCGCGATGACGATCTTCGGATCCGGCATCGCGTCGTAGGTGGTGCGCAGCGGCACGGCCATGCCGCGCGCCCCCGCGCCGGTGACCAGCAGCACGTCGGCGTGCCGCGGGCTCGCGGTGAAGAACACCCCGAGCCGGTGAATGTCATAAACGGGGCCGAGCAGGGCCTGGATCTCCCACTCCTCGCTGCCGTCCGATCCGGCGTCCACGTGCCGGATGTGCACGCTGCGGCGCAGCGCGGCGGTCCGCTCCCGCAGCCGGGCCCGGGCCGTCTCGATCGCCTCGTCGGTCTCCGGGGGTTCCGGCACGATCAGCGCTTCCCGCCTCAGCGCGGCCGCGCCGGGACCCGTCGCACCTTGCGACCAGGCGAAGATGTCGGGCCGCTGCGCCACGCACCGGCCGCACAGGATGCATTTGCCCTGGTCGATGCCGACGTTCCCGCTCCGCTCGGTGGTGATGGCGCCGGTCGGGCAGAGCGCCGCCACGGTATCGGGGTCTGGACCGGCGGTGCCGGGCAGTGGGCGCGCGGGACCGCGCCAGGCGTCGGCGTAGTCGTCGGGCTTGGCCGGCCAGCGGGTGGTGACGACGCCGTCGCGCAGGCCGCGGAGCACCCAGATGCTCACAGTTCCGCCTCTCCGGGGATCACTGTTCCGCCTCTCCGGGGATCAAAGGGCCACCCCCGCGACCGACAGGCCGAAGCTGGCCTCGATGAACGGGAAGTCGGTCAGGATGTCGCCGGTGAAGACCTCGTGCATCAGCACCAGGTTGTGGAACGACGCGGACCTGGGGTGGCAGCGGGTGATGCGTCCGGCTTCGATGCTCACGTCGTAGAGGACCTCACCCTGCGGGGCCTCGGCCCAGCCCACCGCGCGTCCACTAAGGGGCTCGCAGGGAAGGCGCGGGATAGCCGGCGGCCGTTCGGCCGAAAATTGATCGGCGACCTGCCGGAGCAGGCGGAACGAGGAGTCCACTTCGTCCCATCGCACTCGCAGCCGGGCCAGCGCGTCACCGCGGGCGTGCGGCCTGGCCGGCGGCACGGCGAGCACCCGGTACGCGTCGTAGGGGCGGTCCAGGCGGGCGTCGTCGGCGAACCCGGCGGCCTTGCCGATCGGGCCGAGCGCCCCGTGCTGGCGGGCGCGCCCGGGGGTCACCGGTCCGGTGCCGCGGAGCCGGTCCAGGAACGAGGACGTCGCCATCAGCGCGGCCGCGTCGGCGGCGATCGGCTTGGCCAGCCGGCCGAGCTCGGCGCGCAGCTGCTCCGGCGGCAGCAGCGGCACCGCGCTGACCCCGCCCGGCACCACCACACCGCGGCCGAACCGGGTGCCGGACAGCCTGCTGACCAGACGCATCACCCGTTCCTTGTGCAGGGCGAACCGGGCCGTGGCCACCGCGAGCCCGGCCGCGTCGGCGAGCCTGACCGCGACGTCGAGGTGGTTCGCGATCCGCTCGAGCTCGGCGTGCAGCACCCGGACCAGCTGCGCGGTGACGGGCGGCTCGCAGCCGGCGATCTGCTCGACCGCGTGGCTGAACGCCAGGGCGTGCGCGACCGACGCGATGCCCTCGGCGCGCTCGGCCAGCAGCACGGCGTCGGCCGGCGTCATCCCGGCGAACCGGCCCGCCACGCCGCGGTGCTTGTAGAACACCCGCATGTTCAGGTGCGGGATGGCCTCGCCCGGCGTCTCGACCAGGTACTCGATGGATTCCAGGACCCCGGAGCGGACCGGGCCGTGCGGGATCGTGAACATGCCGTAGCCGCTGACGTGCCTGGGCAGGGCGGGCGTTTCCGGCCCGCCGGGCCGGACCAGCGGCGCCAGCCGTGGATGGCCGGCCGGCACGACGCCGAAAGCGTCGTGGATCTCGCGCTCGTACCAGAACGCCGCGCCCAGCCGCGGGGTGAGCGCGGGGTAGCTTCCCGCGCCCGGCGGCAGCGGCGCTTCCAGCGTGTCGATGCCGCCTGCCGTCGCCACGTGCGCGCACAGCGTCAGCGGGCCTGTCTCGGCCGGCTTGATGGCGAACAGGCCGGCGAACCTGTCCCCCCGGTGGACCCGGGACTCGAGGTCGTCCCATAGCGCCTGCACGCCCGGCGGCACGATGGTGCCGGTCATCGTGTCGTCCCCAGCTGGGTTACGGCGCGTGCGATCAGGTGAGTGAGCTCGCCGGGCGGGTGCAGGCCCAGGATGAGCAAGACCACGACGCCGGCCACCACCGGGACCACCATCGCGGCGCTGGGCTCGCTGCGGGCCAGCGCCCGGGCGGCGGGAGTGCTGGCCGGGGTGAACAGCATCCGGGTGGTCGAGGAGGTCAGGCCGAAGAACACCACGGTGATGCCCGCGACCAGGATCGCCGCGGCCGCGTCGTGGCCCGAGCTCAGGCCTCCGTAGACGATCTGGAACTCGCTGCGGAAGATGCCCGACGGCGGCATCGCGGACAGCGCGAAGACGGCGATCAGGAACAACGGGCCGCTCCACGGCAGCACGTCCAGCCCGCCGGCCAGCCCGGAGATCTGCTTGGTGCCGAACTTCACCGTGAACACGCCCGCCCCCATGAACGCGTTGCCCTTGGCGGCGGCGTGCGCCAGCACGTGCAGCAGGACGCCGGCCAGCGCCACCGGGGCACCGAAGCTCACCCCGATGGCCAGGATGCCCATGTGCTCCACGCTGGAGTAGGCGAGCAGCCGCTTGATGTCCCGCTGGCCGAACACGTAAAGCGCGGCCAGCAGCAGCGAGGCCACCCCGAAGGCCAGCAGCGCAGCCCGCGGGAAGCTGCTGCCCAGGTTGGCCGCGGCCACCTGGTAAAACCGCAGGATGGCGTAGAAGCTGGTCGCGAGCAGCGACCCGGACAGCAGGGCGGAGACCGGCGTGGGCGCCTCGGAGTGCGCGTCAGGCAGCCAGGTGTGCACAGGGAAGAAGCCGACCTTGGTGCCGTAGCCGAGCAGGGCCAGCATGAAGGCGAGCCGCACCGGGGTGTGCGGCAGGTGCGCGGCGGTCTGGATCAGCGGGCTGATGGCGAGGTTGTAGTGCTCACCGAGCAGCTGGGATCCGGCGAAGTAGGCGAACACCGTCGCGAGCAGGGCCAGGCCGAGTCCGGCGCTGGCGATCAGCACGTACTTCCAGGCGGCTTCGGCGGCGCCGTCAGTGTCCTCGATCGCGACCAGCAGCGCCGAGACGACCGTGGTGATTTCCACCGCGATCCACAGCAGCGCCAGGCTGCCCATGATCGGCGCGGCCAGCATGGCCCAGCCGAACAGGTTGAGGCCGGCGTAGAAGCGCCTCGCGTAGCGGTCCCGGTGATCGGAGTCGTGGTGTTGGAGATAACCGACCGAGTACACCGCGACGGCACCGTACAAGAAGCCCGTGGCCAGCAGGAAGATCTCACTCAGCGCGTCGACCCGCAGGTAGGACAGGTAGTTCAGGTCCCGGTGCGCAGCCGCGGGAACCAGCGCGAGGACGAGGCAGAAGGACGCGATGCCCGAGGCCACGGTGACCGCCGGGGCGCCCCTGGCGGGCAGCACCGCACAGGCGATGGCCGCCGCCAGCGGGACGATCAGCAGGGCGAGTATGACGGCGATCACCGGTTCACCCCTGCAGCTTGGTCAGGTCGGCCGTGGACAGCGACTCGGACCGGGAGTGATGGGCCCGGATCAGCATCCCGAACACCACCACCGCCACCAGCAGGTCGAACAGGAACGCGGTGGCCAGGATCAGCGGCAGCCCGGACGCCACCACCAGCGACGCCAGCGAGATCGCGTTCTCCAGCGAGAAGAACCCGATGGCCTGGGACGCGACGTCGCGGCGCACGATCATCAGCCCGAAGGAGACCAGCACCATGGCGGCCGCCAGCGAAAGCGCGAGCGCGGGGGCGGCGGGCCCGTGGATGCCCAGCGCCCCGAAGCAGAAGAACCCGAACGCGGCCAGCACGATCCCGGCCAGCACCGCGGTGGCCGGGCTCAGCGTGTTGCTGCCCGCCACGCCGGTGGTTTCCTCCTCGTCCAGGCCGAAGCGGCGGAGCAGGCGGCGCAGCACCAGCGGGACCGCCGCCACCTTCAGCGCCGCGGACAGCGCCGCCAGCGCGTACAGATCGGGCAGGTTCCGGTCCGCCGCGATCACGATCGCCAGCACCGAGATCAGCGCGGACTGCGCCATGTACAACCGGACCTGGTCCCGGACCAGCGCCTGGCGCAGCATGCCGAATTCCAGCAGCAGCATCACCGCGGCGATCACGTTGGCCGCGCCCTCGTAGACGCCGGGCGCCTGCACCGGGTCCATCACCCGCCCCCCAGGTACAGCGTGAACACGCCGAGCACGGCGAGCAGGAAGGCGCCCGCCACGAACTCGGTGATCTTGAACAGGCGCAGCTTGGCGAAGGAGTTGTCGATCACCGCCACCACGCAGCCGACCGCGCAGGCCTTGGCCAGCAGCGCCGCGATGGCCAGGACCACCGAGTCGAGGTGCTGGCTGGACGCCAGGCCCCAGGGCGCCAGGAACACGTCGGCCAGGATCGTGTACAGGATCAGCTGCTTGAGCTCGCTGCCCCACCTGAGCAGCGCCAGGAACGGGCCGGAATGCTCGAAGCTCCTGGCTTCCTCGATCATGCCGAACTCGTTGGTCCCGGTGTGCGTCTCCACCGGGATCCGGCCGGTCTCGTGCAGGATCACCATGAACAGCGCGGCCGCCGCGAGCAGGTGCGCCGGGCGGATGATCTGCCCGGCGCTGGACCGGACGGTCGCCGCGAGCGCATACGGCAGGTCGGTGCCGGTCAGCAGGGCCACGGTGAACACCACGAACAGCACCACCGGCTCGGTGATGGCCGAGAACGTCTTGGCCCGGCTCGAACCGAGCTGCGCGTACGGGCTGCCGGTCGCCAGCGCGGCGGTGGCGATCACGAAGCTGGCCAGCGACAGCAGGAACCCGCCGCCCAGGATGTCGCCCATGTACCCAAGCGGCAGCCCGTAGCTGGTCAGCACCGGGATCAGCAGCGGGATGGTCAGGTAGGCCGCCACCGCGATCGGCGGCGCGGCCAGGAAGAACCAGCTCGCCCCCGCCGGGGCCAGCGCCTCCTTGCGGAACAGCTTGGCCAGGTCGTAATACGGCTGCGCGATACGCGGCCCCCGGCGCCCCTGCAGCCGCGCTTCCACCTTGGCGATCACGCCGGTCACGCCGGGCGCGCCGATGGCGATCGTCAGCACCTGCAGGAGCTGGATAACGGGGATCGGGAGGGCCGCGCTCACGGCGCAGCCCACGGATCATGACCTGGCGGCTCGGGAACCTCGTCCACAGCGGTGCCTCCTACCCTCACGGCCTGAATGCCATAAACGGGGTAGAAGCCATTAGCGCGGTGGTCGCCGCACGGTTATGGCGAGCTTCATCGCCAGCGCCCAACTATACGCTTGAGCCTGGTTCTTCTCACGGGCAGGGGACGTGAGGCATCCGGTACGGAGGCGGCGCGGATGGAATCTCGCCTGGCCGGGCGCGAAGCGGCGCTGCACCGCGTGCTCCGCGGGCTGGACGAGGCATGACCTGGCTAGAGGCACCACGGTCCGTTCGGGAAAATGCCCTTGATATCAGAACGGACAGTGGTGCTTCCTCCCGGCAGCGCCGGTCAGGGCATGCCGTAGCGCAGCGCGGGCTGGGCGGCGGCGATCTCAAGCAGCCGGTTGTACTTGGCGACGCGCTCGCCGCGGGCCGGGGCGCCGGTCTTGAGGTGGCCGCAGCCGGTGCCGACGGCAAGGTCGGCGATGAAGTGGTCCTCGGTTTCCCCGGAGCGGTGGGAGACGAACTGCCGGTACCCGGCGCGGCGGCAGATGGCCATGGCCTCCAGGGTCTCGGTGACGGTGCCGATCTGGTT
>JBEKKH010000472.1:0-6421 GCA_050010815.1 Streptosporangiaceae bacterium | reverse complement strand
CAGGCAGCGGGACCGGATGGCCGGATCGGCCGCGGCCAGCGCGCCGTCCGCGGCGTACTGCGCGGCCTGGCCGAAGCGGCGGTCGAAGTAGCACGCCCAGGCGCCGACCTCCAGCGCAGCGGCGCCGCCGGCGGCGGCGAGCTCGACGTCGGCCAGCGCCTGCGGGTACCGGCGACGGCGGGTCCGGACCCTGGCCCGTTCGAGCCAGGCCTCCGGCTCCGGGTGCAGGGCCAGGGCGTCGTCCAGCAGGGCCTCGGCCGCGGCGTGGTCGAAGCGCTCGGCGGCCCGTTCGGCGGCGGTCCGCAGCGACCGGGCGGCCAGCACCAGGTCCCCGCCCAGCCGCGCGTGGTAGGCGACCATGGCCGGGTCGGCGTACGGCTGGCGGGCCAGCACGCGGCCAGCCTGCCGGTGCAGCAGGGCGGACCGGCCCGCGGTCGCGCTGGCGGCCAGCGCCTCCCGCACCAGTTCGTGCCGGAACCTGAACGTCCCGCCATCGGCGGCCAGCAGCTGCTGGGCCGCCGCGCGTTCGGCGTCGTCGAGCAGGTCCACGGCCGGCCGGCCGAGCAGGGCGGCGAGCAGCTCGATATCGAGCTCCGGGCCGATGACCGCGGCCGCGCGCAGCATGACCCCGGCCGGGCCTAGCTCGTCGCAGCGCCCCGACACCGACTCGACCAGCGACGCGGGCAGCTCGGCCCGGGCGCCGTGGCGGGCCAGCTCGATCAGGAACAGCGGGTGGCCCTTGGACCGCTCGTACAGCTCGTCGGCACGGGACGGGCCGACCAGCTCGGCGGCGGTCTCCCGGTCGAGCAGGCCGAGGTGGACGGACGCGCTGGCCGGCAGGGGCGGCCCCGCACCGGAGCGGACCGCCGCCACCACCACGGCGGGCATGTGCTCCCGCCGCGCGAAGCTCAGCCAGTTGGCCAGGGCGTGACCGGCCAGGTGCGCGTCGTCGATCACCACCGCCAGCGGGGCCTGCAGGGCCAGGCGGGCCATCACCCTGACCAGCGCCGCGTACAGTACCGCGGGGCCGAGCATGCTGTTGGCCAGGATCTGCTCGGTCTCTGCGGGCCGGGGCCCAGCGGGGTCCAGCGCCGAGCCGAGCAGGGCGGTGAGGGTCATCGCGTCGGGGCCAAGCAGGTCCGCGGTGATGTCGGGCCCGAGCCGGCGCAGCAGGGCCGACAACGCGGCGAGCACGGCATCCAGCGGCATGGCCCGGTCGAGCTGCCCGCACGAGGCCAGCAGCACCGTGTCGCCGGCCGCGGCCCGCTGGGCGGCCCAGGCGCGGAGCAGGGCGGTCTTCCCGATTCCCGCCTCCCCGTCCACGACCACGAGCTCGGTCGGCCCGTCGCGGGGCCGCCCGGCGATGGTATCGAGGTAGGCCAGTTCGTCATCCCGGCCGACCAGGCCGGCCGGGCGGCGGGCGGCCACGGGCGGCGACGCGGGCACCTTCCCGCGCAGGATCGCGGTATAAAGGTCGATGGTCTGCGGGGAGGGGTCGGTGCCGAGCTCGGCGGCCAGGCGCTCCCGGGCCCGGGTGTAAGCGGCCAGGGCGGAGGCCACCTGCCCGCCCGCGACGTGGGCGCGCAGCAGCACCCGCAGCGACTCCTCGTCGTAGCCGTCGGCCGCCACGGCGGCGGTCGCGGCGTCGGCGGCGGCCATCCAGTCTCCGGCCTCGAGCAGCGCGGTTGCCGCCGCCCGCCGGGCGCGGCCGGCCAGCCGGTCCAGCTCGGCCAGGCGGAGCTGGGCCCATTCACCAGGGACCGACGGCAGCCCGTAGCCGCGCAGCAACGAGAGCGCGACCCGGGCCGCGGCCGCCGCGCCGAGCACGTTCCCCGCGCCGCGCCTGCGGTCCATCTCCTCGGTGAGCGCGGCGAGTTCGGACGCGTCGAGCCAGTCGCAGACCAGCAGGTAGCCGCGGTCGCGGTGCTGGATCCGGTCCCGGCCAAGCACCGACCGGAGCCGGCTGATCAGCACGGCCAGCTGATCCTCGGGCTGGGCGGGCGGCACATCGCCCCACAACGTGTCGACCAGCACGTCGGCCGGCACCACCCGGCCTGCGGCCAGGGCCAGCACGCACAACGCCAGCCGGCCCTTCCGGCTGCCCAGGGCCTGCGGCTCGACGCCGTCCACGCCGAAGTCGCTCAGCACCCGCAGCGCCAGGGACTTCATGGCGGTATCAAACCGCACTGTGACCCTTGGCCGCCATACCCTTTCACGCTGCAAGGAACCTGCAACCCGGCCGGGCCAGGCTGGTCCCGACCGGCAAGGCCACCAGGTAAAGGAGCTATCCCATGACCGCCAAGGCAGAGCAGAAGAGCTTCGCCACCTCCGACGAGACCCGCGAGTTCGAGCGCGGCACGCTGGACCTGCTGCGGATCGGCGGCGCCGAGATCGGCCGGCTGACGCTGCAACCAGGCTGGCGCTGGTCCGAGCACGTCAAGCCGCTGGCCGGCACCGACCTGTGCGAGGCGCCGCACTTCCAGTACCACGTGCAGGGTGTGCTGCACGTGGTCATGGCCGACGGGTCGGAGTTCGACGCCAGGCCCGGCGACGTCACCGCCCTCCCTCAGGGCCACGACGCCTGGGTAGTCGGCGACGAGCAGGTGGTCGTGGTCGACTGGTACGGAGCCAGCAACTACGCCCGGAGCTGAGTCAAGCTCCCGCGCGGTTACTCGGTGCGCAGGGTCTCCGCGGTCCGCAGCCGGGCCGCGCGGTGGCCGGGCCAGCCGGCCAGCAGGTTGGCCACCACCAGGGCCACCGGCGCGATCAGCACCAGCGCCCACACCGCCGTCGGCGGGTGGTCGGCCGTGCACATCTCGCCGCCATCATTCCCGTCAAGGGCCATGAGGAGACGGCGGCCCCGCCGGCTACCGCACGCGAGGTACTCGAAGTGCCATCGGACCCCCCGCGCTCTGCCCTAATCCCGGCTAACGTGCATTTTGCGCGCAGGCGTTCGGTGCCGGGATGGTGGGTCTGCTCGTAGACCTCTAGCGCCTCCTGCCACAGTTCGCGAGCGGCCCGCCGGTTACCGGCCGCCTCGTAGGTATCGCCGAGGTTGATCAGTACCTCGGCTCGGTACCAGACCGCACCGAGCTTGGCGTACATCGCGGCCGCCCGCTGGTAGCAACTGACCGCGGCCTCGTGCTGGCCGAGCAGGTGCCGCACGTAGCCGAGGCTGTCCCAGGTGGCCGCGGCGACCACCCGGTTATCGATTTCCTGGGCGAGAGCCAGGGCCTGCTGGCAGTAGGCGAGGCCCTGTTCGGTGTGGCCTAGCCGGGCTTCGAGCCAGCCGACGGTATTGAGCGAGCCGGCCAGGCCTGCCCCCTGCTGGAGGAGTTCGAACAGTTCGCGTGCCCGGTGAGCGTGGCTGAGTGCTCGTTCGCTGTCATCCATGAGGTGCAGGAGACAGGCGAGGTTCAAGTGGGCGCGAGCCTGGCCATCGACATTGTTCAGCTCGGTGAACAGCTCGAGGCAGCGCTGCAGGTGGACGTGGGCGTCGCTGTACCGTCCTAGCCTCGCGAAGGCACCGCCGAGACCGCGCTGGGCGTAGGCCTCGGTTTCCCGACGTCCGGCCTGCTGCGCCGCCGCCAGTGCGATAGCGCTGGACGCGGCTAGGTCCTCCCAGCAGGCGGACTGGTCAAGTACGCCGGTCAGCGCCACCGCAAGCTGGCCTGCGTGCAGATCGAAGCCGAGGTCAGCGGCCAGCGTGATCGCCGCCATCAGCGCCGCATGCTCGGTCTCGAACCAGTCCGCGGCCCCGCGTTGGTCGGCGAAGCGCCCGACCGTTACCCCTCGAACGCTGCTGGCCGGGGCCAGCCAGGACCGCTCCGGTTCGAGCAGTGCCCCGGCGGCGAGTGTGGTGTGCAGATAATGGTCGAGCATCCGGTGTATCGCCGCCCGTCTGCTGGCTCGAGTACCGGTGGACTCCGCGCGCTCCGCGGCGTACTCGCGGAGCAGGTCATGCAGACCAAACCGGCCGGGGGCCTGCTCATCGATCAAGCGCGCGCTGGCAAGTTCACGCAGCGCTCGACGGGCCGCCGATAGCGGTAGCCCGGCGAGGCTGGCCGCGGCCTGGGCCGAAAGGCTCGGACCTGGATGCAGCCCGGCCAGCCGGAATAGCCGAGCGGCCGGAGCGGACAGGCTGAGATAGGACCAGGAGAACACCGACCGCACGTCAGTGTCCGAGTCCCCCGTGGTCAGCGCGTCCAGACGGTTCTTCGAGTCGCGCAGTTCGGCGGCCAGGCTGCTCAGAGACAGCTGCTGCGTGGCCGCCCGGGCGGCCACGATCACTAGGGCGACCGGAAGCCCGGCACACAGCGCTATGAGCTCGGCGAGCGCTTCAGGCTCCGCCATCGTCCGTTTCTCGCGGAGGCGCCCGGTCAGCAGTTCCGCGGCCTCCGCATCGTCGAGCACATCGAGGCTGAGCTGGCCGGCGCCTTCGGCCGCGACGAGGCCGGCCAGCCAGGTACGGCCGGTCACCACCACCAGGCAACCAGCCGACCCCGGCAGCAGTGGCCGCACCTGGGCCGGATCGCGGGCATTGTCGAGCACCACGAGCATTCGCCTGTCGGCCAGCAAGCTGCGGTACAGGCCAGCCTGGGCATCGATGGCCGCGGGAATCATCTGCGCTGGCACCGACAGCGCGGTAAGGAAACCGCGCAGGGCGTCGGCAGCGGCAAGGGGTGTCCCCGACGGGCCGAAATCCCCTCAGGTTCACGTAGAGCTGGCCGTCGGGGAAGTCCCCTGCGACCTGATGCGCCCGGTGCACGGCCAGCGTCGTCTTGCCCAGTACCAGAGCGGGATACATCAGGAGTATGACCAGCACACAGCACCTGACCAGCACAAACAGCGCGGAGACTTGGGCGGACCTGTATCTGCGCCTATCGGACTTCCGCGCGGATGATGCGGACAGTTTCGGCGCCCGTGAGACCAAGCTGCGCGCGGAAGCGGCCCGGCTCGGCTGGCGCGTCCGCCACGTGATCACGGAGAACGACGTGACGGCGGACGGGCGCCGCAAGCCGGCCAGTGCCTATAAGCGCCAGCTTGTGCGGAGCGCGGACGGTTCCCCCGAGATGCGTTTCGGGCGCAAGGTGTACCGCGTGCTGCGGCCGGGCTGGCGTTCGGTGCTGGAAGATCTCGGATCGGGTGCGGTTACCGCCGTGCTGGCGGAAGATCTTGACCGCGTGGCCAGGGACGCGCGAGACATCGAAGACCTGATTGACGCGATCGCCGCGTGCGGCGGGCACGCGCGGTCGCTGTCCGGCAGCCTGAAGCTTACCGACGGCGGGCGAAGTGATGAGATGGCCATGGCCCGCGTGATGACCGCGATGGGCGCCAAGTCATCCGCCGATACCGCGCGGCGCGTCGGTGACGGCCGGGAGCGCGCGGCACTGGCCGGCTCTTACGGCGGGGGCCGGCGCCCGTTCGGCTACCGGGCAGACCCGGACGCGCCGCATGGCGCTAAGACGCTGGTGATCGTGCCATCTGAGGCAGCGGTCCTCCAGCGCGCGGCATCGGCGGTGCTGGCGGAGACGGCCAGCGATGCCAAGTCGCTGGCTTTCCTGGCGCGGGAACTGCGGGAGGCCGGCACGCCGACCGTGACGGGCGCCGCGTGGACTCCCGAGACCTTGCGCGATGCCCTGATCAAGCCGGCCGTGGCAGGTCTCGCGGTGAACACGCGGACGGGCACCGTCACGGCGGACGCGTGGCCCGCGATCCTGGACCGTGAGGTATGGGAAGCGTGCCGCGCGGTGCTGACCGATCCGGCGCGGCGGACCAACACCGACAACGGCAACGCGCCGCGCTACCTGGGCAGCGGCCTGTACCAGTGCGGAGTGTGCGCCGATGGCACGTCGGTCACCGTGCACGGCGGGCGCGGCCGGTCCAAGGCATACGTGTGCCACCGCACGCCGCACATGCGGCGCAACGCCGCGGCCACCGACGATTACGTCGCCATCACGATCATTGAACGGCTGAACCGGCCCGATGCCGCGGACCTCTTGCGGCCGCCGGCCCGGCCGGGCACCGATACCGCCAAGCTGCGGGCAGAGCAGCGGAAGATCGAAACTGCTGGCACGCGGCAGGCAGCGATGCACGCACTAGGCGATCTGACCGATCAGGAGATGAAGGCCGGCAGCCGGGCGCGGCAGGCCAGGCTAGCCGAGATTGCCGGCCAGCTGAGCGCGACCACGGCGCCCGATCCGCTAGCCGAGTTCCGCGAGGCACCCGACGCGGGCGTGGTATGGGAAGGGCTGAGCCTGGCCCGCCGGCGCGATGTCCTGAGCGTGCTGGCAACCGTGACGCTCATGCCGGCTACGCGGCGCGGCAACAGGTTTGATAGCGCGTCGGTCGCTATCGCGCCGCGCTGCTGATCCGGGGCACCTCGACCAGGGCGGCCGGCTTCCGCGGCCCTCGAACCACC
>JBEKKH010000471.1:0-6444 GCA_050010815.1 Streptosporangiaceae bacterium | reverse complement strand
ATCGAGACGGGGAAGCGCCCGCCAACCGAGGTCATCGCCTTGGCCTGCGACGAGGCGTTTCCGGAGCGGCGCGGCTGGTTTTCGGACTGGTACACCGAAAGCCGCACGTGGTCTGAGATACCGGCGGGATTCCGGAACTGGCAGGAGGTAGAAGACAAGGCCGCGACGTTGCGCGCATGGTCTCCCGGAATCGTGCACGGACTTCTCCAGACCGAGGATTACGCGCGCACCTTGATCAGCGCGCAGCCCGCCATGACCGCCGAGGTAGTCGCCACCCGACTGTCCGCGCGGATGGATCGGCAGCGGCGCGTCCTCATGCGGGACAATCCTCCGTCAGCGTGGTTCGTGGTCGACCAGCTATCGCTTTGCCGCCTCGTCGGGTCGCCCGCGATCATGGCGACTCAGCTAGCGCACCTGGCAGCGGTGGCGGCCCTTCCGAACGTTACGATGCAGGTCATTGCGCCGATCGCCCACCCCGCGAACGCTTCCGGTTTCATCGTGGCGGACGACAACGCATGGTGCGAGCACGTGGCCAGCGGGTACGTCTTCCATACCGAGGAAATCGTTTCGTCGCTGCTGAGGCTGTTCGATACCCTTCGCGGTGAATGCCGCCGCGTGTCGGAGTCGGCAGAGCTGATCTGTGAGGTAGGCGAGAGATGGGCAACTGGCGGAAATCCAGCTACAGCGATGGCAGCGGCGGCGACTGCGTAGAGGTCGCGTCGGCCAGCGGCGTCATGGTCCGGGATACCAAGGATCGTGGCGGGGCCACCCTGAGCTTTAGCGCCGGGGCATGGGCGGAGTTCATCGCCGCACTGAGGGGCTAGGCTACCCATCTGCCAGTCATGCGAAAGTCAGGGTTGCCATCATCCGCAACCGCCTAAATCGGACAAAACGTGCAACTCCCGAATAACGTCTCGGTGTTCGATTGTCTTGCTCTAACTGGCAGTTATAGCGAGTTCGCCCGTGTTTCGGTTGATTGCGGTTGAAGAGTGGACAAACTCCGGCATATAAGTAAGCCTACGGGCACGCGTCCGTAGGCTCGTCCTCCTCCTGCGGTACTTTAGCCAGGGCGGAGGCTACTTCATTCCCGGCGGGTTCCGGGCCGGGCGCGTAGAGCTGCACCTGGTTGCGGCCCGCGTCCTTGGCCCGGTACAGGGCCAGGTCCGCCGCCGCCAGCAGCTCGAACAGGTCATTGCCGTGCTGGCCGAGCGCGGCCACCCCGATCGAGACTGTGACCTGGATCCGCGCGTCGGCGGCGGGCACGATCAGCCCGCTCGCGCTGCGTCGCAGCCGGTCGGCGATCCGGCAGGCCCCGGCGGTGTCGGTACGGGGCAGCAAGACGGTGAACTCCTCCCCGCCGAACCGGCCCACCACGTCCGACTCGCGGACCTGCTTTCTGAGCTCTTGGGCCAGACCCCGCAGGACCTCGTCCCCGATGAGGTGACCGTGGTTGTCGTTGACCCGCTTGAAGTAGTCGACGTCGACGAGCAGCAAGGCCAGCGGCGTATCCGACCGCAGCGCCCGGGTGACCTCCGCATCGGCTTCGCGCTGCCAGGCGGTGGCGTTGAGCAATCCGGTCTTGGGGTCGGTGCGAGCCGCGGCGGTCAACTGCTGGTGCATCATGCTCCGCTGCAGCATGATGACCGGCAGCAACGCCAGCAGCAGGAGGAAGAAGCTGAGCGTGCAGGTGATGGCGACCAGAACGCCGACGCACGTTTCTGTCACATCGAGCAGCAGGCTCTCCCGGTCCCAGAGCCCGTTAGGCAGCGGCGTTTCGGGCTCGGCCAGGTGCGGGGCGACCGCGACGATGCAGGTGTTCACCACGGCGAACAGGACACCGCAGGCGATGGCAGTCAGCACCACCGACGGACGGGTCAGCCAGGCGTTCGAGCCCTTCAGGGTGAATACCACGACATCGGGGACGAACTGGTGAAACGTGGCCGACGCCGCCGCACCCGCCAGCCCGAGCGCAGCTGAGCTGAACATGCGCCGGTAAACGGGGATCCGCTGCGCTCGCAGATACAGCACTCCGCCCAGGATCAACGGCGCCAGCAGGGCGTACAACGGTGGCAGCAGCAGCGCGATCGGGAGCCACCACGCGGAGAGCAGGTCACGGGACACACCGGACGGCTGGCCCAGGCGCCGCATCGCCTCGATGCAGATCACCGCGGCGGCCAGCAGCGCGGCGAACAGGATCAGGTCGTTGGTCTGCGGTTTGCGGAGGTCGGCCAGCTGCCAGCCGATCAGGGCCAGGTCAACGCCGAGGACAGCGACGACGTAAACAACCAGTGACGTAGGCGAGCCGAGCAGCGGCCAGCGGGACGGCCACTTGACCAGCCGCGACACGCGCTTCTCGTCTTGTTCCAGCGCCTCTTGAACAGCTGACATGCCTTTGCCCATCATGAGCCACGGTGTTGTCGCCGACGACTTTTATTACTTTAGGTAACATTGTAAATGCGATACGTGTCATCGCGTTGGCGAACGAGCATGTTGGCTGACGCGGATTCCCGGCCTGGCCTACGAAATCTCACGCCTGAAGCCATGGAGCGGCACAACGGGCCGCTGCGGGGAAACCTCAACGCGATTACGGACCGTGCCGTTGGTGCCGCACAGAATAGCTACGCTAAGATTTCGAACGTATTCGCTCCGTGCGGCACCTGACCCGGCCGGCCAGGCACCTGACCCGGCCGGCCAGGCACCCGACAGCTATTCACCTCGACACAAGGCACCTGACAGCAAGGCACCCGACGGCCCCGTGGCTGGCCCGGGCCGACTCTGAGGAGAGTGGACTCGATGCGAGGCGTCATCTGGACTTAGCATTCAAAAGGACGTGGTGGCGTCAGCTTCCTCGTCCTCGTCGAGTGCTTGCGCGGCAAAGCCGGCTTCGTTGAGACTCTCGTCCAGGTCCCGGCCGAACCGCTCGATCGCTTCCTCGTCGATCAACCCGTCAGACTCTCCGACCGCGACCGCGGTTTCCGGGTCCGCTGTGTCCCAGCTCTCGGCCTGGTCGCCTTCTGTCTTCGCCGGCGGAGGCTGATGCCGCATGTAGTTCGCCACGCCGCGGTTCAGGTCATGCCCGACGGTGTCGGCCTGGATATCGATCACGTTCCTGAGCTGCCCCGTCTTGTCCTCGTAGCTGCGGGCCCGGAATCGTCCCTTGACGAAAACCGGGTCGCCCTTGCGCATGCTGGCCTGCACATGGTCACCTAGCCTGCGCCAGCAGCTGACGTCGTAGTACGAGGTATCCGCGTCATGCCACTCCTGAGTGGCCCGGTCTTGCACCCGGGGCGTGGCGCCAATCCGCAACTTCGTGACCCTGCCGCCTTTGGTCTCATGCTGTCGCGGGTCCTGGGCCACGAAGCCGACGAGGGTCACGTATCCGCCCTGGCTCATCACGATCCTCCTTGGGATTCCCGGCCGCCCAACGCCGCCGGGTCTCCTCGACAATGGCCAAACCGCACCGTATTGCGCTAAGCCGACCTGACGCCTGTGGATAACGCACATCAGGCAGGTATCCCTGTGGACAACTAGCTGGGTGCGTGCGGCCGGCTAGAGATAATTCAGACGGGCCATGTCGTCGGCGGTGAGGGAGAAGCTGAATAGGTCCAGGTTCGACTCGATGCGCTCGGGCCGGGCGGACTTGGGAATGACGATGACGCCGAGCTCAAGGTGCCAGCGCAGGACCACCTGTGCGGGTGTCACGCCGTGCGCGGCGGCGATCTCGGCCAGGACCGGGTTCCGCAGCCTGGTGTTCTTGAGCGAACTGTAGCCCTCGACCGCTACCTTACGTTCGGCGTGCGCAGCCAGCAGCGCCGGATCGTACTGAGCTGGGCTCCACGGAATCTGGTTGACGGCTGGCCGTTCTCCGGTGGCGGCGATAAGTTCGTCGATCTCGGCCACGCTGTAGTTGCTCACCCCGACCGCACGGCACAAGCCCTCGTCCCTGATGGCGAGGAACTCTCGCCACAGCTGAGGCGAAGCCTTGCGGCGGGGTGGCCAGTGCACCAGCCACAGGTCGACGTACCCGGTGCCGAGGGCGCGCAGGCTCTCCTCGATGGTGGCCCAGGCGTGCCCCGCGTTGCCGGGCGGCAGTTTGGTGGTGATAAAGATGTCGCTGCGGTCCAAGCCGCTGCCGGCGATGGCGCGGCCGACCTCGGTCTCGTTCCGGTAGATGGTGGCGGTATCAAGGTGCCGGTAGCCGGCCTGCAGCGCGTGCCGGACGGCCACCTGGGCCTGCTGCCCCTGCATCTGCCAGGTGCCGAACCCGACTATCGGCATGGCGACACCACGGCCCAGATCGACCACGGGAATCTCGGTCATGGCGTTCATTGTCTCAGGCGAGGAGGGCAGGAGGCGGACTCAGGGCAAGACGGCGCGGATCGAACGGGAGAGCTCGCCTGGGACGTCGGGGAGCAGCAGGTGGACACCGTCGCGGATCACGTCGCGGCCGCCGACGACGACATCGCGGACGTCGGCCGCCGAGGCGGCGAATATCGCCGTCTCCAGGGCCAGGTCGTCGGGAGCGCCCGCGGTTCGGATGCTGTCCAGGGACACGGTGACGAGGTCGGCCCAGGCGCCGGGAACGATCTCGCCGGCGTCGGGCCAGCCCAGGCTGGCATGACCGTCGCAGGTGGCGGCCCGCAGCAGGGCCTCGGCGGTCAGGTGGCCGCGGGAGCGGCGGGTGAGCCGCTCGGCGTACTCGACGTCACGGGCCTCTTCGAGCATGTCCACCACGGCGTGGCTGTCGCTGCCCAGGGTAAGCCTGCAGCCGACCGCAGCCAGCGGGCCAGCCGGGGCCAGCCCGTCCCCTAGGTCCCGCTCGGTGGTCGGGCACAGGCAGGCGAAGGCCTGGGCGCCTCCCAGCAATTCCAGGTCCGCGGCGCTGACGTGGGTCGCGTGGACCACGGTGGTCCGGGGGCCGAGCACGTCCTCGTCGTATAGCAGGCGGGCCGGCGAGACGCCGTAGACGGCCCGGCAGGCCTCGTTCTCGGCCCGCTGCTCGGACATGTGGACGTGCAGCGGGGCGCCGCGGTGGCGGCTCCAGGCCACCACCGGGTGCATGTGCTCGGGTGGCACGGCACGGACCGAGTGGATGGCCGCACCGGCCCGCGCATGCGGGGAGATCATGCCGTGCTCGTCCAGCCCGAGCGCGTCGACGCGGGCGGCCCACCGTGATGCGTCGCCGTCGCTGAACCGCACCTGCGGGCCGGCCAGCGGCAGCACTCCGGACGGGTCGAGGCCGCCGGTCAGGTAGCAGGCGTCTAGCAGCGTCACGCGCAGGCCGGCCTCGGCCGCGGCCTGGATCACCGCGCGCCCCATCGCGTTGGGGTCGGCGTACGGGCGCCCGTCCGGCTGGTGATGCAGGTAGTGGAACTCGCCGACGCAGCTGATCCCGGCCAGCGCCATCTCGGCGTACACGGCCCGGGCCAGCGGCAGGTAACTGTCCGGGGTGAGCCGGGCCGCGACCTGGTACATGCGTTCACGCCAGGTCCAGAACGTGCCCCGGTCCGCCTGGGTGGTGGACCGCAACGCGCGGTGGAAGGCGTGCGAGTGCGCGTTGGCCAAACCGGGAAGGGTCAGGCCGGGCAGTCGCGGGGCGCCGGGGTCAGGCGGGGCGGCTGGGACGACGGAGGTGAAGCGGTCGCCTTCGGCTTCGATGAGGACGTCACGGGCTAGGCCCTGGCCGGGCAGCCAGGCTAGATCGGCGAGCCAGCGCCGGACGGTCACAGGGGGGCCGGGCCGGCGGAGCGGGCGGGGCCGGCGAGGTCGGTGAGGATGGCGGCGAGGGCGCGGACGCCGGCTTCGCAGTCGGCCAGTTCGGCGTGCTCGGCGGGCGAGTGCGAGACGCCGGTCGGGTTGCGCACGAACAGCATGGCCGTCGGCACCCGGGCGGCCAGCACGCCGGCGTCGTGACCGGCGCCGGTGGGCAGCACCGGCGGGGGCGGCCCGGACGCGGCGAGCACGACGGCGATCCGGTCCCGCAGGCCTTCGTCGAAACGCACCACCGGAGTGTAAGACTCCTGACGCACGGTCAGCGTGACCCCATGCTCGGCGGAGAATTTTTCCGCGGCGATGCGGACTTCCGTGACCGTGTCCCGCAGCGTGTCCTCATCCGGGGCGCGGGCGTCCAGCCAGGCCCTGACCGCCGACGACACCCCGTTGGACCCGCCCGGTTCGGCGATCACCTTGCCGAAGGTGGCCAGGGCGCCGGAGTGTTCGGCGGCCCGGCGGGCCGCGAGCACCGTGGCCGCGTACGGCAGCATCGGGTCGCTGCGGTCGGCGAACCTGGCCGTGCCCGCATGGTCGGCTCGGCCGCCGAAATCAAGCCGCCAGCGCCCGTGCGGCCAGATCCCCTCGGCCACGCCGACCGCGGCGCCCAGCGGGGCCAGCGCGCGGCCCTGCTCGACGTGCAACTCGACGAAGGCGCCGACGGCGCTGAGCAGG
>JBEKKH010000470.1:0-6445 GCA_050010815.1 Streptosporangiaceae bacterium | reverse complement strand
GGCGTCGGCCCGGACACCGCCGCCCTGCCCTGATCCTTCGACAGTTGCCAGGAGCATCTGAGCCGGGCGCCATGGCCCCGCCGCGCGATCCTGGTCCGTTCTCACCTGGGTTGGCACTGTCCAGGCCGTTGACGGTAAGGCAGGGTAGACACGATGGCGAGGTGCTGATGGAGGACGTCGCTCAAGGATCCTTACGTCGGCCATGGCAGACCGGGCTAGGAGGCACCATGCTGAAAGATCTCGGCGGCCTGCCGACGCCGCTCGTGGCCGACGCCTGCGTCCGCTGCGGAGTGCCGCTGCGCGCTGCGCCGCCCGGGATTGGCGCGGCAGTTTCCGGGGCCCGGATCGCAGGACGCGTGCTGCCGGCGCGGCACTACGGCAGCGTGGATGTGTTCCTGGAAGCGTTCGGCCGGGCCAGGCCGGGTGACGTGCTGGTTATCGACAATGGCGGCCGGGCGGACGAGGCCTGTATCGGCGACCTGGTGGTGCTGGAAGCCCAGGCGGCCGGGCTGGCGGGCCTGGTGGTCTGGGGACTGCACCGCGACGGGCCGGAACTGGCGGAGATCGGCCTTCCTGTGTTCAGCTACGGCTGCTACCCGCTCGGCCCGGTGCGCCTGGCCGATCGGGAGCCTGAGGCCCTGGCCACCGCGCGATTCGGGCCGCACCTGGTGACCGGTGACGACGTTATCTTCGGGGACGACGACGGCGTGCTGTTCGTCGCCGCCGACCATGCCGGGGAGGTACTGGCAACAGCGCAGCAGATCTGGCAGACCGAGCGCGGGCAGGCCCGCCGGATCCGGGCCGGCGAGACGTTGCGCCAGCAGATGGCCTTCGACGATTACCTGGCGCGACGCGCGGCCGACCCGTCGTACACCTTCCGGCAGCATCTCCGGCAGATCGGCGGGGCCATCGAGGAGTAGCCCGGGTCCTGTGCGTGCCGAGAATCTCGTCCGCAGCTCTGACCAGCACGGATGAATATCCGGCCCCCACAGGTTCCTGGCCGCTCAGATGGCGCGCGAGAACACCCCTCATGAACGGGCAACCTAACGGCTCAGCAGCGAGATCAGCATCCACGAGGAAATAATGCCGCAGCACGACCACGGACCCATATCCCATCGACTCCCGACAATGCCCCTTCCCGGGTACGCCCCCGTGCGGCCACTGCTGAGGCCCCCCGGAGCGGGGTCGCCGGACGCCGGAGGCACGCAGATGGGGTCGATCTGGCGCGGTGGGAAGCCCCTCTCAGCGACGCCCTGGCAGACCGTCGTCGGTGATACTGGCGCCGTGGCTCTCCAGAAGCAGTTCATCATCGCAGGCGACGTCAATCGGTCCTACCTCGTGGCCGAGCCGCCGTCGGGCGCGCCGGTCTCGGCGGTCATCATGAGCCTGCATGGCACCCGCTCGACCGCGGCTCGCCAGGCACGCCTGTCAGGTTTCGGGCGACTCGCCAGGACCGCAAGCGCCGTCGTGGTGTTTCCGCAGGCCATCGAGCCGATCGGAAGTGGCTGCGAGTGGGACCCCGGCCAGGACGTCGGCTACATTGCCGGGCTCGCCACCGGGCTCCTGAGCCGGCATCGGGTGCCTGATGGTCGCGTGCTCCTCACGGGGATGTCCGGCGGTGCCCGGATGCCGAGCCTTTTCGCCAGCGTTCATCCTGAACTCGTCCAGGCGGCAGGCGCGGTGGCCGGGCTGCGCTCGCCGGGGCGGAAGTCACCGTGAGCCCGACGCTCACCCGGACGACCTGCGGAGCGCAGGGGCAGCCAGGCGAGGTGACGCTGTGGACGTCGCGTGGGGCCGGTCACACCTGGCCCGGCGGGCATCTCGGGCTGCTGCTGAGCCTCTTCCTCGGCCGTACGTCCCGGGAGATCGACGCGAGCCAGCCTAAAGGAAACCCGCGCAGGGTGTGCGTCTCGGCTAAGCCGGCCAGCGCTGGAGTGGCATCATCAAGCGGGCATGCCAGGTCAGCTGAGTGCGGAGCCTTCCCTAGTCTCAGCTGACCTGGGATTTCCGGCTGCCTCGGCTTCCGGACGCGGTTCCCTGATCACGTCTTCCAGGACCCGGGAATCGGCGAAGTCGCGAAAGAGCACAATCTGGCCCTCCCGGATGCGGAAGATCTGGATGGACGTCGCCACGAACGACCGGCCCGTCGTGGTCACGGTCCCCTTCGTCCGCATCTCCATGATCACGACCTCCGGGTCCTGGGTCTGGTAAAGCTCGACCACCTCGAAGTCCTCCAGTCGCAGCGGCGACGCCATGACGTGACGCGAATACTCGCGGATCGCCTCCCGGCCCTCCAGGCGCATGGGCGTGCCCGGCGGCCCCGTGAAGGGTCCCTCGATCGCCCCATCGGGCGCGAACAGGTCAGCGAAGCCGTCGATATCCCCGCTCAGGAGCAGGCGGCGGCGCTGGGCCAGGACATCGGCGGGCGTGACGGATGGCATGCGGACTTCCCCTCGTTCAGGTGATTTCATTCAACAGATGTTGATTGAACAAGCGTAGAACGAAACGGCCGTTAAGTCAACGTCCGTAGAATGAACCAATGGCCACCCCCCCGCCCAATTCGCGCGCCGAGCAGCGCCGCCGCACCGAAGCGCGCATCCTTGACGCTGCGACCCAGCTCTTCCTCGCCGCCGGGTACGAGCGGACCACCATCCGGGCCGTAGCCTCGGCCGCAGGCGTGGACGCGGGTCTGGTCATGCACTACTTCGGGTCCAAGCAGGGGCTATTCCGGCGAGTGATCGACGCCGCTCCCGTCCCAGAGGTCAGCCGAACGCCCGAGCAGGCGACCGAGCAGATCCTCGCCACGCTCGCCGACCGGCTGGCGAGCGAGCCGGCAGCGTCGCTGACCCTCTTGCGGTCAATGCTGACCAATCCCGAGGCTGCCAGCGTCATTAGCGAGGGCATGACCCGCTACCAGACGCAGATCGCGCAGGCCATCCCGGCCGGCGACGCGAGCCTGCGGGCCGCGATCATCAGCGCCATCATCCTCGGCGTCACGGTCTCCCGGCATCTCATCAAGTCCGACGAACTCGCCACCGCCGACCCGGCACAGGTCATCAGCCTGCTGCGTCCCGGCATGACCTCGCTAGCGGCGCAGCCCCCGTCCTCGCCCCGTTAGCATCGCTCTTAAACTAACGCACCAGGCGACCGGGCACCCGAACGGCGTATGAGCTGGCGGCAGGATCTCCGTCAGCCACGTCGCACGCCAGCGGGTCAGCGCCGGTGATCGGACATCCGCTGGAGCTGACCTGCTCCGCCTCCGCCTCCGCGAATTTCCGCTTCCCCGGCGGCGGCACGCAGCAGGCGAAGGTGGCGTCAGGCACGTCGAAGTCTTCCCGATGGGCGGTGTAGGAACTCCCGTCACCGGAAGAGCCGAATGGACTTGACGAGGCAGCCGTTCGAGCGTTTCCGTGCCGGCCTGAATCGGTGGGTGTTCTTCAAGATTGCCTTGCGGAAGTGATCGGACGAGACTAACGTACAACCACATGGTTGTACTTTGGCGGGAGAGCGAGGAGTCGCTCAACCAGCTCTTCCGTGCCTTGGCTGATGGCACGCGCCGCGACATCCTGGCGCGGTCGCTCACGGAAACGCCGTCGGTGTCCGGTCTCGCTGCGCGCTACGAGATGAGCTTCGCCGCCGTGCAAAAGCACGTCGCCGTGCTCGAGCGCGCGGGTCTCATTCAGAAGCGCGCCAACGGCCGCGAGCAACTGGTCTCCACCAACCGCGCGCGGCTCCAACGTGCCGGCGAACTTCTCGACTCCTTCGAATCCATCTGGCGCCAGCGCGTGGCACAGCTCGACGATGTTCTTCTACCGAAAGGAAAATGACGATGCCAATTACCTCTGTTACCAAAGACCCCGAAAAGCTCACCCTCACCGTCGTGGCCGACTTTCCTGTTCCGCAAAAACGCCTTTGGGACGCCTGGGCCGACCCACGGCAACTCGAGCGCTTTTGGGGCCCGCCCTTCGCGCCCGCCACCTTTACATATCACGATTTCAAAGTTGGCGGTCGCGCCGAGTACTTCCTGACCGGGCCGAACGGAGAAAAGTGGAGCGGCTCTTGGAAGTTCACCTCGGTAGATCCCATCAACTCGTTCGAGGCGTACGACGGCGAAGACAACGCCGAGGACGAGAATATGCCGTCGTCGATGAAGTTCACCTTCGACGCCACGCCGACGGGATCGCGCATGACCAGCGTCACCCGGTTTTCAAGCGTCGATGCCATGGAGCAAACCGTCCCGGGCATGGAAGAAGGGCTCCGCGCGGCGATGCCCCAACTCGACGCGCTGCTGGCTGAACGAGGCGCGTCCACCGCGTACGTCTAGGACGGACGTCAACCTCGGAACACGGAGACTAAATGAGAAAGCTCGCGCCTGGATGGACCGCCACGCGCCTGCGGCGGCTCGCCGGAACTGCCGGCCTTACGATCTGCAGGGCTCATCCGCACATACTGTGCCACACCTTTCGTTACCACCATGCTCGACGCGGGGGTCGAGCTCACGTCTCCGGCAGCTCAAAGCTCAGGAGACGCCCGGCAAGAACCCCGGGCCCTTCATCTGGACCAAGACTGCCGATGAGATATTCGCCATCCTCGCCGCCTGCTGTCAGCGAATCAGCGATGCCGTGAAGCCGGCATGACACCGCGCGAGAGCGTGCTGGCCGAGTGCCGGCACCGGGCAGGGACCTGGTAACCGCCGGATGCGTCGCCTGCTCGAAGGCCGGTCCGGCGCGGTGGATGACGCTTTGGTCGCCGCGCTTGGCGGCAAGGCGGCTGAGTACGTGCTGGCTGGCCACGAAGGCGGCAAAACGGGCTACTGGCCGCGGGTCTGGGCTGCCCGCGGCCTACTCCATGCATGGGACGACAGCGCGACGGCGGCGATCATTTACGCGACCCGGGATAGTTCGTGGCGGGTGCGGGAGATGGCGGCCAGAGTTGTCACCCGCCACCACGTCCAGGAGGCGCACCAGGCGATGACTGAGCTGCGCGGAGACGAGATTCCCCGCGTACGCGCAGCAGCCGGGAAGGCCCTGGCGAACATGAACGAACAGACCTAGGCGCGACCGGTGCCGGTGGCCAGGGGTGCGGGCCAGGCGGCGGGGTCGGCCGGGTCGGACGGCGCGGTGCGGCAGATGACGTAATGGCGCGGGGTGATGGCCGCGGGGTGGTGCGCGAGGACGGCCATGCAGCGGGCGTGTGCCTGTTCCGGCGTGCGGACGGCGCCGGTGGCGGCCAGGCAGGCGACCAGCGGGCGGCCGCCGGCCGAGGCGAAGACACGGGCCACCGCGGGCGCGACGGCCTCGTCTGTCAGGTGCTGCACGGCGGCCACGTCGACCCAGCAGGAGTCGACCAGGATCCGGTCCGGGGTGCCGGCGATGGGTTCCAGCCCGATGATCTCGGGCATCCGGCCCCCGGCCACGTCACCGTGCGCGGCGGCCACCAGCAGGCGTTCGGTGGCCAGCAGCACCGACTCCAGCTCGGCCCGCGACACCAGGGCGCCCCACACGTCCAGCCGCAGGCAGCCGTCGATCTGGTTGAGACGGAACTGGATCTGCGTTCCGCTGAATGGCATCGGGCGCCACCGCAGCCCGGTCTGGGCGAGCGCGACGTCGATCTCCTCGGGCCCGAACCCGACGCCCGCGGTCAGTCCAGACCACGACTCAGGGACGAGGCTGTTGAACAAGGGATCGTAGTTGAAGCGCAGGCCTCGTTCGTGCTTGATCAGTTTGTCCATGGCGCCCTGCTTGACCCCGTCGTACCTGCCGTGCCGGCTCGCCTCCATCACCGTGGTCCAGGTGTGGCCGGCCAGCTCGTCGAAACTTCTCCCGCCGATCTCGATGGTGGCGCAGGAAGCCCCGACCAGCGAGCCGACGTAGTTCACTAGGTGGCGCTCGAAACGGTTGCTGGACAACAGGGGGAACACCAGCTCCCGGTAGTTGGCGCGGCGGGCGACCACGGCGCAGATGGCCGCGAGCACGATGCTGGACCGGCTGGTCCGGGTGCGCGCCGCCACCCGCCGCACGGCCATCGCGGCGGCCACCGACGACAGCTCCACCTCTAGCGACTCACCGGCAGTCCGGGCACCCGGCAACGCGTACAGGCAGCGGGGGATCCGCCGCAACTGCTCCCGCAGGTAGTCCAGCGCCGCGTCGGCCCTGCGCCGCTCGGCCGGCGTCGCCTCCAGCCCGGCCTGGTCCAGCGGCTGATGGCCAGCCCGGCCGGCCAGCCGTCGCGCGGGATCGCCGAGCAGGCCGGCGAAGTCGCGCTTGAGGATCCCGATTGCGCCGTGGTCCACCGCCAGGTGCGTGAACCCGGCCGCGCACGCGATGACCCGATTGCCCGCGCCGGGAGCGGTGGCCACCGCCAGCCGCACCGGGCACCGTCCCGGGTCGGGTGACTCGCGCAGCCACTGGATGAGCGCCCCGGCCACCGCGGGGCGGTCCTGCGG
>JBEKKH010000469.1:0-6450 GCA_050010815.1 Streptosporangiaceae bacterium | reverse complement strand
CCAGCGGCCGCCGCCCGGGGTGAGCAGCACGTCGCCGTCGCGCACGTAGCTGACCGGCTGCCGATAGGCCTTCCCGGTCTTGCGGCCGGTGTAGGAGATGAGCATCAGGTTCCCGCTGAGCGGCGTCGCGAACGGCAAGGTGAGCGCCGCCCGCATGGGCACGTTGACCACGCGCATGATCCGCGCGCGCCGCCGCATCGCGGCTTGGTTGACTGCCATGACCGGACTCCTTACTGCGGATTTACTGAGGATCGCTAGACGAGTACGGCGCCGCCCGCGACGTCGATGACCACGCCGGTGATCCAGGCGGCCTCGTCGGAGGCGAGGAACGCGGCGGTGGTCGCGACGTCGTGCGGTGTGCCGAGCCGTTTGAGGGGGTGCGCGTCGGCGAGTGAGGCCTGCAGTCCGGCCGGGATCCGGTCCTGGTTGCCCTCGGTCAAGATGGTCTCCGGAGTGATGCAGTTGATCCGGATCCCGAACGGGCCCGCCTGGGCGGCGACATCCTGCGTCAGCAGCGCGATGCCCGCCTTAGCCGCCGCGTAGGGAATGGGGGAGCGAGGGTCCGCGCGGCGCCCTGCGGCCGAGCCGACCGTGATGATCGTGCCACGGCGGCGCTCCTTCATCCCGGGCAGGAAGCTCTTCAGCGTGAGGAACGTGGCCAGCAGGTTGCCGTCGACCGTCGCGCGCCATCCGTCTTCGGGGATCTGCTCGAGCGGCACGGGCGGGGTGAAGCTGCCGCCCGCGTTGGCGACCAGGATGGCGACCGGCCCCCAGGCGTGCTCAATCTGGCGGCGCACCGCCTCGACCTGGCCGAAATCGGTGACGTCGCCGGTCGCCGTCATGGCCTGGCCGCCGTCGCGGATGATCGCGGCCGCCACGCTGTCCGCAGCGGCCTGATCGCGCCCGTGCACGGCGACGGCGGCCCCGCGCCGCGCGAACTCGGCGGCGATGGCCGCCCCGATGCCCCGTGTGCTGCCGGTTATCAGGGCGATCTGCCCGTCGAGCTCGCTCATGCTGTGTCTCCCGCTCGGTCTCCCGCCGGCTGGTCCGAGCTTGGGGTGAGGATTTCCATGAGGTGGCCGTCTGGGTCCCGGAAATAGGTGCCGCGGGGGCCGTCTTGGCTGGCATAGACCTGGCCGGGCTGGCGGCAGGCGGGATCGGCGTAGTACGTGATGCCCCTGTCCTTGATCCGGCCGAACGCCGCCTGGAATTCCTCGTTGCTCAGCAGGAACGCGTAGTGGTGCTCATCGACGTGGTCGTAGTGATCGAAGTCCAGGCTGACTCCGTTGGCCAGCGTCACCGGGGTGAAGTGCGCCACCGGCGGGTCGACGGACAGGCCGAGGATGTCGGCGAGGAACTGCGCCGAGGCTTGCGGGTCGTGTGCGGGGACGATGGTGTGGTTCAGTTCGACGGCCATGGTTGGTTCCCTTTCTGTTAGCGGCCCATGCGGGCGTAGGTGCGGGCGGCGAGGAGGGCGAACACGACCAGCAGGCCGCCGCTCCACGCCAGCGAGATGAGGACGTCATGGGTGGCCGGGCCGCCGAGTATCAGGGCCCGTTCGGCGTTGACCAGGGCGTCGACCGGCTGATGGGTGCCGAACGCCTGCAGCCAGCCGGGCATGGCGGTGGCCGGCACGAAGGCGGCGGAGGTGAAGACGAGCAGGAACACCGCGGGCACCGCTGCCGCCTGGGCCGCCTCGGGGTCGCTGACCCGCAGGCCGAGGGACGCGAAGCCCCAGGAGATCGCGTATCCGAACGCGACCACCAGGCCGAGCGCGGCTAGCAGGCCGCCCGCGCCGTGCGGGCTGCGGAATCCGGCGGCGAAGCCGACGCCGGTCATGACCGCGACGACCAGCAGGTTGCGCGCCAGGTCGGCGAGGGTCCGGCCGCCGAGCACGGCGATCCGGGCCATCGGCAGGGTCCGGAAGCGGACCAGGATGCCGGTGCGCAGGTCACCGGCCAGCCCGACCGCGGTGCCGACCGCGCCGAAGGCGACCGTCTGCGCGAAGATCCCGGGCATCAGGAAGTCCACGTAATTCGTACCGGGTACGTGGATCGCGCCGCCGAACGCGTAGCGGAACAGCAGCACGAAGATGACGGGCTGGATGGTGGCGAACACCAGGGCCTGCGGGGTGCGCAGCTGGGTCAGCAAGTTGCGCCAGGCGACATCGGCGGTGTCCGAGAGTGCGCCGGCGACCTCGGTGGCCGCCGCCGCGACGCGGCCGGCCGCGTTGCGGCCCGGCGCGATAGCGATCGTGCTCATGCTGCCTTGCCTCCACGGGTAAGAGAGAGGAATACGTCGTCCAGGGTGGGTTCGCGCACCGCGACGGACACCGGGTCGGGTGCCCGGCCGTCCAGCGCGCGCAGCATGCCGGTGAGCTCGCCGGAACCGGTAGCGGACCGGACCGCAAGGGCGGCGCCGTCGCGCTGCGGCCGGAAGCCCGCCGAAGCCAGCGCCATCCGGGCGGCTTCCGCGGCCTCCGGCCGGCCAAAATCCAGGTGGAAGACCACGGCGCCGAAACGGGCCTTCAGCTCGCCAGGAGTGCCGGTGGCGGCTACCCGCCCGGCGGAGATGATCATCACCCGATCGGCCAGCGCGTCGGCTTCGTCCAGGTATTGCGTCGTCAGCAGCACGGTGGTTCCTGACCTGGCGAGGTCGCGTACCGAGTCCCACAGGGTGAAGCGGCTCTCCGGGTCCAAGCCGGTGGTGGGCTCATCGAGGAACAGCACCTCCGGCCGGTGCAGCAGCGCCGCGGCCACGTCGAGCCGGCGCCGCATCCCGCCCGAGTAGCCGCGCACGAGCCGGCCGGCCGCCGCACTCAGCCCGAAGCCGTCAAGCAGCTCGTCGGCGCGGACCCTGGCTTGCCTGCGGCCCACCCGGGACAGCCGCCCGATCAAAGCGAGGTTCTCCCGTCCGGTCAAGTTGGGATCCACGGCCGCGAACTGGCCCGCCAGGCCGATAATGCGGCGGACCTGCGCCGCCTGCGTCACCACGTCCAGCCCGCCGACGCAGGCACGGCCGGCGTCGGGACGCAGCGACGTGGCCAGGATGGACACGGTGGTGGTCTTGCCCGACCCGTTCGGCCCGAGCAGGCCGAGCACAGATCCGGCAGGCACCGCCAGGCTCAGCTCGTCCAGCGCCTGCACCTCGCCGAAGGCCTTCCGCAGGCCGTGGGCCTCAATTGCGGGGTCACTCATCACGCAAGCCCCTTCTCGCTTGGCCGCAGCGGCCGGTCGAGCCGCCCTCGCAACGGAATGTTAGACATCTAAATCTTAGATGTCAATCAATTAGATGTCGATGTTTGGTGATACGCTGACGAACGTGCCAGCACCGTTTCCCCTCCCGATCGGGCTCCGCCTGAATCAGGCCGCGCGCGTCGTGGAGCGCGCGTTCGACGAGGCTCTCCGCGAAGCCGACGGCACCCTCCCGGTCTGGCTCATCCTGCTCAACCTGAAGATCCGCAAGCCGGCCAACCAGCGGGAACTCGCCGAAGCGGTAGGGGTGCGCGAGGCCACGCTCACACACCACCTGAACGCCCTGGACGCCCGCGGGCTGGTCACCCGGACCCGCGACGCCGCCAACCGGCGAGTCCAGGTGGTCGCGCTGACCGAAGCGGGCGAGGCGGCGTTCGCGCGCCTGAGGGACACCGCGATCGCCTTCGACGCCAAGCTGCGGGCGGGCCTGGCCGACGCGGACCTGGCCACGCTCAGCACCCTGCTCGGCCGCCTCGCCGCCAACGCCGGCCCGGCGGAAGCCACCCCGCCCTGGGCCATCCCATCCTGAGCCCGGTAACCCCTGCAAGCTGGGTGAGCCCGCCCCCCGAAAATGGGCTAAAAGTCTTCGTGATCACGGGAGCGACCTGACCCCGTACGATTTGGATTTATGCCAGCGGTGATGGGCGGCCAGGGCGGCGGCGCGGTACTGGACGGGGTGCTGGAGCGGGTCACGTTCGCTAATCCCGAGACCGGGTACACGATTGCCCGGATCGCGCCGGAACGGGCTGGCGCGGAGCTGGTCACGGCGGTCGGGCCGCTGCTCGGCGCGCAGGTGGGAGAGTTCTTGCGGCTGACCGGCCGGTGGTCAAGCCACCCCAGGTACGGCCGGCAGTTCGAGGTGCACTCCTACGCCACGGTCCTGCCCGCCACCGCGGCGGGCATCCAGAAGTACCTGGGCTCGGGCCTGATCAAGGGCATCGGCCCGGTCATGGCCGAACGCATGGTCGCGCACTTCGGCGTGGACATCATGCACGTCATCGACGACGAGCCGGGCCGGCTGACCGAGGTCGACGGGCTGGGTCCCAAGCGCACCGCGCTGATCGCCGCCGCCTGGGCCGAACAGAAGGCGATCAAGGAGGTGATGATCTTCCTTCAGGGCGTCGGGGTGTCGACGTCGCTGGCGGTGCGGATCTACAAGAAATACGGCGACGGCTCGGTCTCGGTCGTTCGGTCCGAGCCGTACCGCCTGGCCGCGGACGTGTGGGGCATTGGGGCTAAGACCGCGGACACGATCGCCGCCGCGGTCGGCATCGCCCGGGACAGCCCGGAACGGATCAAGGCGGGCCTGGCCTACACCCTGTCCGAGGCGGCCGACGACGGGCACTGCTACCTGCCCGCACCCAACCTGATCGCCGACGCCGCCAAGATCCTCGACGTGCCGGCCGAGCTGGCCGCCCCGTGCCTGGACGAGCTGGCCGCGGCCGAGGGAGTGGTCCGCGAGACGGTCCCCGCGGCGCCCCCGGCCGCCTCGCAGGTCCCCGCCGTCTACCTGCCGCCCTTTTATCAGGCCGAACGGTCCTTGGCTCACGCCCTGCTCCGCCTGCACGCCGCCCGGGGTGACCGGCTGGCCGGGTTCGCCGCCGTGGACTGGGACAAGGCGTTCGGGTGGCTGCGCGGGCGGACCGGGGCCGAGCTCGCCCCGGAGCAGGCCGACGCGGTGCGGCTCGCGCTGACCTCCCAGGTGGCGATCCTGACCGGCGGCCCGGGGTGCGGAAAGTCGTTCACCGTGCGGTCGGTGGTGGAGCTGGCCCGCGCCAGGGGGGCCACGATCGTGCTAGCCGCGCCGACCGGCCGGGCGGCCAAGCGGCTCGCCGAGCTGGCCGGCCACGAGGCGGCGACCATCCACCGGCTGCTGCAGTTGCGGCCGGGCGGCGAGGCGTCGTTCGACGCATCCTGCCCGCTTGACGCGGACCTGGTGGTGGTGGACGAGACCTCGATGGTGGACGTGATCCTGGCGAACAAGCTGGTCAAGGCGGTCGCGCCGGGGGCGCACCTGCTGCTGGTCGGAGACGTGGACCAGCTGCCTTCGGTTGGCGCGGGCGAGGTCCTGCGGGACCTGCTGGCCGCCGGGTCGCTGCCGGCGGTACGGCTCACCAGGATCTTCCGCCAGGCGCAGCAGTCCGGCATCGTGGTCAACGCCCACCGGGTCAACGCCGGGCAGCTGCCCGCCCCGGGCGGCTTCGGCGACTTCTTCTGGTTCGGCTGCGAGGACACCGAGCAGACCGCCGGGCTCGTGGTCGATATCGTGGCCCGGCGGATCCCGGCCAGGTTCGGCCTGGACCCGCGCCGCGACGTGCAGGTGCTGTGCCCGATGCACCGCGGGCCCGCCGGAGCGGGGAACCTCAACCTGCTCCTGCAGGAAGCCCTGACCCCGTTCCGCGAGGGCGCGCCGGAGCGGCGCTACGGCGGCCGGGTGTTCCGGATCGGCGACAAGGTCACCCAGCTGCGCAACAACTACGACAAGGGCGCGGCCGGCGTCTTCAACGGCACGGTCGCCGTGGTCACCGCGATATCGCCGGAAGACCACACCCTGACCCTGCACACCGACGAAGACGAGCAGGTCGACTACGGGTTCGACGAACTCGACGAACTGGCCCACGCCTACGCGGTCACCATCCACCGCTCCCAGGGCAGCGAGTACCCCGCGGTGGTCATCCCGCTGACCACAAGCTCCTGGATGATGCTGCAGCGCAACCTGCTCTACACCGGCATCACCCGGGCCAGGAAACTGGTCGTCCTGGCCGGATCCCGCCGCGCCCTGGCCGCCGCCGTCCGGACCAAGGGCGCCGGCCGCCGCCACACCGCCCTCGCCCACCGCCTGCGCCCCTAGCCACTGACGCCCTTAGCCGCTCGCGCGCCTAGCCACTGACGCGCCGGACGGTCACGGGATGATCCTGATCGACAGCTGCGTTGTGCTAGACGATAAGACATATCGTGTTACGGGTAGGCCCGAGAAGATCCGGGTCTTGAGAGGTGAGCGTGATGAACGGTTGGTACGCGGAGCGGACGCCGGGCAGGTCGGCCAAGGCCGTGATCGCCGTGACGCTGCTCGCGCTGCTGCTGGTGGCGGCCGTGCCGGTGGCCCTGCTGGCCGGCCTGGTCATGATGATGCTGGGACACGCCGTCGGCGGGCTCGCGCTGTTCGGCGGCTCGATCCTCGCCGCCGTCCTGGCGG
>JBEKKH010000468.1:0-6453 GCA_050010815.1 Streptosporangiaceae bacterium | reverse complement strand
GTGATCCCGTTCACCCGGGTGGCGTACCTGGCGATGACCGCGTCGAACCAGCCGCACCGGCGCGCCCGGCCGGTGGTCACGCCGTACTCCCCGCCGGTCTTGCGCAGCCATTCGCCCTGCTCACCGCCGAGCTCGGTGGGGAAGGGGCCCTCGCCGACGCGTGTCGTGTACGCCTTGACGATGCCGATGACCTCGGAGATCCTGGTCGGGCCGATGCCCGATCCGGCGCACGCGCCGCCGGCCGTGGGTGAGGAGGAGGTCACGAACGGGTAGGTGCCGTGGTCGATGTCGAGCATGGTGGCCTGGGCGCCCTCGAGCAGCACGACCTTGCCCTCGTCCAGGGCCCGGCCCAGCACGAGCCCGGTGTCGGCGACGAAGGGGCGGAGCCGTTCGGCATAACGCTCGTACTCTTCTGTGATGGCGCGGGCGTCCAGGCCCCGGCGGTTGTAGACCTTGCCGAAGATCTGGTTCTTGTCGCGCAGCACCAGCTCGAGCTTCTTGCCCAGGATGCCGGGATCGAACAGGTCCTGGACGCGGATCCCCACCCGGGCGATCTTGTCGGCGTAGGCCGGGCCGATGCCGCGGCCCGTGGTGCCGATCCGCGAGCTGCCCAGGTAACGTTCGGACACCTTGTCCAGCGCGCGGTGATAGGGCATGATCAGGTGCGCGTTCGCCGAGACCAGCAGCTTGCCGCAGTCGACGCCGCGGGCGGCCAGGCCGTCGATCTCCTCCAGCAGCACCTGCGGGTCGATGACCACCCCGTTGCCGATCACCGGGACGACGGCGGGGGACAGCACGCCGGACGGCAGCATGTGCAGGGCGTAGCTCTCGTCCCCGATGACCACCGTGTGGCCCGCGTTGTTGCCGCCCTGGTACCTGACCACGTAGTCCACCCGGTCCCCGAGCAGGTCCGTGGCCTTGCCCTTGCCCTCGTCTCCCCACTGGGCGCCCACAAGCACGATAGCGGGCATCGGCGTGTCCTCCTCGCTGGCTCAGGCTCCGGCTAGACCCTCGCGGTTCGCCCTCGACTCCTCATGGGGCCGGCTTGACCTGGCACGACGAAGCCCCCGCACAGGCGCAAGCGCGGCAGGGGCTCTTGCGCTCTGAGATTACCCGCAATATCAGCCGGTAACCAAGCTCGGACCTGCCCGTTATGTCGGCGGCCGGCTACGGATGTTCGGCGGCCAGCTCGGCCGCGGCCGCCGGGCTGCTGTCGGTGAGGAAATCCTGGCAGCGGGTGGCCTCGTCGTCCTCGCCGATCGCCCCGGCCGCCAGGCCGAGCATGTACAGGGAGCGCAGGAAACCCTGGTTCGGCTCGTGCTCCCACGGGATCGGGCCGTGCCCCTTCCAGCCCGACCGCCGCAGCTGGTCCAGGCCACGGTGGTAGCCGGTCCGGGCGAAGGCATAGGCGGTGACCGGGTCCCCCTGCGCGAACGAGCGGCTGGCCAGGGCGGCCCAGGCCGCCGAGTGCGACGGGAAGCGCGCCGCGACCGCCGCGGGATCGTCGCCCGCCCGCAGCTCCGCCGCGGGTTCCTGCTCGTCGAGCAGGTAGGTGGCCGGCGGGCCGCCGAGCAGGTTGTGGCGTTCCATGGCTCTCCTCTTTACTGGGGAGCCTTAGCTTAGTTGGTGGCCGGCCGACAGCAGGTCCTCGCAGGCGTGCGTGACCCGCGCGGCCATGCCCGCCTCGCCGGCCTTGCCCCAGCTGCGCGGATCGTACTGCTTCTTGTTGCCGACGTCGCCGTCGACCTTGAGCACGCCCTCGTAGTTGGTGAGCATGTGGCCCGCGACGGGCCTGGTGAACGCGTACTGGGTGTCGGTGTCGACGTTCATCTTGACCACGCCGTAGGTGATCGCCTCCCTGATCTCCTCCAGGGCGGACCCGGACCCGCCGTGGAAGACCAGGTCGAAGGGCTTGTCCTGGCCGTACTTCTGCCCCACCACGTCCTGGATTTCCTTCAGCACGCCCGGCCGCAGCTTGACGTGACCCGGCTTGTAGACGCCGTGCACGTTGCCGAACGTCGCGGCCAGGATGTACCGGCCGCGCTCGCCCAGCCCGACCGCCTCGACGGTGGCCAGCGCGTCTTCCGGCGTGGTGTACAGCTTCTCGTTGATCTCCCCCACGACGCCGTCCTCCTCGCCGCCGACCACCCCGATCTCCATCTCCATGACGATGTGGGCGGCCGCGCACTCGGCCAGCAGTTCGGCCGCGATCTCCAGGTTCTCCTTAAGCGGCACCGCCGAGCCATCCCACATGTGCGACTGGAACAGCGGCTGCTCGCCCCGCGCCACCCGCTCCCGGGAGAGGGCCACCAGCGGGCGCATGTAGCCGTCGAGCTTGTCCTTCGGGCAGTGATCGGTGTGCAGCGCGATGTGGATGGGGTACTTCGCCGCGACCACGTGGGCGAACTCGGCCAGCGCGACCGCGCCGGTCACCATGTTCTTGACCGGGCCAGACAGGTACTCCGCCCCGCCCGTCGACATCTGGATGATTCCGTCACTGCCGGCGTCCGCGAACCCGCGGAGCGCGGCGTTCAGCGTCTGGCTCGAGGTGACGTTGATCGCCGGAAACGCGAAACCACGCTGTTTCGCGGTGTCCAGCATCTGCGCGTAGACCTCTGGGGTTGCGATTGGCATGGCGTTGACTCCCTTAGCTTGAAATTTGAGACCACTCTAGACACTCGGCCCCAACCCCAAATAGGGTCCTTGGACCTCTGCCGGACATGAAGTGCGCATGAAGATGCGACGGGCAGTACCCGGGATAAGGTACAACAGCAACCATGGAGAGCTTTCTCACGTCGGCGGGCTACGCTGCCCTGATCTTGTTCGGCTTCCTCGAGGCGGCGTGCATCCCGATCTCGTCCGAGATCACGTTCGGCTTCGCCGGAGTGCTCGCCTTCCAGGGCCATCTCAACCTCGCCCTGGTCATCATCATCGGCTCGCTGGCCGAGCTCGCCGGGTCCTACGCCTCGTACGCGGTTGGCCGGATCGGCGGCAAGCCGCTGGTGCACAGGCTCGGCCGCTACGTGCTTGTGACCGAGTCCGACGTCAACCGGGCCGAGCGCTTCCTGACCGGCCGGGGCGCCTGGGCGGTTCCGGTCGGCCGGATGCTGCCGTTCGTCCGGGCCTTCACCTCGATCGTCGCGGGCCTGGTGCGGATACCCGCGGCCCGCTTCGGGGTGCTCAGCCTGATCGGCACCGTCATCTACGCGACCGCGCTGTCGGTGATCGGGTACGAGCTCGGTAGCGCCTGGAAGAGCGTCAGCCACGGGTTGTCCATCGTCGGCTATGTCTTGTTCGCGCTGCTGGTCATCGCCATCGTCGGTTTCGTGCTGTACCGCTTGCGTCAGTTCCGCCGTGAAGCCCGCCAGGGTGGCGCGGAAGCCCGCCAGGGTGGCGCGGAAGCCCGCCAGGGTGGCGCGGCCTCAGGTGAGGCGGCCTCAGGTGGCGCGGCCTCAGGTGGCGCGGCCTCAGGTGACGCGGCCTCAGGCGGCGCCGGCCTGGGGGCGGGCCCTAGCGCAGGCGGCGGCAGGGCCGGGGGCGGCAGGGCGGGTGGCAGCCACGCCAGGCCGCGGTCGGCCCGGCCCGACGCCGGGGTGGGAGTCGTTCCGACGCCCCGGCCGGACAGCTCAGACGCCGAGGTCGGCTAGCTCGTAGGCGGCGCGGAAGGCAAGACCGCGGGCGGCCACATTGTCCCGGGCGCCGCGGTCAACCAGCACGGCCACGCCGACCACCTCGGCTCCCGCCTTGCGCAGCGCGTCCACCGCGGTGAGCGGGGATGCGCCGGTCGTCGAGGTGTCCTCGACCGCGAGCACCCGTCGGCCGGCCACGTCCGGGCCCTCGATCCTGCGCTGCGTGCCGTGCTCTTTTTCTTTCTTCCGCACCACGAAGGCGTCGACCGGCGTCCCGCGGTCGGCCGCCGCGTGCATGATCGCCGTGGCGACCGGATCGGCGCCCATGGTCAGCCCGCCGACGGCCTCGTAACCCAGGTCCCAGGTGAGGTCGAGCATGACCCGGCCCGCCAGCGGCGCCAGCCGTCCGTCCAGCAGGATCCGGCGCAGGTCGACGTACCAGTCGGCCCGCTGGCCTGAGGAGAGTACGAAGTCGCCGCGGACGACGGCCTTCGCCTTGATCGCTTCGAGCAGTTCTGCGCGGTCGGTCACGGTCGCTGATCCTACGGGACGCCGCGGTGAGCTGGCCGCAGCCGGTGCGAGGTAGACCGCCGGCGCCGGTTTCCCGTCCCCCTCTAACGCCGAACGCCGGCGCCGGCGGGATCAGGGGGCCAGCTCGTCCACCAGGCGCAGTGCCCCGGCGAGCAGGCCGGGCAGCCGGGTCATCCGGATCTGCACGCCGGGGTGCAATTCGGCCGGGCTAGCGCCGCTCTGCGCCGCCTCCCGGTACAACTCAGCCAGCCGTGTGCGCAGGTAAGGCACGGTGGCCAGGCCACTGAGCGGATCCTCGCAGCCGCCGCGGGAAAGCTGGGCCATCCCCTCCTCGGCCCAGCCTCCCGCGACGGCGCAGACCAGGGCCAGCGGCAGCCCGCCATGCTCGTCCGGTCCGTCCGGTCCGTCCGGTCCGTCCGGTCCGTCCGGCGTGCCTGCCACGTCCGGCGTGCCTGCCCTGTCTGGCGTGCCTGCCCGGTCCGGTTCGTGATCGAGCACGGCGGACAGGACGGCCAGGTCGTTAATCGTCTCGGCAATGCCGATGCCGGCCTTCGCCCGGGAGCGACCCAGGTGGTCACAGGCCAGCGGCAGCGTCCCGGTGCCGCGATCCTCGCCGCCGCAGACGGCGTCGACCACCGCGTCGACGACCTCGCTGTCCCAGTCCTCGGCGGTCAGCCATCCGCTGGCCAGGCTGTGCCGCCGCCAGGCATCGCAGAGCTCGCCCGGGTCGGGCCGGGCGGTCCAGGGCCGAACGGCGGGCACGGATTCCATGTCTGATTCCACTGGCAGTCGGCTCCCTCCGCTCGTGACCTGTGGCCTTTGGAGAGGGAGACGGCAAAAGCGGCCCGCCATGACGCCGTATGAGCGAAGTTTCTCGAGAAACTATTGGGGAGTCAGTCAGTACTCCCGCGAAACGTCCACGCGACAACGGATCCGCCGCTGCCACCCTCTAGCCCGCCGCATCTGGTCCTGACGTGACGGGAGAGCACTTGCGCGCCTGCAGTGCAGCGGACCGGGCCAAAGATCGTGGTGGATCCGGGCTCGGCGGTGGATCCGGTGCACGGGGATGCACCGGATCCACCACGTAGCCCGGATCCACCACGGAAATGCCGGCGGGGCGGGGCCGGGGACGTGTTGGAGGGGGCAGCCGGGACGGGTGCGGTGAGCGGGACGTCAGAGACCGTGGACTTCGTTGCGAAGCTGGGCCTCGGTTGCTTGGGCGTGATCATCGCGACGGATTCGCGGGGAGTGGAAACGTTCGTGGGGTTCGTTGGGTTTTTGGGACCCGCGTGCTGTTAGGGGCTGTAGCTTACGTCGTTACGACGGTTCCCTAGGCAGCGGGAATGCGTGGAAAGGCATCCGCGGGAAGGTTACTTCACTAGTCTTAGTGGTCTCGGGTCGGTATCGGTACCTGAACGCTTGCTGCCGCACCGAGAGGAAGGACGGTGGGCTGTGGATCGCTGCGCGCTGTTCGTTGACGCAGGTTACGTGCTCGCGGATGGTGCCATGGCGGTGCACGGGACCCGTCGCGGCGAGTCTGTCTCCTGGGATTACGAAGGGCTGCTGCAGCTGCTGTCCAGCCTGGCCAGGGAACGGTCGGGCCTGCCGTTGCTGCGTTGCTACTGGTACGAGGCGACCGTGGACGGCCGCCGCACCGCCGAGCACGACGCGCTGGCCGACGTACCCGGCGTCAAGCTCCGGGTGGCGAAGATACGGCCGGGTCGGCGGGAGGGTGTGGAAACCGAGATTCACCGCGACCTGACCACGCTGGCGCGCAACAACGCGATCAGCGACGCGCTCGTGGTCAGCGCAGAAGAGGACCTGGCTCAGGTCATCGCCGACGTCCAGGATCTTGGCCTGCGCGTCACGCTGGTGCACATTGCCGTGGACGGCAACTGGACCATCTCGCGGGCGCTCAGGCAGGAGTCCGACGACATCCTCGAGATCGGCGGTGAGCACCTGGGTCCTTACGTGGAGCTGATCGCGGGAGCCGAACCGGTCCATGAGGACGAGGCAGAGGGCGCCGATCACGCGGCCGCCAGGCCGCTGGCGAACGGTCACTCGCTGGCGGGTGCTGGGTCGTACCAGCCCATGCCCGCGGCGGCCAACCACGCACCCCCTGCCATCTACACCGCCCCCGTCGTGGCGGAGTACCAGCGCCCCGCCCTGCAGCTGCCGAGGGCAGCTGCGCGAGAGGACCGGGCCCGCGAGGACCGGGCCCGCGAGGACCGGGCCCGAGAGGACCGGGCCCGAGAGGACCGGGCCCGCGACGACAGGGCCCGCGACGACAGGG
>JBEKKH010000467.1:0-6465 GCA_050010815.1 Streptosporangiaceae bacterium | reverse complement strand
CTGTTCCCCCGGCACCACCACCAGGCCAACGGCACCAGATCCGGCGGACGCCCAGCCGACCGGTCCGAAGAACCCGATCGTGTCGTTCTTCAGGCAGTACCGCTGCAGGTAGTTCGCGATCAACAGCTCCCGCTTGCGGTCCTGAGACCGCCGCGACGTACCCACCCCCGCATCCCGCAACCGCTGCGCCAGCCCGGGGTTCTGCCAGGTGACCGCCTCCCGGAAGCGCGGGTGAGCATCAACGGCAGCGACGGCACGAGACAGCCTGCCCGCAGCGTCGGCGAACGCCGTGTCATACGCCACCCGCCCGGCTGGGTCTGCTCCGGCCAGGTCCGCCCCGATCAGGTCGGCACTGCGCGCCAGCGGCTCATCGCAGATGGCCAGCACCATGTCCGCGGGGAAACCAGCGCTGCGCAGGCACACGTCCCGCCACACACTCCACGTCGTCCCCTCCAGCGGGACCCGGTGCGATTCAATCGCCTCACCCTGCGTCATTGCCTACGCGTCCCTAACCTCGGCAGCCACTCAAACGACGAAGCCTCCCCCAGCGTGCCCGTCACGGACTGCAGCGCCCATCTCGGCGGTTGCGTATACCGAGAGGTCGACCCTGGGCAACCGGGAAGGTGCACCGGCCGTTCCGCCCTGCGACCCTAACGGCGTGGCCCACGACCAGGATGCGAAGCGCTACCCGTTGTCTTTCACGCAGGAATGGTTCCTCACCCTGGACCAGGGTGACGACGGCGGGACGTTCGGCCGCCGGTTCATACTGGTCCGCCCGCTCCGCATCACCGGCCTGGTGGATCTCGCGGTGCTGCAGGGCGCGCTCGACGACGTGGTCGCGCGCCATGAGCTACTCCGCACCGTGGTGGTCAGGGATGCCGATCTGCCCTACCAGCAGGTGTTCCCGCCGTGCCAGGTACCGCTGGAGGTCAGGGACCTGCCCCAGGTCCCCGGCAAGTCCCGGGACATGGTCATCCAGGATCTCGCCTACCAGACCGACACGATCAATGCGCGGGAAGTGCCGCTGCTGCGGGCCAGGCTATGCAGGTTTGACGATCGCGACAGCGTCCTGTTCCTGACGGTGCACCACTCGGCCTCCGACGCCTGGTCATTCGACGTGATCATGCGCGACCTCGGCGCCTTCTATGTCTCCCGGGCCACCGGCACCCCCGCCGAACTCCCGCCTGTCGGGCAGTACCGCGAGTACGCCGAATGGCAGCGGGCCAGTGCCACCAGCACAGCCGAGGACGGCGCACCGGCATACTGGCGGGACAAACTCCACGGCGCCCGTGAATTCACCATACCGAACGACCATGGCCACCCAGATAGCTACTCCAGGCCATACTCACTGCACAACCACCGCATCGAGGCCGACACTATAGCCAAGGCCTCCGCTCTTGCCACCGCTTCTCGCACGACCGTGTTCTCGGTCCTGCTCTCGGCCTTCTACGTCCTGGCTCACCAGCTCACTGGCGCGACCGACCTGACGATCCGGGCATTTACCGCCGGCCGCGACGCAGAGCAATTCCACAACACTATGGGGCTGTTCCTCAACTGTGTGCCCCTCCGTACCGAAATCGCTGACTGCACGAGCTTTCGCGATATCGTCGCGCGCACCAAGGAAACTTTCATCGACGCCATTGCGCACGAACTCCCGGTCAACGTGATCGAGCAGACGTTCCCTGATTTCATCTCCTCACGCGATGACCTGCGTACGTCCCAGTTCATCATCTCGAATACGCCGGGTCAGCTCGGCCAGGATCTCGTCTTCCCCATCGCCGAAGGCGCCCGTGAGATAATAGTGCGCTGGCTGGAGGAAGATGGGCAGCGCGATATCCCCAGCGGCACCGTGTGGTTTGTGGACTGGCCATCCGATGGCACTCTCTCCGGCGGCATCATGTTCAATCTCGAGGAATTCGAGGAGAGCACCGTGGCGGGCTGGACCGCAGACCTGCGGCGGATCCTAGCCAGCGCCGTCCGCGACCCCGACCAGAACTGGAAAATCCTCTAGCCTCGATCGCCGCGCCGGCCGGCTCCCGCCGGCGCGGCGCATTAGGTGTCTTGACGGTCCAGATATCCGTCGATGGCACTGACGGACGCGTTGCTCATGAAGGTCCTCAGGCTGATCTTGACGCCGAGTCGCTCCACCAGCCGGGCGACGAGCACCGCCGCGAGCAGGGAGTGCCCGCCCAGGTCGAAGAAGCTGTCTTCAAGCCCCACCTGGTCCAGGCCCAGCACCTGCGCGAACACCTCGCACAGCGCCTGTTCCCGGGGGGTGGCCGGAGCCCGGCCCGCACTGGAGGCGTACTCCGGCGCCGGCAGGGCCCGCCGGTCCAGCTTCCCGTTCGCGTTCAGCGGCAGCGCGTCGAGCACCGTGATCACGGCCGGCACCATGTACCCGGGCAGCAGCCGGGCCGCAGCCACCCGCAACCCCGCCGGATCCAGCTCGGCACCGGCGTAACAGGGGGAACTCGGGTCCGGGACCACGTACCCGGCCAGCCGCTTGTCCCCGGGCTGGTCCTCCCGCACCGCCACCGCCGCCTGGCCCACGCCTTCCAGGCCGGCCAGCACCGCCTCCACCTCGCCCAGCTCGATCCGGAACCCCCGCACCTTCACCTGATCGTCACTGCGGCCCAGGTACTCAAGCTCCCCCGCCGCCGTCCACCGGGCCAGGTCCCCGGTCCGGTACATCCGCTCCCCCGGCACGGTGCTGGATTGGCCTGGGCCTCCGGCCGCGGCGCTGGATTGGCCTGGGCCTCCGGCCGCGGCAAACGGGCACGCCACGAACCGCTCCGCCGTCAGCCCCGGACGCCTCAGGTACCCCCGCGCCAGCCCGGCCCCCGCGATATAAAGCTCCCCCTCTACCCCGGGCGGGACCAGGCCCAGCCGGTCGTCCAGCACGTACATCCGGGTGTTCCAGAGCGGACGGCCGATCGGTGGCGCCGCCGCCTCGCTATCGGGCGGGACGATGTAGGTCGTGGCGTAAACGGTCGCCTCGGCCGGGCCGTAGATGTTCTCGATCCGCGCCCCCGGCACCGCCGCCCTTATCGCCTCGACGACCTGCCCGGTCAGCGCTTCCCCGCACAATGCCACCACCTGGGCCTGCGCCCGGACCCCGGGCGTGGCCAGCACCTGCGCCAGCGCTGACGGCACCGCGCTGATCAAGGTCCCCCGCCACGGCCCTTCGGTCCCCCGTTCGGCCAGGGCCAGCAGGTTCGGCACCACCTCCAGGCAGCCGCCCGCCGTCAGCGTCCCGAAGATCTCAAACACCGACACGTCGAAACTCAGCGACGTCGACGCCAGCACCCGCGACAACTCACCCGCCCCGAACGTCGCCGCCGCCCAGCACGCCAGCGACACCACCCCCCCGTGCTCGACCGCCACTCCCTTGGGCCGCCCGGTCGACCCCGACGTATAAACCACGTAGGCCAGATCCCGCGGCCCCGCCACCGACGGAACGTTCTCCCCGTCCAGTCCGGCCAGCACCGCCGCCGTCTCCGGGTCATCCAGCACCAGCAGCGGCAGCCCTGCCGGCAGCGCGCCAGCGGCCGCCGCCGTGGTCAGCACCGCGGCCGGCCCGGACTCAGCCAGCATGAACGCGATCCGGTCCGCCGGGTACGCCGGATCCACCGGCACGTACCCCGCGCCGGACTTCAGAACGGCCAGGACGGCGGTGATCAGGTCCGCGGAGCGGGGCATCGCGATGGCGACCAGCCGCCCGGGACACGCGCCCAGGGCGGTCAGGTGCCGGGCCAGCCGGTTGGCCCGGGCGTTCAGCTCGCCGTAGGTCAGCTCAGTGCCGCCCCCGATGACGGTGCCGCTGACGGCGGGGGCATCCGGGGTGCGGCCGACTTGCTGCTCGAACAGCTCTGGCAAGGTGACCGCCGGGACCGGCCGGGTGGTGTCGTTCCAGTCGCGCAGGAGCCGGCGGCGTTCGGCGGCGGTCAGAAGGTCGAGCTGGCTGATGGGGCGGCCGGGATCGCGGGCGGCCTGGCGCAGCAGCCGGGTCAGCCGGCCGGCCAGCGCCCGCACGGTCGCCGGGTCGAACAGCTCGGTGGCGTACTCGAAGGACGCCTGGATCCCCGCCAGGGCACCGCCGTCGCCGCGACGCTGGCGGACTCCCAGGGCCAGGTCGAACCGGGCGGTAACGGCGGGTACCGGCTCGGCCTGGACTCGCAGCCCGTGCAGCTGCCATTCGTCGGGGATGAGCTCTTCGCCGATCATGACCTGGAACAGCGGGTGCCGAGCCGGCAACCGGGCCGGGTTCAGCACTTCGACCAGCCGTTCAAACGGCATATCCTGGCGGGCCTGGGCGGACAGTACCGTCTCCCGGACCCGGCCGAGCAGCTCGGCGAAGCTCGGATCGCCGGTCACGTCGGCGCGCATCACCATCGTGTTGACGAAATACCCGACCAGGTCGTGCACCGCCTCGTCGGTGCGCCCCGCCACCGGGGAACCCAGCGGGATGTCGGTCCCGGCGCCCATCCGGGACAGCAGCGCGGCCAGCCCGGCGTGCAAGATCATGAAGATGGTGGCCTGGTGCGCACGGGCCAGGTCCACCAGCGCGGCGTGCACCCGGGCGTCCGCCAGCTGCCATAGCATCAGGCGGCCGCGCCGGGACGCCTGCGCCGGGCGCGCCCGGTCGAACGGCAGGGCCAGCTCATCGGGCAGTCCGGCCAGTGCCTGCCGCCAGTACTGCACCTGCCCGGCCAGCACCCCGCCGTCGCCGTCAGCACCGCCGAGCAGGTCTCGCTGCCACAGCGCGTAGTCGGCGTACTGGACCGGCAGCGGCGCCCAGCCGGGTGCCCGGCCCTCGTAGCGGGCCTGGTACGCCGCGGCCAGGTCGGATAGCAGCAGCCCCAACGACCAGCCGTCAGTGGCGATGTGGTGGCACAGCAGCACCAGCACATGCTCCTGGCTGCTGAGAGTGATCAGCGATGCGCGGAAGGGCAGCTCCGCAGCCAGGTCAAACACGTACCCGGCCGCCGCCGCGACCAGCCCGCCCAGCTCACCCCGCCCCGCCGCCGTCACCGTGAACGCCGCCGTTACCTGTTCTCTGGCCTGCTCGGCCGCGATGATGTGCTGGTACGGCTGGCCATCCGCGATCGCGAACGTCGTGCGCAGCGACTCGTGCCTGGCGACCACGTCGCCCAGCGCGCCGGCCAGCGCGGCGGTGTCCAGCCGCCCGCTCAGCCGCCACGCCAACGGCAGGTTGTGCACCGTGCTCGGCCCGTAGAACTGCTCAAGGAACCACATCCGCTGCTGCGAGAACGACAACGGCAGCCGCTCCGGCCGCGGCACCGGGACCAGCGGCGACCGGGCCGCCTCCGCCCCCTCCACCACCACGGCCAGCGACTCCGCCGTCGAGTGTTCGAACACCGCCCGGACCGGCAGTTCCACCCCCAGGACCACCCGGATCCGCGACACCAGCCGCGTCGCCAGCAGTGAATGGCCGCCCAGGTCGAAGAAGCTGTCCTCGACCCCGACCTGGTCTAGGCCCAGCACCTGCGCGAACACCTCGCACACGGCCTGCTCCCCCGGGGTGGCCGGAGCCCGGCCCGCACTGGAGGCGTACTCCGGTGCCGGCAGCTCCCGCCGGTCCAGCTTCCCGTTCGCGTTCAGCGGCAGCGCGTCCAGCACCATGATCACGGATGGCACCATGTACCCGGGCAGCACCCGCCCGCACGCCTCCCGCCATCCGGCCGGATCCAGCTCGGCACCGGCCGCCGGAACCACGTACCCGGCCAGCCGCTTGTCCCCCGGCTGGTCCTCCCGCACCGCGACCGCGGCCTGCGCCACCCCGGGCAAGCCCGCGAGCACCGCCTCGATCTCGCCGAGCTCGATCCGGAACCCGCGGACCTTCACCTGGTCATCCGTCCGGCCCAGGTAATCCAATTCCCCCGCCTGGCTCCACCGGGCCAGGTCCCCGGTCCGGTACATCCGCTCCCCCGGCGCGGTGCTGGATTGGCCTGGGCCTCCGGCCGCGGCGAACGGGCACGCCACGAACCGCTCCGCCGTCAGCCCCGGCCGGCCCAGGTACCCCCGCGCCAGCTGCCCGCCCGCCACATACAACTCCCCCGCCACACCCGGCGGTACCAGCCCCAGCGCCTCATCCAGCACGAACACCCGCGTATTCCAGACCGGCCGGCCGATCGGCACGGCTAGATCCGGGACCGGGTCAGCTGGGCTTATCTGGTAATCGAGGCAGCTAACCGTGGCCTCGGTCGGCCCGTAGGAGTTGATCAGGGCGAGACCGGGATGCCGCTGCCGCCACTCGCGCAGCAGCGCCGCCGGCACGGCCTCCCCGCCGAGCATCAGCTCCCCGGTAGGAACACAGCTCGCCGGGAGCCGGGCGAGCAGCGGGAGGTGACTGGGCGTCGCCTTGCCGAAGGTGAACCCGCCGGCCCGGGCGGCCAGCGCGGGCAGCTCCTCATCCACCGCGCCCAGGCACAGCTGCCCACCGGA
>JBEKKH010000466.1:0-6476 GCA_050010815.1 Streptosporangiaceae bacterium | reverse complement strand
TAACCGCTTCAGCGCGACAACGAGGTCACTGAAGGAGGCGCTTTGTACGAGAGCAATGGCGAGAAGTACTTCATCGTCGACTCGCATATGCATTACTGGAACGCTGCCCCAGACAACTGGGTGCCCGGCGCCGAGCAGTACGCCAAGGGCTGGATCGAGTGCTTCCACGCGTACCAGGGCCTCGGGCCGCCGGAGACGCACTGGACGATAGAGCACTTCCAGAAGTACTCAGAGGACGACCTGATGAAGGACGTCTTCGAGGACGGGCACGTGGACGTGGCCATCTTCCAGCCCACGTACCTCAAGGAATGGTACAAGGAGGGCTTCAACACCACCGAGCGCAACGCCGCGCTGGGCAAGAAGCACCCGGGCAAATTCATCGCCAACACCCGGTTCGACCCCCGTAACGGCGACGACGGTCTCGAGGACCTGAAGCGGAATATCGACACCTACGGCTCCAAGGGCCTCAAGCTCTACACGGCCGAGTGGAACAACGGCTCGCGTGGCTACAAGCTGAGCGACCCGGCCGCCTACCGGTTCCTGGAGAAGGCCCAGGAGTGGGGCATCAAGAACGTCCACGTGCACAAGGGCCCGACGATCTGGCCGCTGGACAAGGACGCCTTCGACGTCTCCGACATCGACCACTGCGCGACCGACTTCCCCGACCTCAACTTCATCGTCGAGCACGTGGGCCTGCCGCGGATCGAGGACTTCTGCTTCATGGCCACCCAGGAGCCGAACGTCTACGCCGGCCTGTCCGTGGTGATCGGCGGCCTGATGTACGCGCGGCCGCAGTTCTTCGCCAAGGTCATCGGCGAGCTGCTGTTCTGGGTCGGCGAGGACAAGATGACCTTCGGCAGCGACTACGGCATCTGGGAGCCGAAGTGGCAGATCGAGGGCTTCGTGGACTGGACGATGCCGGACCGCGAGGAGTTCTCGGACTACCCGAAGCTCGGCGTCGCGGGCAAGAAGAAGATCCTGGGCCTGAACGCGGCCAGGCTCTACGGCATCGACGTGCCCGCCGAGTACCAGCTCAAGGACGACAGTTCCCCGGCCGCCCAGGACGACGCGCAGCTGGTCGAGGACCGCTCGCAGCCGGTCGCGGGGGCATGACCCAGGGGGGCCAGGGGGTACGGGGGGGCGGCCAGCCCCCCCGTGCTCGGGGGGATTCCGGGGGGTCGCCCCCCCGGGCTAGCACTGCTTTGCTCCGGGCGCTGGAGACGGTGCGCGATCCCGAGCTCGACGAGCCGATCACCTCGCTCGGCTTCGTCGCTTCGTGCACCGTCTCCGGCGACGGGGACGCCCAGGTCCGGCTGCGGCTGCCCACGTACTTCTGCGCCCCTAACTTCGCCTACCTGATGGTGGCCGACGCCTACGACGCGGTGTCGGCGCTGCCGGGGGTGCGCCGCGCCGAGGTGATCTTGGAGGACCACTTCGCTTCCGACGTGATCAACGGCGGGGTGGCCGCCCAGGCCGGTTTCGTCCGGTCGTTTGACGGTGAGGCGGTCGACGAGCTGCACGGGCTGCGCGCTGACTTTTTGCGCAAGGCGGTGATGGCAGGCACTGATCAGGTGTGCAGGCCGCTGATCGCGGCAGGCGCAGACCCGGCGGCACTGCTCGCGATGACACTCGGCGAGGTGCCGCCTTCTCGCGCTCTGGAGCGGTTGCGCGAGCGGCGGGCCGACCTGGGCCTGCCCGCCGGAGACGACGCCCCGCTGGTCATCGACCCCGTGACCGGCGCACCGGTCCAGGCCGACGCGCTGCCGCTGCACCTGCGCAAGGCCAAGGTCACCCGGGTCAGCATCGAGGCGAACTCCGGGATCTGCCGCGGCATGCTGCGGCACAGGTATAACAACACCCAGGGACAAGGAGAGACCGTCCCCCACCAGGACTAGGGCTCGTGACGAACGTGACGAAGAAGCAGGTCGAGGAGGACCCATGAAGGCCGTCCGGTTGCACAAATTCCATACTCAGCCGGTGATCGACGACGTACCTGAGCCGAAGATCAGCGGACCGCTCGACGTCATCGTGAAGATCGGCGGCGCCGGCGTCTGCCGCACCGACCTGCACATCATCGAGGGCCAGTGGGACGCCGCGATGGGCACGCCGCTCCCCTACATCCTCGGCCACGAGAACGCGGGCTGGGTACACGAGATCGGCTCGGCGGTCACCAACGTGGCCGTCGGCGACACCGTCATCCTGCACCCCACGCCCACCTGCGGGCTGTGTCACGCCTGCCGGGCCGGGGACGACATGCACTGCGAGAACAACTCGTTCCCCGGCCTGTCCACCGACGGCGGGATGGCCGAGTACCTGCTCACCTCGGCCCGGGCCTGCATCAAGCTCAACCCGCAGACCCGGCCGCAGGACGTGGCCGCGCTCGCCGACGCGGGCATCACGGCGTACCACGCGGTGCGCAAGGCCATCCCGCTGCTCTACCCCGGCACCACCTGCGTAGTGATCGGCGCGGGCGGCCTAGGCCACATCGGCATCCAGTGCCTGTCCACCCTCACCGCCACCAACATCGTCGTGGTGGACCGCAACCCGGACGCGCTGAAGCTGGCGTCGGACCTGGGGGCCCACCAGACCGTGGTGGCCGACGGCTCGCAGGTCGACGCGGTGAAGGACCTGACCGGCGGCAACGGGGCGCACGTGGTGCTCGACTTCGTGGCCGAGCAGGGCGCCGAGATGGACGGCTGGAACATGACCGCCCCGGCCGGGTCGTACTTTGTCATCGGCTACGGCGGCACGCTGCACATCCCCACCCTGGACATCATCTCCACCGAGCGCAACATCATCGGAAACATCGTCGGCACCTACAATGAGCTGGCCGAGCTGATGGCGCTGGCCCAGGCCGGGAAGGTCACGCTGCACACCAAGGCCTACCCGCTCGACGCCGCGCAGGACGCGCTGGCCGACCTCGACGCAGGCCGCGTCCGCGGCCGCGCCATCCTCGTCCCCTAAGGGAGCACTCATGGCTAAGGAACTGCGCTACGGCGCTGAAGCTCGCGCGCTCCTGCTGGCTGGCGTGGACCAGCTGGCCGAAGCCGTCAAATCGACTCTCGGCCCCAAGGGGCGCAACGTCATCCTGGAGAAGATCACCGGCTCGCCCGTGATCACCAACGACGGCGTCACGATCGCGCGGGAAATCCACCTGAAGAACCAGTTCGAGAACATGGGCGCGCAGCTGGTCAAGGAAGCCGCCATCAAGACCAACGACATCGTCGGTGACGGCACCACCACCGCCACGGTGATCGCTCAGGCGATCATCAAGGAGGGCATGGACGCCATCGGCAAGGGCGGCAACCCGGTGCTGGTCAAGCGGGGCGTGGACCTGGCCGTCGGGCGCCTGGTCGAGTACCTGCGCGGCGTGGCGCACCCGGTCACGACCGAAGAGGACTACGCCCGGGTCGCGGCGATCTCGGCCAACGACGACGACGTGGTGGGCGCCGCGATCGCCAAGGCGCTGTTCACCGTCGGCGACGGCGGCATCGTGACCGTGCAGGACTCGCCGATCAACGGGATGCACGTCGACTTCGTCGAGGGTTTCGAGTTCGACAACGGCTACCTGTCCCCGTATATGGTGACCAACCCGGCCGCGCTCGAGTCCATCGTCGACGACCCCTACATCCTGCTGTGCAGCGAGAAGATCACCAAGGTCCAGGACCTGATGCCGCTGCTGGACAAGATCATGCGCGCGCCCCGGCCGCTGATCATCCTCGCGGAGAACGTCGAGGGCACCGCGCTTTCCATGCTCGTGCACAACCACGTGAACGGGATCTTCCAGTGCGTCGCGGTGCGGGCGCCCGGGTTCGGCGACCGGCGGCTGCGCAAGCTGGAGGACATCGCCGCGCTGACCGGCGGCGCCGTGTACAGCAAGCACTCCGGGTTCACCCTGGAGACGATGACCGTGGCGCAGCTCGGCCGGGCCTCGCAGGTGCGGGTCACCGCCGACAACACCACGATCATCGGCGGCGCGGGCGGCAAGGAGGCGGTGGAGTTCCGGCTCGCCCAGATGCGGGCGGAGCGGGAGCGGGCCACCTTCGGCATCGACGAGGACGTGCTGACCGAGCGGATCGGCGCCCTGTCCGGCAAGGTCGCCGTGATCAGCGTGGGCGCGGCCACCCCGGCCGAGCTGAGGGAGCTGCAGCACCGGGTCGAGGACGCGCTGTCCGCCACCCGGGCCGCCATGGCCGAGGGCATCGTCGCGGGCGGCGGCGCCGCCCTGCTGCACGCCGAGAGCGTGCTGGACAACCTGGACGTCTCCGAGGACTACGCCATCGGCGTGGACGCGGTACGGCAGGCGCTCAGCGAGCCCGCGTACCTCATCGCGGCCAACGCCGGCTACCCGGCCGCGGACGTGGTGGCCAAGAGCAGGCAGCTGGGCCCCGACGACGGGTTTGACGCGCTGCAGGGCCGGCATGGGAACATGATTGACATGGGCATCATCGATCCGCTCCGGGTCGTCCGCTCGGCGCTGCAGAACGGCGCGTCGGTGGCGGGCCTGCTGCTGACGACCAACACGCTGGTCGCCGAGGAGCAGACGCCCTGGGGCGGCAGCGCCGCGCTGATGACCGAATTCGGCTCGCTGGACGAGGGCCTGAACCAGCCATCTCCTGACTCGAGCACGCCGCAGTCGCTCGGGCTCGGGCCGTCGGTTGGCTGACGCCGGGCCACTCGTTGGCTGACTCCAAGGTGCCCGTTGGCTGACACGGTTCCGCTCGCCCGGCAGGTGGTCGTCCCAGCGGACGCCATACCCGGGGAACGCCGCATCACCGACGCGGCCGAGCGGGTCCTATCCGGGGAAAGACGCGGGGTCCGGGCGGTACTGCCGTTCCTGGGCCCCGCGTTCATCGCCGCCGTGGCCTACGTCGACCCCGGCAACTTCGCCACCAACATGGCCGGCGGATCGCAGTTCGGCTACATGCTGCTCTGGGTCGTGCTGGCCGCGAACCTGATGGCCATGCTGGTCCAGTCGATGAGCGCCAAGCTCGGCATCGCGACCGGTCACAGCCTGCCCGAGATCTGCCGTGACCGCTTCGGATTCCGGGTCGTGGTCCTGCTGTGGCTGCAGGCCGAGGCGATCGCGATGGCGACCGACCTGGCCGAGTTCGTCGGTGCGGCCCTGGGCCTGCACCTGGTCTTCGGGCTGACGCTGTGGCTCTCGGCCCTGGCCACCGGCCTGGCCGCGTTCGCCATCCTGGGCATGCAGGTCTGGGGCTTCCGCAGGCTCGAGGCGACGATCACCGGGTTCGTGGCGGTGATCGTGCTGGCGTTCGGCCTGGAGCTGCTGAAGAGCAGCCCGTCGGCCGGCGGGGTCACCCGCGGCTTGTTCGTGCCGCAGCTGGCCGGCGGGGGCTCGGCCCTGCTCGCGGTCAGCATCGTCGGCGCGACCGTGATGCCGCACGTGATCTACCTGCACTCCTCGCTCACCCAGAACCGGATCGTCGGTGCCAACGCCGACGCCAGGCGGAAGATCTTCCGCTTCGAGATCATCGACATCACGATCGCGATGGGCACCGCCGGGATCATCAACCTGGCCATGCTGGCCACCGCGGCGGCCGTCTTCCACGCGCGCGGCATGTTCGGCGTCGGCAACAACCTGGGCCAGGTCTTCACGGGCCTGAACCATTACCTGGGCGCGCACAGCGGGACGTTCTTCGGGGTCGCCCTGCTGGCGTCGGGGATCGCGTCGTCCTGCGTCGGGACGATGTCCGGGCAGGTGGTGATGCAGGGCTTCATCCACAGGCAGATCCCGATATTCGCCCGCCGGGCCATCACGATGATCCCGGCCCTGATCGTGATCGGCGTGGGCTTCAACCCAACCAGGGCGCTGGTTTTGTCTCAGGTGTTCTTGTCGTTCGGCATCCCGTTTGCGCTGGTCCCGTTGTGGTTCTTCACCAGCAGCAAGCAGCTGATGGGAACGCTGGTGAACAGGCGGGTCACGATGCTGTGCGGCGCGGTGGTCACCGTCGTGATCGTCGCGCTCAACGTGTACCTGCTCGTCACGGCGTGACCTGCCGGCCCGTGAGGGCGTAGCCTGCTGGGGTGAGCCCGGTTACGCGTGGTTTCCACCGCAAGCGCCAGGAGGTCGACGCCAGCCGGGTGCCGCCCGGCCAGTACGTGACCCGCGACTTCCCGGTCCTGTCGGCCGGCCCGACCCCGCGGACGGCGCTGGCGAACTGGACGTTCTCGATCACCGGCGGCCGCGAGCCGAAAAGCTGGACGTGGCCGGAGTTCCGCGCGCTGCCTGCCGAGAAGCTGACCACCGACATCCACTGCGTGACCCGCTGGTCCAAGCTGGACACCAGCTGGCAGGGCGTGTCGCTCGACGTGCTGCTCGCGGCGGTCGACTACGACGCGCCGTACGTGCTCGCGTTCTGCGACGGCGGTTACACCACCAACCGGCCGGTGGCCGCCCTGACCGGCGGGCGGGCCTGGGTGGCGTACGGCTACGGCGGCGCCCCGCTCGGGCC
>JBEKKH010000465.1:0-6496 GCA_050010815.1 Streptosporangiaceae bacterium | reverse complement strand
GCCAGCTGTGTCAAGAATGTGCAGCGCTCGGTCTGGGTGCGGGTGATCGCTTCGCTGCTCGTGATCGCCACCGGCACCGGATGCGCTCTGCTCGGTTATAAGCAGTTCGTCAACAACCTGTCGAACTTCCTCAACGTGCTGCTGTATGTGTTCATCCCATGGTCCGCGATCAACCTCACCGACTACTACCTCGTCAGACACGGCAACTATGACGTCGCGTCATTCTTTACCCCCCATGGTCGTTACGGGGGCTTCCTGTGGCGAGGGCTGATCGCCTACACCCTCGCGGTCGCTGTGCAGGTCCCGTTCATAGATCAGACCTTCTACACCGGCCCACTGGTCGGGACACTGGGGGGAACCGACATCTCCTGGGTCGTCGGCGGCGTGGCGGGCGTCGTCTTTTACCTGATCGCGCTGCAGATCCCGACGCACGGTGAGACGGCCAATCTCGATGCGGGGCCGCTCGGACCGACAGCCCTTGACGCGCCGGCCTGACACGCCGACCAGAAGCGGAGTCCGGTTCACTCGGCCGGCTGGTGCTGCAGAGCGTCCCGTAGCGCCGCGCGGGAGGTGATCCCCAGCTTCGGGAAGACCCTGTACAGGTGGGCGCTGACGGTGCGGTGGGACAGGAAAAGGCGGCTGCCGATCTGCTTATTGCTCAGGCCGGTGGCGGCAAGCATCGCGATCTCGAGCTCCTGCGGTGTCAGCGCCTCGCGATCCTGCTGTCGTCCTTGCGATCGGGTCTGCCCCGTCGCGCGGAGTTCCACGGCGGCCCGCTCCGCCCACGTCTTGGCGCCGAGTCGCCGGAAGCCATCGAGGGCCGCGACGAGGTGGACTCGCGCCTTCTTCATTTCACCCGCGCGCCGAAGGTGCTCGCCGTAAAGCAGTTGCACACGCGCCAGGTCGAACGGCCACCGTTCGGCGCCGCCGATGGCCAGCGATCGGTCGAACAGCTCGACGGCCTCATCATCCGGAGCGATCATCGCGGCTGCTGCACCGGCCAGCATGGCCAGGCGCGAGGAGACTTTTCCGACGCCGGCCTCCTGCATCGCGCGGACGTGCCCGGCGGCGGCGCTGGTGCGATCGGTGCGCAGCGCCGCCTCGACGAGGTCCATCATGACCCACGGCGCATGCGGTTCGTACGCCGCCAGCTGTCCCGCCGGGCTGATCTCGGTGGCATGGCGATACGCCGCCTCGAAATCAGAACGCGCCAGCGCCGCGAGGACACACGCGTACAGGGCGCCGGTGTGCAGATGCCGCACGCCGCGAGGTGCTGCCCATCGGATCATCTCGTCGGCCAGCGCCTGGGCCAGCGCGGCGTCGCCCCGGCCTGCCGCCAGGAACGCCTGCACGGCCTGCGCGTTCCAGCGCAGCAGCTGGTAGCCGCGGGCTTCACACAATTCGGCGGCGGCCTCCGCGAGCCGCTGGGCTTCGTCCCACTGGCCGGTCAGATACGCCTCAAGCGCCAGCAAGGTGTCCGCGTTGATGACCGCGGTGACGGCGCCGCCGTCTAGCTGGTCGCGGGCCACCCGGTGCAGTGCCTGCCGGCAGTTCGGCAACCGGTCGACGAAGACCGACGTGCCGGCGATCCGCACGATCTCGGCCGGGTCGGCCTGGTGGGGGAGTGACTCGATCTCGGCGTCGAGGCGGTCGAGCGCGGCCCCAGGGCTTCGCGCTGGATCGGCGACGAGGGTGGCGCTCAGGCTGGGGTTCGCCGGGAGGTCGGGACCGAGGCTGAGGAGATGGCGGTCGAGCGGTTCCCACAGTTCGGCGCGCCCCCCGAAGTGACACACCAGGAGCAAGGTCCACAACGCCTCCTCGGCGGCCGTCAGGCTAATGTCCCGTCCGTCTGCGGTCTCGATCGCCCGCAGCAGCACACGGTGGGCGGCGGCCACGTCACCGTCGCCGTGAAGCAGCACACCCGACGCAGCCGTCGCGGTATCGACCGACGCAGTTAGATCGGCCTCGGCGAGCAGAGTTTCGGCGCGGCGGAGATCGCCGGTGACGTTCGCGCTAACGTAGGCGGCGTCCGCGAGCCGCCGCGCCGGAACACGTCGCTCATCTGCGGATGACAACTCACTAATGACGGCCCGGAGCCGCGGATGAGGGAACGTCAGCCTGTGCGCGCTCGGCTTCCGGTCTACCACCCGGGTCCCCTCGACGGTGCGCAGGACCCAAACCTCGTAGGCCGTCGCAGGATCCGCGTCCACATCGAGGAGCATTTTCTGGCCGACCCCAGGTTCGCCGATCAGCAGCATCGTGTCGCCTGCGCTCGCCGCGCGATAGAGGAACTCGTTGATGATCAGCGCCATCTCCTGGTCCCGTCCAAGCAGTGATCCCGGCCGCGGTTGCGGCCATGATTCCGTCCGCGGCCGCGAGCTGACATCCTCTACAGGTATCGCTTCAGTCACCGGTCGCCCCCTTCTGCTCAACTACCAGGCCACCTGACTCAACGATGATGGCAGCGTGCCCGCTTGTCATTGCCGCCAGCGCGCTTCCGGCCCTGTCGCTACCGGGCGAGCCGGGCTCCTGCTAGCACCAAGAAACCGCGGCGCCTGGTGCCGAAGCCGGCTGGTGTCTAGCTGCGGGAGCGGGCACTTACCGGGATGTAAGGTTCAGGCATGCCCCCAGCTCCGCCGACAGGCGTCCGGCGCCGGGTCGTCGTGGCCGATGATGATGTCCTGCTGCGCGAGGGGCTGGTCATGCTTCTCGGCGAGGCAGGTTACGACGTGATCGAGCGCGTCGGCGACGCCCGCACGTTGGTTGAGGCGGTGCGTGCCGGACATCCTGACCTCGTGGTCGTAGACATCCGGATGCCGCCAACCAATACTTTCGAGGGCATCGATGTAGCGGGCGTGATTCGTAGCGAGTTCCCCCAGATCGGAATCCTGCTCCTCTCGGGGCACGTTGAGGTCGAGACCGCGATCGACTTTCTCCGGAGCGGCGACGGCGTCGGCTATCTGCTCAAGAGCCGGATCCTGAGGGTTGAGGATCTCGTCGATGCTCTTGAACGGATCGCGCTCGGCGGTTCCGTGATCGACCCCGCCCTCGTTCAGGAGCTGCTGGGCCAGCAACGTCGGACCGACCCGCTCGCCATGCTCTCCGCACGAGAGCGGGAGGTGCTCTCTCTCGTGGCCGAAGGCCGTTCGAACAGCGGAATCGCCCATCGGCTGTTTATCAGCGAGGGCGCCGTCGAAAAGCATGTCCGCAGCATCTTGGCGAAGCTCCAGCTGCCTGCCACCGACGAGGACCACCGTCGGGTGCTGGCGGTGCTGACGTTCCTTAATGCCAACTAGCGGACCCATCACAGTTTCTTAGTCGGTCGAAGGCCTGTCAGATCGGCGCGGCCCGGTGTTCGCGAGGACCGCGCTCGGGCTCACCCAGGTGATCCCGGTGGTGCCCTCTTGGCTGCGCCAGCCGGGTAATCTACAATAGAGACAAGTCAGAGAATACATTTTAGAGAGTACTGATCGGAGATTCTGGTGCCTGCTATGACAGTCTCAGGCCACAGGTATGAGCTTGACCGCCGTGGCGTTCAGGCAGCGCTGGAGGGTGTCCTGCCGGAACCGATCCATGAGCACTTCGTCGTGATCAACGGGCGACGCTGGCCGCCCAAACAGGTCCTGGCTCTGGTAACAGGGCTGGATCGGGCCGATTTCACCACCCATCAGGCGCGCCGCGCCCTGACCCGGCTCGGCTTCCCCGCCGCAAGAGCGGCAAGGTCCCGGGAGCACCATACGCGGGCCGCCCAGGCGACCGGGCCGTCAGGGTCGGCGGCCGGCGAGCCCGGTGGCAAGCCGCGAACCTTGGTCGAGGCACTACGTCCGTTCATCGGCTTGTGGGTAGCGGTGCGCGGGGATGAGGTGCTTGTCGCCGCGCCCTCGCCCAAGGACGTGGTGGCCTGGCTGGCCCAGCACGGCCAGCGTGCACAGTCGATGTTCCGGGTCCCGGACTCTGACCAGGCCATCACCGGCGCGGCACCGCAATGAGGTTCCCGTTCCGGGCGCTTCCTGCGGCAAGCGGGGGCGAGCTAACGCCCTGGCCTGTCGTCGACATCGCCCTGGAAGGGCTCCCCGCCGCGCCGATGGAGTGCCTTCTCGACACTGGCGCGCTGCGGACCTGCATGAGCGCTGAACTCGCGCCGCTCGCCGGGATAGAACTTGACGACGTGCCGACTGAAGAGTTCTTTGTGGCCGGGCTTAAGACGGCCGGGGCGCTTGCCCGTGTCAATCTCACCGTGACCGACGGCACTAAAGAGTTCTCCTGGGACGCGCCGGTATGGTTCTGTGATCCATGGCCGCATCCTTTCGGCCTAGCCGGGCTCGAGGGTTTCCTGCACCACTTCGTCGTGACGATCCGCGCCTATGACGGATACGTCGATATCGAACCCCAGCCCTAGCCGCGGAAACAGCCCGCCCTCTGTGGCGTGGATCTTGGCTGGCTGCCGTCCGGCGCAGCGCGTGAGGAGAAAGGTCAATACGAAAAGAAATTCTTCCAGACTTGCGCCTGGCCAAGGGGTACAGTGCTTGACGTGCCCAAGAAGTCGGCGGGGAGCAAGACGGGGAGCAAGCCGGAAGCAACCGAGCGATCTGCTGCCCGTCCTTCGCGGCGACCGCCTTGCGTAAGCTCGGGTTACCCCCGGCGTATTGTGGCCCCTCGGGCGTGGTGACCCGATGTCACCATCGCGGCCTATACCTGAGCCGTAACGCAATGACATCCTCCCTGCCGAATATTTGGTGGTGACTCAGCGCGTGCCGGGGTCGCCGTTGGCGCCCAGATCAACCATTCCGGCGTGCTCCTGGAAACTCATCCAGCGTGCATGGGTAAGTGTGGAAGCGGGGCTGGGTCGCTGTCGAGCCGGTGGCTGTCGCCGGGTGTGGCCCATGTCAGCTTCGTCCTTGTCCCCGCCGTGGTGCTCGCGTTCGATGCTGGGCGGCAGCGGTGGGCACGGGAGCCAGAGCTCGAGCCGATCTTGACGCCCATGACTGCATTCGCCTGATTGTTCCGGTCTGGCCTTCTTGCGTGCCAGATCTTATTCAGTAGCCGGAGTTCCGCTTGGTGCCGCCGTAACCGATAATGCGGACTGGGTCGCGGCGCGGCGAGCCGACGGCAGGACCGGGGAGGGCGGCATGAGCATGCGCGCGGAGGACAGCGCTTACGCGCTGCTGAGCGACGGTGCCACGATCGAGATCCGGGCCGCCCGGCCCGATGACTTCGACGCGGTGCGGGACCTGCACGCCAAGATGTCCCCGGACAACCTGTACCTGCGGTTCTTCAGCATGAGCCCGCTGGTTGCCGAGCAGGAGGCGGGCCGGATATGCCGCGAACCCGCGCCGGACCACGCGGCGCTGCTGGCCGTGCTGGACGGCGAGGTGGCCGGCTGCGGCACCTACGAGCAGGCCGGCGCCGGGTCCTGGTCCGCGGAGGTCGCGTTCACGGTCGCCGATGACCTGCACCACCGCGGCATCGGCATGCTGCTGCTGGAGCACCTGGTCTCGCTGGCCCGCGGCCGGGGGTTCCGCGCGTTTACCGCGGAGACGCTGAGCGAGAACGTGGCCATGCTGCGGGTATTCGCCGATGCCGGGCTGCAGGCGCAGCGCTCCCTGGTGGACGGCGTGTATGACTTGAGGTTCCCGCTGCCCGCCGGCGAGGCGGACGCCGCCCTGGGCACCTACCGCGATACGGTCGCCGTGCGGGAGCGGTCTGCGGACGTGGCGAGCATGCGGCCCGTGCTGATGCCGGCCTCGGTGGCGGTCATCGGCGCGAGCCGGCGCCCCGGCTCAGTCGGCCGGGTCATCTTGCAGAACCTCATCGACGGCGGCTTCCCGGGCCCGGTCTACCCGGTCAACCCGGGCGCGGCCGAGCTGGACGGCATCCCCTGCCTGCCGTCAGCGGCCGCGCTGCCCGAGCAGGTCGACCTAGCGGTCATCGCCGCGCCGGCCGGGGCGGTGCTCGGGATCGCCGAGGACTGCGGGCGGCGGGGAGTCGGGGCCCTGGTGGTGATCGCGGCCGGACTGCCCGGCCCGGCCCGCGCGGAACTGCTGGAGATCTGCCGCCGCCACGGCATGCGGATGGTCGGGCCGGCCAGCTTCGGCGTGGCCAACCCCGGCATCGGCCTGGACGCGACGTTCGCGGCCCGCCATCCCAGGGCGGGAACAGCCGGCCTGGCGCTGCAGTCCACCGGCGGCACCGGCTTCGTGCTGGTGGAGCACCTGTCCCGGCTGGGCGTGGGGATCTCCTCCCTGGTCTCCCTTGGCGACAAAGACGACGTGTCCGGCACCGACATGCTGCAGTGGTGGGAGTCCGACGAGACGACGAAACTGGCCCTGCTGTACATCGAATCGATCGGGAACCCGCCCAAGTTCGCCCGTACCGCCCGCCGCGTGGGCCGCACCATGCCGGTGCTGACCGTGGCTGTGGGCCGGTCCGCGACGGGCGGGCGCCTGGCCGGGGCCCGCTCCGCGAAGGCGGCTACCCCGCTGGTCACCAGGCAGGC
>JBEKKH010000464.1:0-6524 GCA_050010815.1 Streptosporangiaceae bacterium | reverse complement strand
CGACGAGCTGCGGCAGTGGCAGGCCGGTGGCGGCCCACATCATCGGGAACCCCGAGGCCGGAGTCATCCCCGGCATGGTGTTGATCTCGTTGATCACGACCTGCCCGGCCGGGGTGTAGAAGAAGTCCACCCGGGCCAGGCCCTCGCAGGAGATCGCGTCGAAGGCGGCGCAGGCCAGCCGCCTGATCTGGTCCGCGGCTTCGGCCGGCAGCGGTGCCGGGATGGCCATGGTGGCCGCCGACGCCAGGTACTTCGCCTCGAAGTCGTAGAACTCCGACTGCGCGTCCACCAGCACCTGGCCGGGCACGCTGGCCTCGGGCGGGCCACCGTCGGTGCCCTCGAGCACGGCGCACTCGACTTCCATCCCGGGCACCGCGGCTTCGACGAGCACCTTGGGGTCGTGCGCCCGCGCGGCATCGATCGCCGCCTCCAGCGCATCCCCGGGCCCGTCGACCCGGGTGATCCCGATGCTCGAGCCGCCGCGGGCCGGCTTGACGAATACCGGCCAGCCGAGCTCGGCGATCTCGTCGAGGACCCGCTTGCGCTCACCCAAGCCCGCCGGGCCACCCAAACCCGTTAGGCCACTGGAGCCGCCGCGCCACTCGCGGTCGCGCACGACGACGTACCGGCCGACCGGCAGGCCGCGGGCGGCCAGGATCAGCTTCATGTACTCCTTGTCCATGCCCGCCGCGCTGGCGAACACGCCCGCGCCCGCGTACTTGGTGCCGGTCATCTCGAGCAGTCCCTGCAGCGTGCCGTCCTCGCCGTAGGCGCCGTGCAGCAGCGGCAGGACCAGGTCCACCTCCCCCAGGTCGCGCGGGACCTCGCCCGGAGTGCACACCTGCAGCATCCCGCCAGCCGCGCCGCCCGGGCCGGTGCTCGGCGTGATCTGCGTCCCGGCCACCGCCACCGACTCGACGCAGGGCAGCGTGCCGCCGGACAGCGCCAGCCGGCCCGGGTCGCCGGAGGTGAGCACCCACCGCCCGTCCGTGGTGATGCCGATGGGCAGCACGTCGTAGCGGTCGGGATCGATGGCGGACAGGACCAGGCCGGCGCTTGCGCAGGAGACGGCGTGCTCGGTGCTACGCCCGCCGAACACCACCGCCACGCGGATCTTCCGCCCACCCGGCGCGAACTCTGCCAACGCGACCTCCACCCACGCGACCCACCGCAGCCAGCCCGACCCGGTTGAGAAACAAGCTCCCAGGTTACGGCCTGCCCAGCGACTCCAGGGCCACATACGCGTCAGAGATAAGATCCTCCGCGTCCTCCAGCCCGATGGAGAAACGCACCGCCCCCGGGTCGATGCCGCCGGCCGCCAGGGCCCGGTCATCCAGCTGGCGGTGGGTGGTGGAGGCCACGTGGCTGACGACCGTGTGCGTCCCGCCCAGGGACGTCGCGAGCTGGGCGAGCCGCAGCTTGTCCGCGAACGCCATGCCCGCCTCGCGCCCGCCGTGCGGGGTCACCGTCACGATGCCCCCGAAACGCACGCCCTCCGGCCCCGCGTCGAACATCCGCCTGGCCACCTGGTGCCCGGCGTGCTCGGGCAGCCCCGGGTAGTCGATCCGCAGCACGGACGGGTGCCTGGACAACGCGGCCGCGAACACCGACGCCGTGGAGCAGGCCCGCCGCACCCGCAGCGGCAGGGTCTCCAATCCGCGCCGCAGCAGGAACGCCTCGTCGGGGGCCAGGCTCCCGCCGGTGTCCACGCGGACGCTGCGGATGCTGCTGATCAGCTCGATACGCCCGGTGACCACGCCGCCGGTGGTGTCGGAGTGTCCTCCGATGTACTTGGTCGCCGAGTGCACCACCAGGTCCGCGCCGTGCTCGAGCGGCCGGCAGATCACCGGCGGAGCCAGGGTCGAGTCGATGACCAGCAGCGCCCCCGCGTCGTGGGCGAGGTCGGCCAGCTTGCGTACGTCGGCCACCGCGGTGGTCGGGTTGGCGATCGTCTCCGCGTACACGATCCTGGTAGAGGGCCGGATGGCCGCCTGCACCTGATCGGTGTCGGTGATGTCGACGAAGTCCGTCTCGACGCCGAACCGGGAGGCCACGTTGCGCAGGAACCCGTACGTGCCGCCGTAGACGACGTTGGACGCGACCACGTGCGCCCCGGTCCGGGCGAAGGTCCAGAACACCCCGCTGATCGCGGCCATCCCGGAGGCGAACGCCTGAGCTGCGGGCCAGCGCGGCAGGTTCACCCCCTCCAGCGCGGCGACCGCGCGGGCGAACGCGTCGACGGTGGGATTGTCGATCCGGCTGTAGGTGTAGCCGGGCATCTCGTCGTTCAGCACCGACCGGTACTCCTCGGCCGAGCCGAACGCGAATGCCGCCGTGCGGTACACCGGCGTGCCGAGCGGTTGCTGCGAAGGCGTCGGCGGGGCCGGCAGGTGCACCGACCGCGTGTTCTCGCCGTTTTGCTTACGCACTATGTCCACGATGTCATTTCCCTGGGATCTGGGCCGCACCAATCAAGGGCCGTACCACTCAGGTTTCGCCGAGCGAGACGCTAGCATCGACGCGGCCTGGGTGACCGGCAACCCGTCCCGCATGACCGCCTCCACGACCTCGGTGATCGGCATCTCCACGCCGCGGGCCCTGGCCAGTTCGAGCACCGGTCCGCACGATGCTACGCCCTCGGCGGTCTGGCTCATCGCGGCGGTCGCCCGCGCCACCGACATGCCGCGCCCCAGGTTCTCGCCGAACATCCGGTTCCGTGACAGCGGCGAACTGCAGGTCGCCACCAGGTCACCCAGCCCGGCCAGGCCGGCCAGCGTCTGCGGGTTCGCGCCGAGCGCCGAACCGAGCCGGGCGATCTCGGCCAGCCCGCGGGTGATCAGCGTGGCCCTGGTGTTGTCCCCGAGCCCCAGGCCGACCGCGATGCCGACCGCGATCGCGATCACGTTCTTCACCGTGCCGCCCAGCTCGCAGCCGGTCACGTCGGTGTTGGTGTACGCGCGGAAGTACGGGGTGTGACACGCCGCCTGCAGCGCCAGGGCTCCGGCCGGCGAGGCGCACGCCACCACGGCCGCGGCGATCTGGCGCCTGACTATCTCGCCCGCCAGGTTCGGGCCGGCCACCACGGCGACCTGGGCGGGGTCCGGGTCGAGCACCTCGATGATGACCTCGCTCATCCGCGCGCACGTGCCGAGCTCGATCCCCTTGAGCAGGCTGACCAGCAGCGCTCCGGGCGGGATCAGCGGGGCCCAGGCGGTCAGGTTGGCGCGCAGCGTCTGCGCGGGCACGGCGAAGGCGACCAGATCGGCGTGCGCGAGCGCGTCGGCGGGGTCCGAGGTGGCCTCGAGCTCCGGCGTCAGCTCGATCCCGGGCAGGTAGTCCGGATTCTCGTGCCGCTGCGATAGCGTCTCGGCCAGCTGCGGCTGCCGGCTGTACAGCACCGTGGGTGTCCCGGCATCGCAGAGCACCTGGGCGAACGTCGTGCCCCAGGACCCGGCGCCCAGCACCGCTGCCTTCATGGCGGCCCGGCGGCCTTCTCCCCGCCGGGCCCCGCCGTGGACGGTGCGGTGGAACCATCGTCCGTTCGGCCGGAAGAAAGCTCGCCTGCGGCGGCGGGATCGTAGGGCACGGCGGGCGGTGTCTGCTGCCTGATCGTGGCCAGCAGCCCGGTGATGTCGGCCATGATGTCGGCGGTGGCCGCGCGCAGCACGCTGGCCCCGAGCCGCTGGCCGGTGTACGCGGACAGGTCCACCGGCGGTCCCGCCACCATCCGCACGGTCTTGCGCGGGAACAGGTGGACCTTCTTCGACCCGTAGGGGAGGATGTGCTGCGCGCCCCACTGTGCGATCGGGATCACCGGGGCCCCGGTGGTCAGGGCCAGCCGCGCGGCGCCCGTCTTGCCCACCATCGGCCACAGGTCCGGGTCCCTGGTCGCGGTGCCCTCCGGGTAGACGATCACGGCCGCGCCGGCCCGCAGCGCCTGCTCGGCCTGCCTCAGCACCAGGCCGGCGTCGCCGCGATCCCGGTACACCGGCAGCTGGCCGAACTTGTACATCAGCGATCCGATCACCTTGACCTCGAAGATGCCCGACTTGATCATGAACACCGGATACCTGTGCGCGTACCCGTCGGCGAAGATCGCGATCGTGGCCCAGTCGGCGTAGGACATGTGGTTCGGGGCCAGGATGATGCCGCCGCCCTTGGGGATGTTCTCCTTGCCCTGCCACCGGATCTTGATCAGCAGCCGGATCCCGGGATGCAGGATGGCCCGCGAGAACTGCCGCCAGCCGGGTGAGTAGGTGTAACTGCCGGCCGACGTAGGCTGGTCAGCGCCCTTTGCCGTGCTCATGGGGTCAGTCTCCTGGTTCAGGTGCTCTGGTGTCGAGGCAGGATCAACGACATGACTGATAATGCCCGCTTCCCCTGGTCAGTGCTGATGCCCGTCAAGGTACTCGCCCTGGCCAAGTCCCGGCTGGCCGCGCTGGCCGGCCCCCGCCGGGGTGAGCTGGCGCTCGCGCTGGCCTGCGACACGGTGGCTGCGGCGCTGCGGGCCGGCCTGGTCGCCCGTGTGATTGTCATCACAGATGACCAGCTCGCCGGGCCCGCCCTGGCCGGCCTCGGGGCCCTGATCGTGCCCGACGAGCCGCGTGACGGACTCAACGCGGCGCTGCGGCACGGCGCCGGGCACGCCGTCGCGCGCTGGCCGGGCGACGGCACGGTCGCGGTGTCCGCCGACCTGCCCGCGCTGCGCCCGGACGAGCTCGGCCGGGCGCTGCGGGCCGCCGCGGCCTGTCCGTCGGCCTTCGTGGCCGACACGCCCGGTGACGGTACCACGTTGTACGCCACGGCGCCGGGGGTAGCGTTCCGGCCCGCGTTCGGCCCGGCGTCCCGGTCCAGGCACGCGGCGGGCGGTGCCGTCGAGCTTGACCTGGACGACATCCCCGGGCTGCGCCGGGACGTCGACACGGCTGATGACCTGCGCGGCGCGGTCACGCTCGGCCTGGGGCCGCGCAGCGCCCCGCTCGCAGCCGAGCTGCTCAGATGTGCACCACGGGACAGGTGAGCGTCCTCGTGATTCCCGGTACGGACTGGATCTGCGCGGCGACCAGACGGCCGAGTTCGTCGACGTTGTCCGCCTGGGCCCGCACGATGACGTCGTACGGCCCGGTGACGTCCTCCGCCTGCGTGACGCCGGTCAGCTTGCCGATGTGCGAGGCCACATCGGCGGCCTTGCCGACTTCAGTCTGGACGAGGATGTAAGCCTCCACCATGAGGTCTCCTCCCGGGGGCATGACGTGGGCGTTCGCCCCCATAACGCTCACGCTACCGTAGAGGTCCAGACCTGTAACACATTTGTCCGTTGTGGCGCCGGCAAAATCAGCCGGGTCATCCGAGCCGGCCCGCCGGGGCTCGGAGGCGGGTTTCCTGAGGCGGGGTTCGGAGGCGCATCATCGCAGGCGATGACCCGCGGACGCTGGCCAGCGTGGGGGAGTTTGGCCTGATCGCGGAGCTGTCCGCCGCCCTGCCCGCCGGACCGCGGACGCTGGTCGGGATCGGCGACGACGCGGCCGTGCTGGCCACCCCGGACGGACGGGTGGTCGCGACCACGGACTTCATGCTTGAGGGCCGGCACTTCCGCCGGGACACCTCAAGCGCGCGCGACGTCGGGCACAAGGCCGCCGCCCGCAGCCTGGCCGACCTGGCGGCCATGGGCGCGGTGCCGTCCGCGCTGCTCGTCGCGCTGGCCGCGCCCGCGGACCTGCCGGTCAGCTGGGCCCGCGACCTGGCCGCCGGGCTGGCCGCGGAGTGCGCGCGGGTCCCGGGAGCGAGCGTCATCGGCGGCGACACCGCCCGCGCGGACCAGGTCCTGCTCGCCGTAACCGGCCTGGGTGACCTGGCCGGACGGGCCCCGGTGCTGCGGTCGGGCGCGGCGCCAGGCGACGTGGTCGCGGTGGCGGGCCCGCTCGGCCACGCCGCAGCCGGCCTGGCCCTGCTGTCCGCCGGGGTACGCGCGGACCTGCTGTCCGCCGGGGTGCGCGCGGACCTGCTGTCCGCCGGGGTACGCGCGGACCTGCTGTCCGCCGGGATGCGAGCGGACCGGCTGTCCGCCGGGGTACGCGCGGACCGGCTGGTCACGGCCCAGCGGCGCCCGGCCCCGCCATACGACGCGGGCCCGCAGGCGGCGGACCTCGGCGCCACCGCCATGATCGACATCAGCGACGGCCTGCTCGCCGACCTGGGCCACATCGCGGCCGCCAGCGGCGTGCTCATCGACCTGTCCCGCGCCGCGCTCGGCCCCGATGACCAGCTGCTGGCCGCCGCCCACTTTTTGGGCCGAACGGACTCTGGCTCACCATCACCGGAACACACCGCGCTGACCTGGGTCCTCGCCGGTGGCGAGGATCACTCCCTGGCCGCCACGTTTCCTGCAGGCACGGCGCTGCCGCCCCGGTGGACGGTGATCGGCACGGTCCGCCCCGTACCGGGCCGTTCCGTGCTGGGCCGTGCCGTGCCGTGCGGTCCGGGGCCGGTTGGTCCGGGGCCGGGCGTCGTCGTCGACTCCGAAC
>JBEKKH010000463.1:0-11167 GCA_050010815.1 Streptosporangiaceae bacterium | reverse complement strand
TCAGCGTAACCGCTCCCACCGGCCCGTCCGTGGCTTTTTCCGCCCCCGTCCGTGGACTAAGCCCGGTGCGCACGGACGTATAGCGGACGGCGGCGGCCCGGGGCTGCGCCTCGAACGGCGTATGTGCTGGTCAGCGGCATGGACCTCGGGTAGGAGCGACGGGCTGTAAAACCGTCGGCCGGCTCAGCCTACGTTGGTTCGAACCCAACACCCCTGCCATACGTTTCCGCAGGTCAGAGCCGGAGACGCTGGATTGCGTCACCGGCTTTTGGCGTGGGGGGGAGCGACGGCTTACTGCTCGTCCTGGACGGAGATGCCCACCAGGACCCGCAACGAGCCCCCGGGTCCACCTCGATCATCCGCCTGAACCACGACGGAGAAATGCATCTGCAACGTCACGGCATCAACGACGCCGAATATGAGGGGACCGATGACGAGTTCCTGGAGGACCTTCGCCGACGCCACCCCCTGAATCCGCTACGCCACAGGTCTCAGGTCTGAGGCTCATCGCGCACGAAGAGCGAGCCGCAGAACTCTCTAGTTCCGAAGGTAAAGCTCGTCCACGGACCACCAGTTGGGGCTCACCGACTGGGTCAGCACCACCTGCACGTACTGGTCAGTCTGGGCCGGGAAGCTCACGACTTCTGAGCTGCCAGTGCCGGTGCAGGTAGCGACTGATGTCCAGTCGGTGCCGTCCGCGGACACTTCTACCTGGAAACCGCGGGCGTAGTCGCCGGCCGAGTTGGGGACCTCCATGTCCAGTTCGGAGAACGTCTGGGCCGAGCCCATGTTGATGACTAGGTCCTGGCCGGGTGCCTGTGCGGCTCCGGTCGAGAACCTGGTCGTCAGGTTGCCGTCGATGGCGTTGGCCGCCGGGTCACCACTGGTGTTGGTACTCGCTGCCCAGCCCGTGCGGGTAAGCTCCGTGCCGGTAAGACTGGCCGAGCAATTGGCGCTCCCGGCACTCGCTGTGAAGGCCATGGAGTGAATGTTCCAGCCACCGTTGTCCTGGGCGACGGTGAGGGTCTGCTGGCCGGCCGGGAGGGTCACGCTGGCCGCGACGGTGGTCCAGGTCTGCCAGCCCCCGGTGGCGGGAACGTTGATGCTACCCGACAGGTTGGTGCCAGCGCTGCTAGCGATGTGGAGGCCGTCGGTCACTGCGTTGGGGGAGGCCAGGCGCAGGCTGACGTTGTAGGTGCCGGCGCTGGCCACGTTGACCGTGTAACGGAACCACTGTCCGGTGCCCGTCCAGCCGACGTCGTAGCCGCAGGCGGTATCGGTGCATACCTCCAGGTCCACTCCGTCGGGGCGGTAGCTGTTGGCCGTGCCGTTGACCGAGGTGACGTTGTAGCCCACGCCCTGACCCCCCGTGTCGTAGTTGGCCGCCTGCACCGTGCCGGGTATGGCGGCGGCCGTACCGGCGTAGGGGCCTTCGCCGCCGGAGTAAACGTCGAAGTACTCAATCGACCACCAGGGGGTCTGGGTGGGCGCGTTGAGCACCACTTCCACGTACTGGTCGGTCTGGGTGGGGAAGCTCACGACTTCCGGCGTGGCGGTGCCTGTGCAGGTGGCTACCGCGGTCCAGGCTGACCCGTTGGGCGAGACTTCCACGCTGTAGCTGCCGGCGTAGTCAGTGGGGTCGTCGGGCGCGGACATCTGTATTTCGTTGAACGTCTGCGCCGAGCCCATGTTGACGATGTACTCGTCGCCCGCCGCCTGGGCTGCCTGGGTGGTGAAGCGCCCGGCGTTGGTGTTGCCGTTGACGGCGTTGGTGATGGGGTTCTGGACCCCTGTACTGCTGGCGGGCACCGGGGAGCCGGCCGTGAAGCCCGACTCGGCCAGCGGGGTCTCACCCGAGGTTGACCCGGAGCAGTTGCCCGGGGGCGGCGGACTGGTCGACCCCGAGGGCTCGAGTACCAGGAACTGGCTGATCGACCACCAGGAGCTCGGGTCTGGTGTGGTCAGCACGACCTCGACATACTGGGCGGTCTGCGTGCTGAAGGTCGCTGTTTCCGGGCTTCCATTGCCGTAGCAGCTAGCCACCACGGTCCACGAAGTGCCGTTGTTGGAGACCTCGACGTTGTAATTCGGTGCGTAGTCGGTAGCCCAGTCAGGGAACACCATCTGTATCTGGTTGAGGGTCTGCGGCGAGCCCATGTTGACCTTGTAGTACATGCCGGCTTGCTGGTCTGTGTCCGTGCTGAAGCGACTGCTGTTCGTGCCGCTGACCGCATTGGTGATGGCCGTCTGGGCTCCGTCGCCTGAGGGGGTGCTCGTACTGGCGATGAAGCTTCCCTCGTTGAGCTGGGATTCACCTGAGGCAGGTGCGTTGCAACTTGAGCCGGGTGGCACCACCGGCATGGAGACCGGCGGCGTGGCGACGTTCCAGGGGAATGAGACGCTGCCTTCGTACGCTTCGCCGTCGGTGGCCGTCACCGTCACTGTGTCGCTCTCGCTAAACAGAGCGGTCCCGGTTATCGCTCCGGTGGACGGGTTGATCGACAGGCCGCCAGGCAAGCCCGAGGCGGTGTAGGTGAGTGTCTGCCCGGCGGCCGAGTCGGTGGCGCTCATCTGCAGGTTGACGGTTGAGCCGACGGGGGTCGCCTGGGGGCCCGGGTTGGCGAGGCTTACCGTGTCCGGCCCCACCGGGCTGGCAAGTGTGAGGGAGCCAGTAAGTGGCAGGTTGGCGGATGAATCTCCCACGCCGATCGCGTAGGTGCCGGCCGTAGCCGTCCACCCGCCGCCGTCGGGGTCACTACCGGACCACGCCGTCGGGTAGCTCATGGCGCCGGGGCCGGCCCAGTAGGTGAGGTCGTGGACGGGCACGCTGAAGGTGACCGTGGTCGAGGCGCCGGGGTTGAGGTTGACGCGCTGGAAGTCTTTCAGCTGCCACGGCGGCTCCCCGGTACTTGACGGATCTCCGATGTACAGCTGGGCCACGTCGGCGCCCGCTCGGGATCCGGTGTTGGTGACGGTGGCGGTGACGGTGGCCGTGTTGGAGGAGTTGAATCCTGTGATGGACAGGTTCGAGTACGAGAAGGTCGTGTAGGACAGCCCGAAGCCGAAGGGGAACTCCGGCGTAAGGTTCTGCGACTGATACCAGCGGTAGCCGACGTCTATGCCCTCGTGGTACTGCACCTGGCCGTTGGCACCGGGGAACTCCGCCGCCGTGCTCGCGGGTACCTGGGCCAGGCTGCTGGGGAAGGTGACGGGCAGGTGTCCCGAGGGATCGACCGTGCCGAACAGGACGGCCGCGGCGGCGGTGCCGTCTACTTGTCCCGGGTACCACTGTTCCACGATGCCAGGGACGCTGTTCGCCCACGGCGTGGTCACCGCCGAGCCGGTGTTGAGCACGACGATGGTGTTGGGGTTGGCCGCGGCCACGGCGCTGATGAGGCTGTCGTCGGTCGTACCCATGTCGATGCTGGTGAGGTCGGAGCCTTCGCTTTCTGTGTAGTCCGCGAAGATGACGGCCACGTGGGCGGCCTGCGCGGCTGCGACGGCCGACGCCTGGTTGGTGCCGTCGTTATAGGTCACCGTCACGCCGCTGCCCGCCGTGGCCTGGATGCCGGCCAGCGGCGTGACCTGGTTGCTCGCTGTGGTGCTGGCGCTGCCTCCGCCGGAGTAGGTCGGGCTGCTGCTGGCATCGGTGCCGATGACGGCGATCGAGCCGACCGTGGCGGGGTCGAGCGGCAGGATGCTGCCCGAGTTCTTGAGCAGTACCGTGCCCTCTTCGGCAACCTGGAGAGCGGTTGCTGTGTGGGCTGGCGTCGTCACGGTGTTGCATGTGCAGCCGGTGTTGCCGGTGTTCATGACATTGGAGTTGAACAGCTCCGTCAGGATTCGCTCGACCGCGTCGTCCAGGTAATCGCGGGGGACCTGGTTCCCGATTTCCGCGGCGAGGTTGGCGCCGTAGTTGTCGTCACCGGGCATGTCCATGTCGTCGCCGGCCTCCAGGGACGGCTGCGTGCTCTGGGTGGCGTACCAGTCGGACGTGACGTAGCCCTGGAAACCGAATTCGTTGTCGAGGCTGCCAAGCAGGTAAAAGTTCTGGCACGCGGGCACGCCGTTCGGCTGGCTGTACGCGCACATGGCCGAGTCCACCCCGGCATTGACCGCCGCTTGGAAAGCAGGCATGTATATCTCCTGCTCAGCCCGCTCCTGGATCACGTCATCGTCGGAGGAGTTGTTGCGGTTGGTCTCGTTGTTGTACACCGCGTAGTGCTTGACCTGGTCCATGATCCCCTGGGACTGCACGCCCGTGACATAAGCGCCGGCCATCTGGCCGGCGAGGTAAGGATCCTCGCCCAAGCTCTCGAAGGCGCGGCCCCACCGGGGGTCGCGCACGATGTTTATGGTCGGGCCAAGGTTGACGTCGGCTCCCTTGCCCGCCTCCTCCGAGCCCACGACCGCACCATATTGCTGCTCCAGGCTCGTGTCCCAGGTGGACGCCGCCGCAACAGGGGCCGGCAGCTGGGTGACGCAGCACTGTCCGTCGCCAACCCCCTGAGGGCCGTCCTCCAGGCTGATGGCTGGGATGCACAGCGCAGGGATGGCCGGAATGTTGCCCGCATAGCTGCCCGAGCCGCCGTTAACCAGCGCGAGCTCCTGGGCCTGGGTTATCTGCGCCATCACCACGCCGCGCTGGCCGACGGGCTGCTCATCGGAGCCGGCCCCACCGCCAGCCCCAGTCCTGCGGCGGCCACAACGATGGCCGCCACGACGGCTCTAGTCCACCGGGCGCGGGCCCGCACGTGACCCGTCGGCATGGTCGGCTTAGAAAACATGTGTCCGCCCTGGACCGGTTTCCGATTATTCCCGGCAATTTCCGGGAACTGTCGGGAATGACGCTAGGCCTGAGTTGCGGCATCGTCAAGATCCCAAGCGCCGTCTTCTGGGGCGATCCGCGAGCATCTGCATCCGCGCGCTCATCCGGCATCCGGTCGATCAGCTCACACGCCGACGGCAGGGCGCGACAGCTACCACCCTTCGACAAGCAGTTCCGGGCCGCTTACGGGCAGCGTTGGCGCTCGCGCCCACGCCTACCGGGCGGAGGGCACCGTGGACGAGCGGACTACGAGCCGCGTGGCCAGTGCGACGTGCAGGGACTCGAACTGCTGGCTATCCATAAGCCTGACCAGCAGGCTGACTGCCATGCGGCCTAGTTCCCTGAGGGGCTGATGCACCGTCGTGAGCGCGGGATAAGCGGCTTCGGCTTCAGGCGTGTCGTCGAAACCCACGACAGACAGGTCGTCGGGAAGCCGGAGTCCTCTCGCCCGCGCCGCATGCAGTGCCCCGATGGCCATGCAGTCGTTAAACGCAAAAATCGCTGTCGGCGGGGCGGCCAACCCGAGCAGACGCTCGGCGCCGGCGGCGCCTCCCTGGACCAGGAAATCCGCCTCCGCCTCCAGCATCGGGTCCGGTATAACGCCCGCCTCCGCCAGAGCGGCGTAATGCCCCTGCAGCCGCGCCCTGGTGGCAGCACCGTCCCCGCGGCCGGTAATGACCCCGATGCGGCGGTGTCCCAGCCGCAGCAGGTGAGCAGTGGCCTGGTACGCCCCGGCGAAGTTGTCCGCTGAGACAACCGGGATGTCTTGCCCCAAGTCGTGGAGTGGATCCACCACTACGAAAACCAAGCCGTCCTCTCTCAACCTCCGCAGTTCGTCAGGCGACTCCTCAGGCAGGAGAAGCAACGCGCCGACCATCTCGCTACGCATGAGGCGTTTGAGCACGGACACTTCGCGATTATGCTCTTGCCGGGTCGGGCACACCAAAGCCCACATTTCGCGCTCGGCCAGCGCCTCGGTGATGCCCGCCAGAATAGTGGAGAAATAAGCAGTACCTGAGGTGGTGGTCGTGACACCGACCAGGCCGCTCAAGCGCCCGCCCGCGGCGTCGAACCGCTCACGCGCCGGCCGGGCCGGGCTGCCGGCCAGGGCTCGGCGGGCTGCATACCCATGGGAACGGGCGATTCGCTCGACGACTAGTCGTGTCTCGACTGAAACGTCTGACCGCCCATTGAGCACCCGGGAGACTGTCGAGACCGAGACACCGGCCAGCTCCGCCACTTGGCCGATCGTGACACGGGCGCGGGTTGCCGGTCTGTCAGTTACGGCATCGGATGAGGTCAGACCGCCCGGCAGCTCAGGGACCGGTCCGCGCATCCCCACAATCTACCAGGCTCGCTACCGGCCGCATCCCTGCAGGTTGACCTACGATCCGGCATGCTCGGACCTCACCCGCGCTTAGCCTCCGGCCGCGGCGGGTGCTCCATTTCCTCACTTCTCCCTAGGTGTCGCAGGCGACCCGGGGGTCATCGACCGTCACTGGGCGGCGGACCCCGGCGTGGGCGGCCAGCGCGCCGTAGAGGGTCACGGTGTCGTCGGGGTTGACCCGTGATGGCGTGCGGCAGGGCCGCCGAGCCGGACAGGCCCGAGGCAAGGGCCCGGACTATCTTGCCGAGTGCAGGGATTCAGCGAAAATGTCATCTGCGAGCAGGCTTGTTGTCATCTGGGGAGCCTCAACGCCTGCTCTCTGGTGCAGGGAAGTTGTCATTTCCTCATGGGGCTGTAGCTGTGCCGGGATCCGGGCTGGTGTGAGGCCCCGTTCGCCGGTGTCCCGCCGTCCGCTTTCAGGGGCGATGTCCGGGAGGTGCTGCGGAAGTGGGGCCGGCGCGGCCTGGGGTTGCTTCTCCAGTGGGTGGAGGAAGCAGACTCGGTGGCATGGAGGACGACGGGCCGATGCTTTCCATCGGCGAGCTGGCCAGGCGCACGGGGCTGCCGGTGCGGACCATCCGGTTCTGGTCCGATGCGGGCGTACTGCCGGCGGCGGCCTGGACCGGGGGCGGCCGGCGGCTGTATGACGCGGCGTGCGTGGCCCGGCTGGAACTGGTCGTCACGCTGCGCGAGCTGGGGCTTGGCCTGGCGGACGTGCGCCGGGTGCTGGATGGCCAGGCGAGTGTCGCGGAGGTCGCCGCCGTTCACCTTCAGGCGCTGGACGCGCAGATCAGCGCGCTGCGTTTGCACCGCGCGGTGCTGGCGGCCGTGGTGAAGCGCGCGGCCGGTAAGGAGGAGATGACCTTGGTGAACAAGCTGGCCAGGATGTCGGCGGCCGAGCGCCGGCAGATGATCGATGACTTCCTGGCTGACGTGTTCGGGGGCCTGCATCCCAGCCCGGCGCGGGCCGCGCGCTGGAACGCGGCCCCGAATCTGCCCGACAACCCCTCGCCCGAGCAGGTCGACGCCTGGGTGGAGATCGCTGAGCTGGTTAGTGACCCGGGCTTCCGGCAGCGGATCCGGCAGGTGATGGACCTCGGCGCGCGGTTCGGCCGCCGCCCTGAGCCGCATCCCCTGCGCACGGTGCCACGTCCCCCGGGACACCGGCCAGGCCATCTGGGCCAGGCTGGTGCCGGCCGCACCCGGCAGGCCGGCGCTGGCGGTCACGCTGAGCCCGCCGGTGCCGGTGCCGGGCTGAGGGGCTTGCTTCAGGAGGCGCGGGAGTACGCGGCGGCGGCGGTGCTGCGGGGGTCCCCGCCGGATTCCGCCGAGGCCGCCCAGGTGGTGAGCCGGCTCCTGGAGCCTGTCGCGGGGGAGGATCCGGTGGACCGCGGGGAGCTGATCGCCGGGCTCGAGGCGGCCACCGATCCGCGGATCGACCGGTACCAGCAGCTCACGGCCACCATCAACGGATGGCCGCCGTTCCCGTCCCGTATGCCGGGAGACCTGTGGCTGCTCGCCGCGCTGCGCGCTCACGGGTGACGGGCAGCGGACTACGGCGTGGCCGGGCAGGCCCTGTCCGCTCCGCTCGACCGCGTAACGGCCCGCATGCTACCCGCTGAGACCCTGGAGACTGAGGTGCTCGCGGGCCTGCTGACAGAGCCGCTGGCCGAGCGGAGTCAGGATCCCGGTCCCTGCGGGTCGGGGGGCGCGGTTGATGAGCGGTCCGCCGCAGGCGCGTTCGAGCCGGGCGACTTGCTGGTAGAGGGTGCTTTGCCAGATGCCGAGTGCCTGGGCGGCCTGGCGGATGCTGGGGTGCCGCGCGACGACCAGTAGGTGTTCGAGGCGTCCCCGGGCGCGGGGTCCGGTGAGGGCGCTGCGGAGTGGTTCGGGCAGGTCGCGCGCGTGGATGCCGGGGGCTGCGGCGGCTGGCATGTAGCTGCTGGTGCCGCGGGTGCGGACGGGGATGCCGTGGTCGCGGGCGAACCGGTTCAGGATCTGGATGGGGCAGCCGATCTGGGCGGCGATGTCGTCCAGGGATCGGTGCCAGGTGAGGTATTCCCGGCGGAGCCAGGCGGGGTCGAGGTAGATCACGCCGGGCTGCCGGCCCGGGGCCGGGTGGCCGGCTCGGGTGCGGGGGAGAAGGGTGCAGCGTACCGGGCGGCGGGGCCGGTGCGCGCGGGGTCGGCGCCGGGCCAGGCGGTCGCGGTGACCCACTCGTCGGGCGGCTGCCATTGCAGGGGCTCGCAGCCGATTCCCCGCCCGTCGAGCAGGTGGCGGGCGTGGCCGGCTAGCGCGGTGGCCAGGCTGGCGGGGATGCCGAGGGCGAAGTCGTTGTAGCTGCCCAGTGATCCGGCGCTGAGCCGGTAAGGCGGCGGGGCGGTGACCAGGGCGCAGCCGGTGAGCAGTTCGTAGAGGTAGCGGCGGGCGCTAGCCGTGGGGGCTAGCCGCATCCCGGCCTCGCGGGTCATCCTGCCCAGGTGGCGTCGTCGATGAGCGTGGCGGCAGCGGCCAGGTCGCGGCGGCGCCGGTAGTCGATAGGGATGCCGTGGTCGTCGATCGCGAGGGCGAGCTCGGTGAGGATGCGCAGCGCCTCGGTGGTGAGCTTGCTCATGTGGTAGCCGGTGATGTGCCGGCGGAGCTGGCCGCCGACCATGGCGGTGACCTGGTTGTCTGCGCCACGTGCCCTGATGCAGGCGGCCGGTCCGGGGGAGTCACGTCGCCGATGCGGGCGGTTCGGTCAGTGCGGCGATGCAGGCGGTGAGCAGGCGGCGCATCTAGAGCTGCGTCCCGTGGATGAGTCGGCAGCAGTGCAAGCGGCCGGTGTTCTGCAACGTGCTCGGCTACGCCGAACAAGGCACCTGAGCGCCAACCCGGTCGACCGCATCAGTGGAGCACCGTACAGCGCTGGGTGGGCTGAACTCCGGGGTAACCCGCGCCGCCGTGCCTGCTGCGCCGGGCTCGGCGTCGCAGTGCTGCTGTGGATCTGCGCGCACTGCATCGACGGGCAAGCTGATCCTGCCAGCCAGCGTATCGCCGGCGCTCTCGGCACCCAGGATGCCGAGCCTGGTAACGAGAGATGCCGGCGTCGAGCAGGCATCATGAGATGCCGGCTCAGGAGGGGCGGATCACGGTCAGCGCGAACGGCTTGTCGTCGGCCGCGTGCGCGACGGCCTGGTTCACGTCGTCCAGGCTGAACTCGGTGACCTGGTACTGGCTCAGGTCCAGCAGGCCGGAGCGGGCCAGGCTGATCAGCCGGGGCGCGGCCGCCCGCGGGAACATCCACTGGCCGCGCATGGTGATGCCGTTGCGCATCAGCCACGGGTAGGGCAGGGCCAGGTCGTCGCCGCCCAGCATGCCCACACCGCCCATCAGCACTACCCGGCCGAACTCCCGCACGGTCATGGCCGCGACCCGGACCGGCGCCGTGCCCGCCGCGGGCGGCAGCAGGTCCAGCACCACGTCGATCGGGCCATCCGCGGCCGACCGCATGCCCCGCTGGTCCTCATCCGGCCCGCCGGTCAGCTGTACCGTCCGCACCCGGTCCCCGAACCGGCCGGCCAGGTCGTCCAGCACCTTCTCGTTGCGGCCCGGAGCCACCACCCGGGCTGCGCCCATGGCCAGCGCGATCGCCACCCCGGCGCTGCCGTAATTCCCGGTGGCCCCGCTGACCAGGACGGTCTCGCCCGCCTGCAGGTCCGCGGCGACCAGGCCGCCGTACGGGACCAGCAGCAGGTCCAGCGCGCACCATCGCCCGGCGCCGGCCGCTCTGATCGGCCCGAGCGGGATCGCGTTCTCGGTCGGGATCATCATCTGGGCGGCGAACGCGCCGTGCCGGAAGTGCCGCATCAGCTGGCGTCCGCCCTCACCGCGGGCGCTCCAGCCCTGCAGCGCGATGTCCGGGGTGCGCAGGTCGTCGCGCGAGCGTACGGTGATGTCGCAGAGCACCCAGTCGCCGGGCTTGAGCCGGGTGGCGTCCGGACCGGTGGCCCGGACCCGGCCGACCGCGGCGGCGCCCGGCGCCAGCGGCAGCTCGAGCTGGTAGTTGCGTTCCCCGCAGAGCACCTCGCCGGTGTAGGACAGGACGTGCGACGCCACCACGTCCACGATGATCTCCCCGGTGCCCAGCACCGGGTCGGGGATGGTCGTCACCTCGAGCGGCGACCCGAATTCTGTGAGCAGCGCAGCCTTCATAAGCCCCAGTCAACCGGGCCTGGTCCGCCATAACCTTCACTGACCCGAGGCAAACCTGACCGGCGTCGAGGGTCCGGCGTAGCCGGAGGGAAATGATGACGGCGGCGCGTCGGCCCGCATCTAAGATGAGCGGGCGATGAGCGCGATACTCACGGCCAAGGGCCTTGCCGCCGGCCATGCCGACCGCCTTCTCTTTTCCGGCCTCGACTTGGTGATCGCCCCCGGCGAGATCACCGGCCTGGTCGGTGCCAACGGCGCGGGCAAGTCCACCCTGCTGCGCATCCTGGCCGGGCTGGTCCCACCGGATCAGGGCGAAGTCGGGCTCAGCCCGCCCGCCGCCACCGTCGGCTACCTCGCCCAGGAGCCAGAACGGCGCCCGGGTGAGAGCACAGGTGGCTTCATCGCCCGGCGCACCGGCGTCGCCCGCGCGGAGCAGGACCTGGACGAGGCCACGGCGCTGCTGGTCCAGGAGAAGCCGGGGTCGGACGACGCTTACGCCACCGCGCTGGAGCGCTGGCTCGCCCTCGGCGGTGCGGACCTGGAGGAGCGCGCCGCCGCGGTCTTCACCACCCTCGGACTGCCCGGTGGCGCCGGCCGCGAGGCGATGACCAGCCTGTCCGGCGGCCAGGCGGCCCGGGTCAACCTCGCCTCGCTGCTGCTGTCCCGCTACGACATCTTCCTGCTCGACGAGCCGACCAACGACCTGGACATCGCCGGGCTGGAGATCCTGGAGGGGTTCGTGCGGGGCCTGCGGGCCG
>JBEKKH010000462.1:0-6534 GCA_050010815.1 Streptosporangiaceae bacterium | reverse complement strand
GACGGACCAGGTCCGCGCGCTCATGCCAGGCGGCGGAATCGCCGATCTTCGGCGCCGAGGCAAGCACCGCGACCGCGCCGAACGGCCCGGGATCAAGAGCCAGCTCCAGCCCCACCGCTCCCCCGAGGGAGACGCCGGCGTACCAGGCCGCACGACCACGCCCCACGTCCTGCACCACATCGCGCACGGCGCTGGCCAGGTCGGCTACCGAGAACGCCTCGGCGGCCGGTCCGCTGCGGCCGTGCCCGGGCAGGTCCCAGCCGACCACCTCGAACGGCAACATGGCCGCGCACCGGCTCCACAGCGCCTCGACCGACGTCCCAAGCGAAGGGCCGACGATGAGAATCTCGGCGGCCTGTGCGGGCCCGGCGAGTCGTGTCGCGGTCAGCGTAGCCACCGCTCATCACCCCAGATTTCCGCTGAGCGAAGAACGCGTCAGGTCCGGAGTACCTCGCGACCGGGCGCCACCCGACAGCAACTTTCGTTGAGTGGGAAACAGTAGCGTCGGCTGTGGCCTGAAATGGAACGATCGGTGGAACTCGCTGCCCGCCCCATAGGGCGCAGATGGGCAAAGCGGCGATTGACTCATCCAGCCGGAATGGGCGCGGCCCGGTGGCCAGAGCCGCTTCAGGTAACGTCCCGCGCAGCCCGCGCCACGTACCCACGGATGTCCGGCGGATCCGGCGGTACCTGACGTCCTCTCGCTCCTTCCGACACCAGCCGGTCGAGGACGGCCGGTCGTGACGAACCGTGCTCAAGTTCTCGCTCTGCCAGGCCGTACATGCGAACGCGGATCAATCGTCCGGTGGCGGGCCAGCCCGCGGCCGTCAGGTCGGCCTGGCTGGAGCCGGTCAGCACGAAACTGCCGCCCGGCGCGCTCTCGTCAACGGCCCGCTTGACCGCGCCGAGTACCTCTGGCACGACCTGCCATTCATCCACCAGCAGCGGGAAGGGACCGTCTGCCCGCGCGGCATCAGGATCCGCGCGTACGACTGCGGCCTCGGCGGGGCGGTCCAGCCGCAGCCGTTCCCGGCAATGCCGTCGGCCGGTGGTAGTTTTGCCGCACGCGCGGGGACCGCGGCAGGTACTCCGGCATGACGGGAATCCAATCGTCATTGAGGACGTCAGCTACTATCGCTTTAGCACGTAACTTAGATTCCATATGGGCGGAATTCGGCTCAGGTCGTCTTTATGCATTCTGCCGAGCACGCGCTACCACTGTGTCCATCGTCTCCATGATCGAGATGGTCTCGTCCAGTGGCATCAATGGGCTCTCCACATCACCAGCGGCCAGCCGACGCGCGACCTCGTCGGCCTGGTGGCGCAGGCCCCGGCCCTCGTGCACCGACGCGACGCGGACCGGGTCGCCATTCCTCGGTACGAGCGTCACGGCCGCGGGAGCGTAGAAGTCGCCTTCGACCTCGATCCTCGCGTCACTGCCGACGATCGCGGCCCTCGTCGGGCTCTTCGCCCGCAGGGTGCACGTCAGCACGGACTGGGCGCCGCTGTCGTAGCCCAGCAACATCGACGTTTGCGCGTCCACTCCGGTGAACGCCGGGTCGCTCATGCACACGATCCGGCTTGGCGTGCCGAGGACCATCGACGCGAACGACACCGGGTACACGCCAAGGTCCAGCAGCGCACCGCCGCCCAGTTCCGGTGCGAACAGACGGAACCCGGCGTCCTCGGCAAACCACTGGCCGTGGTCCGCGGTCACGGTGACGACGTCGCCGAGCACGCCCCGTGCCAGCCAATCCCGGATGATGGCCACGTGCGGCAGGAACCGGGTCCACATCGCCTCCATGGCGAACAGGCCGCGCTCCCTCGCCACCCGGACGATCTCGCGAGCCTCGGCGGCGTTCATCGTGAACGGCTTCTCGACCAATACGTGCTTGCCGGCCCGCAGCGCGAGAATCGCATTGTCGTGATGCATCGGGTGCGGCGTGGCCACGTAGATCACGTCAACGTCCGGATCGGCAACCACCGACTCGTAGCTGGCATGCCGGTTCGCGATGCCGAACTCGCCTGCGAAACGGTCTGCAGATCCCTGGCTGCGCGAGCCGACCGCGACGGCAACGCCGGAATCGGTCAGCAGGAGATCGGTCACGAACGCGCTTGCGATCCCACCCGTTCCGAGGATTCCCCACCGCACGGGTCTGTCCGCCACGCCTTCGTCCCTCCGCCGACCGGTATCGATGATCAGCTTATTTGAAGGCTGCCGCGCCGACGGCTGATTGAGTGCCACATCTCGAACGTCCACAAGCGCGTGGCGTTCCGTCATCACTCCTTCATCTCTCCGGTCGCCTCGGGCATCATCGTCGGCTTCGGCGTCCACGGCTACGTCCTGGCGATCCACGGCCTGCGCCAGCTGTCCCAGGCCGCCGGCTGACCGGCTCAGCCCTGCCGGGCCGCCACCACGGCGACCAGGGCGGCCCGCATCGCCTCCACCGGACCGGGATGACCAGTCATCAGCTCGACCTGGGCGACCGCCTGGTACAGCAGCACGGTCAGGCCGCTGACCACCGGGCAGCCGGCCGCCAGGGCTGACCCGGCGAAGGGGGTCGGCCACGGCGCGTAAACCACGTCGAGCACCATGGTGTCTGGTTTCCACCGGGTCGCACTCAGCGGACCGGCTGCGCCACCGGGCAGCGTGGAGATGACCAGGTCGGCGGCGGGCAGCGGCTCGGTGAACAGGCCGTCCGAGATCGTCGGCCGCATCCCGAGTCGCCCGGCGATCTCGCGCAGCTCGCCGGTACGGGCCAGGTCGCGGACCAGCACGATCGGCGACTGGTGGCCCAGCTCTCGCACCGCCGCGAGGGCAGCCTGCGCCGTGCCACCCGCGCCGAGAATGACCGCCTGCTCGACCCGGGTCAGTCCGGCCTCCCGCAGCGCCGAGACCATGCCGGCCACGTCGGTGTTGTCCACCCGCGTGCCCCCGGCTGGGGAGAACACCAGCGTGTTCGCCGCCCCGACCGCCTCGGCCAGCGGTGATACCTCGACGGCGACGGTCAGGGCCACCCGCTTGAGCGGCATCGTCAGCGACAAACCCGCCCACTCGGGTCCCATGCTGCCGACCAGGCGCGGCAGGCTCGGCTCGTCGCACTCGATCTTGTCGTAGTGCCAACCGTGCAGGCCAAGCGCCTGGTAGGCCGCGCCGTGCAGGACGGGGGAGAGCGAATGCTCGATCGGGGACCCAAGCACGGCCGCCCGCCGCACCGTCTGGTCTGCTGCGGTGGTGGTCACGTCCACGTTCATTTACCTATCTCGAGGTCTGCCCAGGGCGAGTCTGTTGCAGGTTAGCCGGTGCCCGGCTGGAGATGCGGTTCCTGCCACTGGGCGAGATGTACGTTGCGCCCGCCGCGCCGACCGGGCAACGTCCTAAGCGTCGGGACCGTCGCAGCATCGATGAGGATTGAGGAGGCCGACATGCCGCTGGTCGGCGTTGGTCACCTGACCATGCTCGATACCGCAGTCACCCTGGATGAGTTCCCAGACCGCCGTGGCGACGGGCTCGGGCAGTTCTTCGGCGAGCTGTCCCCTCAGCGAACCGTGTAGACCACCAGCTGAGGTGAGCCGCCCTTAGGGCCGAAAAGGTTAGGCCCGCCCGCGGGCACGAGGATGGAGTTTCCGGCGATGGCGATGGGCGCGTTGGCGGACGTGGGCAGCTTGCGCTGGTAGACGACGGCACCGGTGGTGCGGTCGAGCGCGATCAGGACGCCCGTGTACAGGGTGGTGAAGACGAGGTCGTTGGAGACTGTGGCGGCACCCAGCGGGTAGGCCGGCACCCTGGTGTCCCACTCGACCTTGCCGGTGGTGAGGTTGAGGGCCACTATCTCGCCGCTGCCGGTGCCGTCCGGGGCGCCCAGCGGGTAGCTCATCTTGGCGAGCGTGAACCGCTGGTCGACCGTGGCCACGTACACGGTGTTACCCGCCAGGGCCAGGTTGGACAGCACGCCGCCCAGGGAGCCGGGAAGGATCGTGTACGGGGCCGTCAGGGTGAGCTTGTGCTCCATCGCCTCGAGCGGGTAGTTGTCCGACGTGCTGTGCTCGCCGACCGGGGTCTTCCAGATCAGCTTGCCGGTGCCGGCGTTCATCGCGTAGACCACGCCCATCTTGCCCGAGCCGATGACCGCGGGCTGTCCGTTGATGGTCGCGGCCATCGGCGAGGTCTGCAGGTCGTGGTCCATGAAGTCGTTGGTCACACCCTGGTAGTACCAGCGCAGCTTGCCCGTGGCGCCATCGAGGTTCACCTCGCTGTCGGTGTAGAGCCAGGGTGCGGGGTGGGCGATCGCCTCGGCGGCCGACTGATAGGGGTTGCCGGTGCCGAAGGTTACCGAGCCGTCGCTGCCGGGCAGCGGGGTCTCCCAGGCGCCGCCTGAGCCGTAAGGGGTCTGCGCTGCGCCGTTGCTGGCGGGGACGACCGTGTTGAATGTCCAGGCCACCTTGCCGGTGGCGGCGTTCAGGGCCAGCAGGATCCCGCCGGTGGGCCCAGTTCCGATGGAACTGGCCAGGTAGACGCGGCCGTTTGCGACCAGCGGCTGGATGGCGAGCGTGCCCTGACCGCTGCTGAGCAGGTTCCGGTCGACCCAGATGGTTTTGCCGGTGGCGGCGCTGAGCGCGAACGCGGCGGTCGTCGTGTCGCCGTACACGACACCGCCCGCGAGCGCGACGCCGTCCGGCCCCCCCTCGACGATCTTCGAGCTGACCTGGTACTCCCACTGCAGCTTCCCGGTGGCCAGAGCCAGCGCATACACGTTGCCACCGAGGTCCTGCAGGTAGACGACGCCATTCGCCACGATCGGCGCCGCCGCCAGCGAGCCGAAGCCCGGTCCGGACGTTACCAATGAGGAGGGCAGCTTGAAGGTCCATGCCTGCTGCAGGCCGGCCACATTGGCGGACGAAATAGTGGCGCCCGCCGCGTCCCGCGTGTTCCCAGGATCGCCGTTCGGATCCAGCCACGAGCCAGCGGGCTTGGCCGCCTGGGGATTCGTCGCTGTGCTCCCAGCCGGCGTGCTGCTGCAGCCTGCCAGGACCACACCGGCAGCGAGGATCAGGCTGGGCCATACGATCTTCCTGGTTCCCATCGCGCACTCCCTCCCGGCCGGGCCGGGTACACGAACCAAAATCTGATATCATTATGCTAGATCGTTGGTATCGTCCCGTCAACGGCCAGCCTGGTGGACACGGCGCTGGCGCCGGACACCCTCAAGGAGCATCCCGAACTGGTCGAGCGCATCGTCCGCAATCAGCTGATTATGTACGGTGGCGCCGATGCGGTGGTGGACCCGCGTAACAGCAAGATCCTATCCGGCCGTATTTCAAACTTGCAGGTAGTGGTCTTCCCGGGCTCGGCCATCTGTTCTTCTGGGAAGAGCCGGCCCAATTCGCAAAAGCCGTTACGTCCTTCCTGCTGGCGCCGGGCCAGGATCCCATCAGCCGCGACTAATGCCGACTTCATGCGCGAGATGTCAGCAGTTTATTTCCAGACCGTTCGCGAGCAATTGAAATAGGTATTGCCGGCAACAGTACTGATCCACGACGAAGCTCTGGCGGGCTAGGATCTGTGGCCAGGATCCCCGTTCCTACCGGAGCTTCGTCGCGCCACACAGGTCATCAAGCCGTCATGGCCGCAGAACGCTGCCGATCAGGTTCACCAGCGGTCCTGTCCGCCGGATGCTGCTCGGTGATGATGGCGAAACAGCCGGCGTGGGCGCTGGCCGCAAGTTCTCTTGACAGCCCGGCAATAGCCGTTGAGCAGCACCGGATGGAAGCCCATCTGGTAAAGAGCCGCGATGTCCTTCGATTCGAAGACCTTGCGCTCGGAGTCGGTAGGGTAGGCGCTGACGTAGGAATCTGGTGTCGCGCCGCTGCTCACTTCGTCGGCTCTCAGGTAATCGAAGACGTACCTGTGCAGCTGATACAGGCTCATGACACCTCATCTTCCGGCAGTGGCCGCTGCGGCTTCCCCGGCTCAAGCGTCTCCGCAATCTGCCACCCTCGCGAACAGAACTCCGCTCTCTTTCTGCTCAGCAGCGGGCTACCGCAGCGGCGGGCCCTGTCGCGGGCGTGGGAGGCCGTGGCCGATGTGCTGGCCGCGGCGGGTACGCCCGGCGCGGCCACGGCCCGTGCGCGAGCCGTGACGGAAGTGAGCCAGGCGCGGGAGGTCCTGCGGCAGGCCAGGACCGGTGCCGATGACGTGCAGCTGCGCTCCCTGCGGCGGCCGAGACCGTGCTCGCCTCGGCCCTGTCGGTGTCCACCGACGCCCGCGCAGCGCTCGACCCCGGCTGGCCGACGGCGACCAGGTGCCTCGGGACGCTGCCGCCCGATACGGCCCCGGCCCGCCAGACGCCGGCCGATGGCGCTGGCCTGGCGGGCTTGCGCCGGGCCCTTGAGGCCGCCCGTCGCATCCTGCTGGGGGAAAGCCCGCCCGGCCCCGACGTTACCGAGCTTCAGCCCCAACCATGGCCGAACGGCTCCGCGACGCGATAAGCCCCCGGGCCGTTGTCGTGCCTGCGGCGGCGCGGATCGGGATTG
>JBEKKH010000461.1:0-6544 GCA_050010815.1 Streptosporangiaceae bacterium | reverse complement strand
CGATCATCCCGCGCGGCCGGGCGCTCGGCTACACCAGCGCGCTGCCCACTGAGGACAAGTTCCTGGTCACCCGGGCCGAGATGCTCGACCAGCTGGCCATGCTGCTCGGCGGCCGGACGGCCGAGGAGCTCATCTTCCACGAGCCGACGACCGGTGCCGCCAACGACATCGAGAAGGCCACCCAGATCGCCCGCGGCATGATCACCGAGTACGGCATGAGCGAGCGGCTGGGCGCGCGCAAGTTCGGCAACGGCGACGCCGAGCCGTTCCTGGGCCGGGACATGTCGCACAGCCGGGACTACTCCGAGGAGATCGCCTCCACCATCGACGAGGAGATCCGCCGTCTGATCGAGTCGGCTCACGACGAGGCCTGGGAAGTCCTGGTCGAGTACCGCGAGGTGCTGGACGCGCTGGTGCTGCGCCTGCTCGACCAGGAGACCGTGGGCCGCAAGGAGGTCCTGGAGATCTTCGCCTCGGTGCAGAAGCGGCCGGTTCGCGGCTCCTACACCGGGTACGGCAAGCGGCTGCCCTCGGATCGCCCGCCGGTCCTGTCACCCAAGGAGCTTGCCCTGGCGGCGGCCGACCCCGGCAACGCCAATGGGAACATGGCGCTGCCGGCCAACGGACAGTCGTTCGGCTACAACCCGGGCGGGGACAGCGGGGGCGCGGGAAGCCCTGGCGGTGCTCAGAGCTACGGCGGCTCTCAGGGTTACGGCAACGAGCCGGGCCACGGCGAGACCAGCGGCCACGGGTGACGGAAGGCCCGAGCGGCAGTTCGGAGTTCGACCTGCCGCGGATCGAGCGTGCCGTCACCGAGATCCTGCTCGCGATCGGGGAGGACCCGGACCGGGACGGCCTGCGTGATACGCCTGCCCGGGTCGCCCGCGCCTACGCCGAGCAGTTCGCCGGGCTGAACAAGCACCCGGCGGATGTCCTGACGACCGTTTTCGACGCCGGCCACGACGAGATGGTCATCGTGCGCGACATCGAGATGTACGCGACCTGTGAGCACCACCTGGTCCCGTTTTTCGGCGTGGCGCACATCGGCTACATCCCGAACGTCAAGGGCCAGATCACCGGGCTGTCCAAGCTGGCCAGGCTGGTTGACGTCTACGCCCGGCGTCCGCAGGTGCAGGAACGGATGACCAGCCAGATCGCCGACGCCCTGGTGGAGACGCTGGAGCCGCGCGGCGTGGTCGTGGTCATCGAGGCGGAGCACCTGTGCATGGCGATGCGAGGAGTGCGCAAACCGGGTGCCAGGACGGTAACCTCGGCGGTGCGCGGCGCCTTCCGCGACAACGACGTGACCCGCGCCGAGGCGATGAGCCTCATCTACGGTCACCGCTGAGCACAATTTCCCGCCGCCACTGAACGAAAGTGCCTTCTGGCGCGTCTATGAGGTAGGCCGGCCGGCCCGAGACCGCCGGGGGGATTTGGTGAAGAGATGCTTCTGCACTCCCTGCTGGCCGGTTGCCGGCTTCGTTCGGCGGCCGGGACTTTGCCTAGGCGTGGAGGTACCGTGAACGCAGGACGCGAGGCGACGCGATGACTACGCTGACCCATCGTGATCCAGGGCCTGACAAGAAAGCCGCCGAGATGAGCGACAGCGACGAAGCTGGGCAACTGAAGGGCGCGGCCCCGGCCGCGGCCAGGGGCGGCGGGTTGTCGACATCCGCAGGGAACTTCGCCGACCGCCGGCGGCAGCATGGCTGGGTGCCGGTCAGCGCGGCGCTGCTCACCATGCTCATCGGCCTGTCGGACATCATCGCCATCTTCAAGCCGGGCTGGCCGAATCGGCTGCACAAGCTGACCCACCTGGTGCCCGTGCCGGGGACGCTGACCAACGTCGCCCGCACCTCCGACGTCATCATCGGCCTCCTGCTGCTGCTGCTGGCGCACGGGCTGCGCCGCAGGAAGCGGCGGGCCTGGCAGGCGGTGATCGCGCTGCTCGCGTTCGACGTCGCCATTCACTTCTACCATTCCCACCGGATTCTCACCGCCGTGGTCGCGCTGGTGGAGATCGTCGCTCTGCTCTACTTCCGCAACGAGTTCTACGCCGAGGGCGACCGGCGCAACCGCTGGCGGGCGCTGCGGACCTTCGCCGGCCTGGTGGTCGCGGACGTGGTCATCGGGCTGACCTATATCCTGCTGGCCAAGGGGCTGGTCGAGAACTACTCGCTGGATGACCGGGTGTGGGAGGTCATCACCGGCCTGGTCGGGGTGTCCGGGCCCGTGCAGTGGGCGCCGGAGGCGCGGGGCGACCTGTTCGGCATCCTCAGCGGCGCGCTGGGCCTGTTCACCCTCATCGTCACCGCGTACCTGTTCCTGCGCCCGGCCGAGCCGCGGGCCCGGCTGGCCCGGGCCGACGCTGAGCGGGTCAGGGAACTGCTCGGCAGGCACGGGGACCGGGACTCGCTCGGCTACTTCGCGCTGCGGAACGACAAGAGCGTGATCTGGTCGCCGACCGGCAAGGCCTGCGTCTGCTACCGCGTGGTGTCCGGGGTGATGCTGGCCAGCGGTGACCCGATCGGCGACCCGGAGGCGTGGCCGGGTGCGATCGGCCCGTTCCTGGACGAGGCGGCCCGGCACGCCTGGGCGCCGGCCGTGATGGGCTGCAGCGAGCTCGGCGCGGAGGTGTGGTGCCGTGAGGGCGACCTGACCGCGCTGGAGCTCGGCGACGAGGCCATCGTCAACGTGGCTGATTTCAGCCTGGCCGGCCGGTCCATGCGCAACGTCAGGCAGATGGTCAACCGGGTGGCGAAGAACGGTTACGTGGCCGAGGTCCGCCGGGTGGGCGACATCTCGCGGGCCGAGCTCGACGGGATCGTCAAGTCCACCGATTCCTGGCGCGGGAGTGCGACCGAGCGCGGCTTTTCTATGGCCCTGGGCCGGATCGGCGCGCCCGGTGACGACCAGTGCGTGCTGGTGACCGCGAAGGAAAACGGGGTGGTCCGCGCGGTGCTGCAGCTGGTCCCCTGGGGCGCCGACGGGCTTTCGCTTGACCTCATGCAACGGGACAAGGCCGCCCAGCCCGGGCTGAACGACTTTCTCATCACCGAGACGATCAAGGCGGCGCCCGGCCTGGGCGTGAAGCGGATATCGCTGAACTTCGCCGTCTTCCGGGCCGCGCTCGAACGGGGTGAGCGGATCGGGGCAGGCCCGGTGCTCCGGGCCTGGCGGGCGGTGCTGATCTTCATGTCCAAGTGGTTCCAGATCGAGTCGCTGTACAAGTTCAACGCCAAGTTCTGCCCCGTCTGGCAGCCGCGGTTCTTCGTCTTCCCGAGCACCAGGGACGCGCCGAGGATCGCGCTGGCCGCCCTCCAGGCGGAGGCGTTCCTGGTCCGCCCCCAAATTGAGCTGAACAGGATCGCCCGCCGCCTAGCCCGCAAGCTAGGCCTGGCCAGGCTCCGCCGCAAGCTCCGCCGGGACCCCACGTGAGCGAGCCACCGCATGTCCTGTCCGCTTTGACCGCGGCGGACCGCTGTCTTGTGATGGGGGTGGTGAACGTCACGCCTGACTCGTTCTCCGACGGCGGCCAGTGGTACGGCGCGGAGGCGGCCATTGCGCACGGCCTGGAGCTGGTGGCTCAGGGCGCGGACATCGTGGACGTCGGCGGCGAGTCCACCCGCCCCGGCGCCCAGCGCATCGGACAGGACGAGGAGCTGCGGCGCATCGGCCCGGTCGTGACCGAGCTCGTCAAGGCCGGCGTGCCGACCTCCATCGATACGATGCGGGCGCCGGTCGCGGAGTTCGCGCTGAACGCGGGCGTGCAGCTCGTCAACGACGTCAGCGGCGGCCTGGCCGATCCGGACATGCCCCGGCTGGTCGCGGCGGCCGGGGTCTGCTACGTGGTGGTGCACTGGCGCGGCCACAGCCGCCAGATGTACTCCCGGGCGGTCTACACCGACGTGGTGCGTGAGGTTCGCGACGAGCTGGCCCAGCGGGTGGACGCGGTGATTGCGGCCGGAGTCGACCCCGGCCGCATCGTGCTCGACCCTGGCCTCGGCTTCGGCAAGCTGGGCGAGCACAACTGGACGCTGCTCGCCCACCTGGCCGAGGTGGCGCGGATCGGGGCGGCCACCTTCCCCGTCCTGGTCGGCGCGTCGAGGAAACGCTTCCTTGGTCACCTGCTGGCCGGACCGGACGGCACGCCGCGGCCGTTCGAGGAATGCGACGAGGCCACGGTCGCGACCACGGCGCTGGCCGCCGTCGCGGGCGCCTGGTGCGTGCGCGTCCACCGGGTTCCGCCGAACGCGGACGCCGTCCGGGTCGCGGCCGCCTGGCGCGCCGCCTCGGCGGGCGCCGCCAGCGCCGCGTCGCCGGGTGCCGCCAGCGCCGCGTCGCCGGGTGCCGCCAGCGCCGGCGATCCGCCGCTGCCGGTCACTGGCCGGTCGTGACCGGGCAGCTTGTGGTGCTGGCCGTCGGAGCCAACCTCGGCGATCGGCTAGGTACCCTTCAGGGATGCGTGAACGCCATCGGCAGGCTCCCGGATACTGATGTGCTGGCCCTCTCACCCGTCTACCAGACCGCCCCGGTGGGCGGCCCGCCGCAGCCCGATTACCTGAACGCGGTGCTCACCGCGGCGACCGGCCTGGGCCCGCGTGAGCTGCTCGAGGCGGCGCACGGCATCGAGGCCGAGTTCGGCCGGGTCCGCGAGGTGCGGTTCGGACCCCGCACGCTAGACATCGACATCATCAGCTACGCGGGCCAGGTCAGCGACGACCCGGTGCTGACGCTGCCCCACCCGCGCGCGCACGAGCGTGCCTTCGTGCTCGCGCCGTGGCTCGATGTCGACCCACAAGCCACCCTGCCCGGACGGGGACGGGTCCGGGAGTTGCTCGCGGGCCTGGACGCCGGCGGCATCCGCCGGCCGCCCGGTATGGTCTTGCTGCCTCCCATGGGTGAGCGGGCGGATGAGGCCAGATGAAACCGACCCGTGCGTCAGCGCTGGCCGTGGTCGCGGTCATCTTCGCCGTGCTGGGCTGGCTGCTGCTGCGCCTGCTCTACCAGCGGCTGCCTCCGCTGCCGTGGACCGGAGTGCCCGCGCTGCTGCTGGCCGCCGCGGCGGAGGCCATGATCGGTCGTGACCTGCGGGTCAGGATAGCCGGACGGCGGGCGGGCAAGCCGGCCGAGCCGCTGTTCGTGTCGCGGATGGTCGCGCTGGCCAAGGCCAGTTCGCTGGTGGCTGCGGCGGTGGCCGGGACCGCGGCGGGTTTCGACATCTACCTGAGCGGATCCCTGACCGCCACGGTGCCGCGCCAGGACGCGCTCAGCGCGGTCTTGACGCTCGTCGCCGCCGTCCTGCTGGCCTGCGCCGCGCTCTTCCTGGAGAACTCCTGCCGGGTGCCCGACCCTCCCGGCCGCGACCCGGACGACCAGGCTGCCTCGCTGCGCTGAACCCGCCCCAGCCTTCAGGCAAGTCCCGGGCAGTCCTTTCCTCCGGGCGGGATAAAGGCGCACCTACCGGGGTGTACGCCAGCTATCTAGGTTCGAGGGGGCCGCCCCGGCTGTAGCTCCCCGACGCCGGCGCTCAGCGCAAGAGCCGTCCGGCCATCATCGTGGATCGCTACCCCTGTTTTACGGGTAGTAATGATCCACGATGATGAGCGCTGCCGGGCGCGACGTGTCTCCAATCCCAGCAGAAGCAGCTTTCACGGGCTGAGCTGAGCCGTGACCGGGCGGGCCGTTGAGGCGAGAGCGTGCACGGTGGCAGTGGCGCGAGGGGTGCGGATGATGCGGATGAGGACGAGGTGCGATCCATGACGAGGCCGGGGGCCGGCACGCTGGACGATTGAGCCGGCCAGAACCGGCCCGGGTTTCCATTAGTGTCGGCTGTAACCGGCGCCTAAGGGCCGAATCGCTGAGTGGAAATCGGCGCTCACCGCACGTACCGCAGCGCGGCGCCCGCGTTCCCGTCCGGCCGGTGGCTGTCCGGCCAGGGCGTGGACACAGCTGACGCGCGTGTAGTGCACTATCAGGCGGACCTTCCTGATCATCCCCGTCGCGGGTATGATACCGGGCACCGCAAACTTGACGTCGACCCTGGAACGGGTACCAATGTCCGTTCGGAATATAGCTTTTGACTATTCTGGTCTTGGGCTTTGATATTAGCTGTACGCGGCTATTTGGGCCTGGTGGTGAGCTAGCGGCGGACCTTTTCACCTCGGGGTTCCTGATCGCGGGAAGAGCGCTATATTTGCGCACCCGCAGTTGGCGCCGATGGAGCAGGTCCGTGAGCCCAGGCCGAGGGGCGAACCAGAATATGCAGGTAGTTGGGCTGTTTCCGGGCGGGATTGGAGTCGCGGCGGCGGTCGTCATGAGCTTTGTAGCGGTCTTCGCGGCCGTATCCCGCGAACCGCATGACCGCGGGAAGATAGCCGTCATTCCGGCTGCTCATTCGTATTCAGCGAAAATCTGGTGTACCGATCCGGTCGAGGTATGCGGTAGCTGGATCGCGATCCCAAAGGGCTGGGAAGGGGCTTTCCTGGCGGTGCCGCCGTGGTGCCGCCGTGGTGCCGCCGTGGTGCCGCCGTGGTGCCGCCGT
>JBEKKH010000460.1:0-6561 GCA_050010815.1 Streptosporangiaceae bacterium | reverse complement strand
CCGGACGCGGCGAAGGCCTCCTGCGCGGCCCGCAGGACCTTCTCGCGGTTACGCCGCGCGTCGGCGCGCGGCGGCCGCTCAGCCATGGTTGCTAACCGGGGCGATCGTTCCGTATAGTTTAAGCGGGGTCATCGTTCCGATTATAAGAGGAGGCCTCATGCCCTGTACCCCGCGCGAGATCGCCGAGCAGGTCCACAGGATGGTGGCCGGGGAGGGGGTTGTGTTCGCCGACCTGTTCGCCGCGGACGGGGTGATGGCCTACCCGTTCGCCCCGCCCGGGCATCCTGCGGAGCTGCGGGGCCGCGAAGCCATCCGCGCCTTCTTCTCCGAAATGGGCCGGTCACGGGAACTGTTCGTCATGGCAGGAGTGGAAGCGCGGGCCTGGGTGACCGACGACCCCGAGGTAGTGGTCACCGAGATCACCCACCACGGCCGGTCCAACGTCACCGGTGCGCCCTACCGGTTCACCGCCCTGGGTGTCATCCGGGTGCGCGACGGCCAGATCGTCCGCTATGACGACTACATGGACCCGATCGCTCTTGCCCGCCTACTCGGCCGCACCCGGGAACTCGCCACCGCCCTCAGCCCCACCTGACCGGCCGCTGTTCCGAGGCTCATCCCCGCATGTGCCCACGGTCCGCCACCTTGCCTCGCGGACCGGCACCTGCCCAAACCGGTCGCCACACGCCTCGGCAACGACACACTAGATCACACGACGCGATCCAGGCACGGCATTTTCCCTTGCACGTCAAAGATCCGGCCGGCTAACACATGAGTGTTGCGGCGTAACGACGAGGGAGGGGTCATGCCAAAGTTCCTATTTCAGGGGTCCTATTACGGGCGAGGGTCTGAAGGGCCTGGCCGTTGAGGGCGGGACATCGCGGGTGGAGGCGGCCCGGCCGTTGTTCGGCAGCTTCGGCGGCACGTCACCGCGCTGCTGTCGCCGGAGGAGATGGACCGCGCGGTTACCAGGTCGCCGGCTTACCGGGCGCCCGGGGAGTCCTGACCTGGATACCGCCCGGAGTCAGCGGCTGCGGCCCGCCGGGCCGGCCGCTTCTTCCAGGCGTAGTCTCATCATGGCCGCCGTCTGACCAACGTCCGTAGCCGAAATAGGGGCGTTGCGTCCTTGCTTATTCGTTCATCTACATCAAGTGAAAATTACTGAGATCACTTCACTGGTCATTTCTGCACTTCTAATAAGATCTTCTATCAAACGGGGGACGGCGGTTCCTGGGCAGATCTTCCGGAAGCGTCACGGAGGATGGCCTGTATATCCGCGGCGCGGGGGGACCCGACGCGCTGATAAATAACGAATGCCTCATTCAGTGCCGCAGCCGCCATGTCAGAGCTGCCGTCGCGGAGGTAACAGCGGCCGATACCCTCCAGTGCCCGGGCGGTGATGAGCGGCGCGGCGAGACCTTCGGCCAGCGCGCGGGCTTGCTCATGCTGGGTGCGCGCGGCGGCGGGCGTGGCGGTGGCTAGCAGCAGATCGCCCATGTAGTTGAGGGCCTCCGCAACTCCCAGTGTCTCGCCATGTTCGCGATACTGCCGCAGTGCCTCATCCAGGAAGGCGTGTGCGGACTCATAATCGCCGTTCAGGCGGTGCAGCGCACCCAGTTCGTTCAGGGCGTTGGCCTCGCCATGCCGGTTGCCGATCTTGCGGTAGAGCGCAAGCGCCTGGGTCAGGCTGGTGTATGCCGCGGGGTAATCCCCGGGAATCTGCTGGGCCAGGCCCAGGTAGATGAGCGAATTGGCCTCGCCTAGCGCGTTCCCCAGCTCATGGTGGAGGTCAAGCGCCTCCCGCAGGCTGGCTGCGGCCGCTTGATGATCTCCGCGTAGGTACTGCACAGCACCGAGCTGGTTGACAACATTGGCCTGGCCGAGTCGAGCACCGACATCCCGGTACAAGGTGAGCGCCCGGGTCAAGCTGGCGGTGGCACCCGGGTAGTCGGCCAGTTCCCGCTGGGTGAGAGCCAAGTCGACGAGCACGTTCGCTTCGCCGGCCCGGTTGCCGAGAGTTCGGTAGCCGCCGAGTGCCTGGGCTAGGGTGGCGGCGGCCGCCGGATATTCGGACCTCATCCGCTGCAAGGCCCCGAGGAAATGCAATGCGCAGGCTTCGCCGAGCCGGTCGCCCAGCCCCCGGTAGATGTCCAGAGCCGCAGTCAGGCTAACCAGGCCGGTTGAGTAGTCGGCGGTCAGCCGGTGGACGGCACCCAGAAGCGTCAGCGCGGCGGCTTCCCCGAGTCGGCTGCTGTGCTTGCGAAACAGATCCATGGCCTGGCTGAGGCTGACCGTGGCCGCCTGCAGGTCACTGATCATCAGCTGCATCTCGCCGAGGTCGGTGAGCGCACCGGCCTGCGCGAGCGGGTCATTGGCCTGACGGGCCGCTTCCACCGCGATGCGGTGAATGGCGAAGGTCTGATCCCAGTGGCCGCTCATCCGCAAATACGTATGCATCGCCGCGGGGATCGCGGTGGCATGGCCCGGCAGCGCGTGGTCGGCGGCGTAGCCGATGGCGGCGTGCAGGTTGAAGCGCTCGGCGGCGATGCAGGCCAGCGCCTCGTCCGGTCCGTGAACAGGCGGGACTTGTCTGGGCTCCGTGCTGAGCACATCGCGTGCGGGCACCGGTATGCGGCGCGGCAGGTAACGGTCGGCCGCGCGTACCGTCTGCACGTAGTAGTCAAGCAGTCGCCGCAGCGCGGCTTGGGAGGCAGCGGGCGGGTCGGTGGTGGCCAGCGCACGCGCGTGCTCGCGGATCAGGTCGTGAAGCCGATAGCGACCGCGTGCGGGCTCGGTTATCAGGTACTGGCCGTAAAGCGTTTCCAGGTGATGACGAGCGGTAGCCACGTCGGTGTCGCTCAGCGCGGCCATCGCGAACGCGTCGATGTCCGTGCCCGGATGAAGCCCAAGACATCGGAACGCGTACCGCTGGCTCTCGGTCAGATCCGCGTAGGACATGTCGAAGGCCGCCGTGACTGACAGGTTTTCCGCGGTCATCAACGTCAGCCGGTCCCGGGCCGCGGCGAGGTCACCGGCTAGATCCGTTGGATCCCATGCGGGATGATGATGCAGCTGACGGGCGAGCATGCCGATGGCTAGCGGCAGGTAACCGCATAGTTGGACCATATCCGCGACCGGCGTAGCGTCTGCTGTGAGGTCTGGCCTGCCCGCGAGCAGGATCAGCAAGTGGGCGGCCTCGTCCGGAGCCAAGGTGTCCAGGCTGATGACCTGGGTGTCCTCCAGCGCCGTCAGGTGACGGCGGCTGGTTATCAGCACGAGGCTGCCGGCCGTGCCGGGCAGCAGCGGGCGGACTTGCTCGCTATCCGCCGCGTCGTCGAGCAGCAGCAGGAGCTGCTTCCCGGCCAGCCAATCCCGCCATAGCGCCATTCGCGCCTCCAGCCCGGGCGGAATCTGGGCGACCGAGACGCCGACGGTAAGGATCAGGCTAGCGAGGGCGTCCGCCGGATCGACCGGCCGCTGGCCCGGGGTGTGCCCGTGCAGCGGCAGGAAGATCTGTCCGGCCGGGAACCTAGGAGCAAGCGTGTGAGCCGCGTGTACCGCGAAGGCTGTCTTGCCGATACCCGCCATCCCGCCGATCGCATGGATACCAACGACGCCGCCGGATTTTACGCCGCCTGCCGTGGCGTCCATGAGCGCCCGAAGCTCACGCTCCCGTCCGGTAAAGCTACCGATATCGCGTGGCAAGGTCCGAGTCGCCCCGGCCGTGCCCTCGAGCTGAGCCTGTACGGGTTTGCCCCGGGCGGCGGCTTCGAATTCCGCGCGAACCGTGCCGGTCAATCCCAGCGCATCAGCGAGCAGCCGAGCCGTTTCTTTGCGAGCAGTGAGATTAATGCCGCGCTCTAGGTCACTCACCGACCGCGGGCTAATCTTGGCCGCTTCCGCGAGCTCTTCCTGCGTCAGGTCAGCGTCAGTCCGCAGTTGACGAAGTAATGTTCCGAAGGTCATCGCGCCCGCCGACCCTCCCGCGCTGCCCGTAAAAAGCATAAACCGCCGGCCCGCTGATCGCGAGCATTCCGCTGGAATAACGGGCGACCTGGCGCTGGCGTCGGGCCGGACGCGGGCGGTATGTGAGCATCACCTCCGTCGTTAACCGCCCACCCGGCCGGTACTCCTGTGGGTCTCCTGTGGGCCGAGCTGTGTGGTCATGACCAACGGTCCGCGGAAGAGTGAAAGCGCAGGTCACATGGACCTATTACGAACCTGGAGGTACCCTCATGCGCACCGGATCACTTGCTGGCCGGCTCGGCCGGTTCCGCACCCTGGCGGTCGGCGTCGTCGTTCTCAGCGGCCTCGCCGCGGGCGGCAGCGCCCTGACGGCCACCGCCGCCGACGCTGCCACCATGGACTCGAACCCCGCCGCGTGCGGGTCAACCACGTCCTTCTTCCCGCAGGGCGATGTCCTGTGGATGACCGACCCGTCAAGCGGCCTGCAGTATGTCGTCGCTGCGGATGCCATCACCACGGACTCCGGTCCGGTCGGGTATATGGGGTCTGTGTACGGCTGGCCCGGACGGTCCTGGCAGGACGCCGCCACGGCTACGCTCAGCACCTCTTCTCAGGCTCTGGTCGGCAGCTTCGGCATCCTCATCGGCTACAACGACCAGACCAGCCAGTACGACCCTGAGGTGGTATTCAGCTCCTGCACGTGGACGGCGCAATTCGCCCTGGAAACGGCCAGCGGCGACCAGGACGCGTCCAGCGCCCCCAGCGGTACCAACATAGCCGGGTACTACCAGGGCATGGCCCAGGATCAGGGGATCATGAACAGCGTCGACAGCGACGAAGGGGCGGGAATCACGGCCGACCCCGGTGGTGACGCCGGAGCCGGCGACGGCGACTGACCGTCAGCAATCTGCGAATGGCTGCCCAACTGCGCTCCTGGGCAGCCATCCGCCCGATATCTCAAGTCCGGCTCAGCCGGCGGCTTGACTGGCAGCTGACCAATTCGAGCGTTGTGCTCAGCTGACGGTGCATGTGGCCGTCTGGACAGGCGCCTGGCTGGTGGCAATCCAGCGCGGTTGTCAAGGAGTCACGCTCAATCGTGTCTCAATCGTGAATCAGGGCTGCGCGGGCATGGTTGTTCCCGGGGGCGCCGCTCTGGCGGCTGGGGGAAATGATGAGCTTGTTCTGGCCGGTTATTCCGCCCGTGGTGCTGGTCTGCTGCTGGGCCGTGATCCGGCTGCGGCGTGCGCTCGCCGCGTACGGGGCCGGCTACCTGGCCCTGCGCGGGAGTTGCTGAACGCTCCGGACAGGGGAAACCCGGATTCGCGCTCGGCAGGCTAAGCGGTGCCAGCGCGTACCGATCAGGGTTCGTGCCGGCCGGCACAGCAGGCACAGGGGCCCCTTCCCCGGCGCAAGCCTGGATCCTCGCCCGAGGGCATGAAGATCCAGAGCGCATTGCCGCCGCGTCCGGCAACAGCATGGTGTCAGTCCAGGAGAGGGCCATTATGAGCGTGTCATCACATCGCGGTGCATCCGCGGCCGCAGGAACCCCGTGGCCGGTGCGCACCTGGCGCAGCTGGAGACGGGTAATCCCGGTGCTGCCGGTATCAGCGGCCCTGTTGCTCGCCGGCTGCAGCGGCGGGGCGGGCAGTCCCGTGCTTGCCCGGCAGGTCAGCGGGCAGCAGCCGCCCTGCTGGCCGCCGCGTTCGCCGGGTTCACCCAGGAGCTTGACCAGCTCGGGATGGACCAGCCGGATGCCACCATGCCCGCGCTGACCGGCGACCGTGACAGCGACTGGGACGCGTTCGCCGCCGTGTACGGCAAAGTGACCAGCCAGCTGCCGGCCAGCCCGGCACAGCTCCAGGAACTGGGCGCCGCCACCATGACCGCCATGGTCGCCAGCCTGGACAACAACCACGCCCAGTGGTCCTACCCGGCACCGCCGCCCGGAACCGTGCCCGGCGACCTGGGCATCATGACCTCACCGGCGCCGCCGCTGGCCCAGATCGCGCCGCAGGAAGCGCTGCCGCCGCTGTTCATCACCGCGGTGCTGCCGGGATCACCCGCCGCCAGCGCCGGGCTGCGGCCCGGGGACATCATCGTCTCCGTCAACGGCGCACCGCCGTTCACCGACGGCACCATCTCCGCCGGAGTGATGAACCTGCTGTCCGGCCCCGGCCCGCAGCCCGGCCGGCTATCGGTACAGCTGCAGCGGCCCGCCACCGGCCGCACCTGGACGGTGACCATGACACCCGCGCTCTACCAGCCGCCCCCGCCGCCGGCGGTATCCGCGAAGCTGCTGACCGGAGACATCGCCTACGTGCGGCTGCCCGGGTTCTACCCCGGCGCGGCCGGCCAGGTGCTGCGGGCGATAGCGGCCACCGGCGCCAAGCTGCGCGGGGTCATCCTGGACCTGCGCGGCAACGGCGGCGGCTCACCCGCCGAGGTCTCCACCCTGCTCGGCGCCTTCACCCACGGCACGGCCTACGCCTACGACTGCGACGTGCACGGAAGCTGCACCGCCACCCGCACCGGCACCGGCGTCCCGCTGCTGCACCTGCCGCTGGTCGTGCTGACCGACCGGAACTGCGCCTCGGC